>CAZZVD010000079.1:0-18589 GCA_964657465.1 uncultured Acetobacteraceae bacterium | reverse complement strand
GGTGCCCAATATCTCACGACGTTTTCCAGTCGGGAGATGTGGGAATTCACTGCACTCCTTCAGAAGTTCCTACTGCTCAACGTCCCTGGCTATTCAAGCCTGGCGATGAGACCCAGGTCGGTGAGGCCGTTTACGAAGAATTGGACCGCTAAGGCCACCAAAAGCAAGCCCATGATGCGGACGAGGATACGGATGCCGGTTTCCCCCATGATCCCCCTCACCCGGTTGGCTCCGCTCAGGATCAGGTAACTCAGGGTTGCGGTCACCAGGATGGCGGCCAACACCACTCCCATCTCCCAGAGCTTAGTAGCCTGGCCTACCAGCACCATCACGCTTGAGATGGCTCCCGGGCCGGCCAGCATGGGTATACCCAGAGGGACGATGCCAGCGTCGTCTTTGGCAGTAGCTTCCGCGGTTTCATCGCTCGATTCCTGGGTGGGTGAGCGGCGGGCCTCGATCATGTCGATGCCGATAAGGAGCAGGATCACACCGCCAGCGATTTCGAAGGCGGGAAGCGTGATGCCGAACATGCGGAAGATGAACTTGCCGGCCAGAGCGAACGTGGTCAGAACGATGAAGCAGGTGAGAGCGCCTTTGCGCGCCATTCGCTGGTGGCGCTTCCTATCCGATCCCTCCGTAATCGCCAAAAACGCGGGGATGGCGGCGAACGGATCCACGAGGAAGAAGATGGAACTCAGGGCAAGCAGGGAAAAGCGCGCGTAATTGGAGTGGATCGTTTGCAGCGCGATGTTGGCCGGCGTGTCCATATACATGAACTTACAACCAGCTTACTAGGCACGACGATATAATCGATCTTTCAACCGAAGGGAGCGGTTGTCGATGCCTATACAGCCTACCGCCAAGATCTGGCACAACGGGAATCTCGTGCCCTGGGACAAGGCGCAGATTCATGTCATGAGCCATGTGGTTCACTATGGTTCTTCTGTCTTCGAAGGGATTCGCTGCTACGCACAGCCACAAGGGGCTGCGATTTTCCGGCTGCCGGAGCACATGCAGCGGCTGCTGGATTCGGCCAAGATTTACCGCATGCCGGTGCCTTATTCGCTGGAACAGCTGACGAACGCAGTCGTAGGCCTGGTGGAAAGCAATGGTGTCGCTCCCTGCTACATTCGGCCGATCGCGCTGCGCGGATACGGCGAAATGGGCGTAAGCCCCAAGGGCACTCCCACGGAAGTGTTCATCGCGAACTACTCGTGGGGCAAATACGTGGCCGGCGAAGACGGGGCGGATGTGTGCATCTCGTCCTGGAACCGGATGGCGCCCAACACACTGCCGGCGCTGGCGAAGGCGGGCGGGAACTATTTGAACTCGCAACTGATACGTATGGAAGCGGACGCGAATGGCTACTCGGAAGGGATTGCGCTGGACGTGTTTGGCAATCTTTCTGAGGGCTCGGGCGAGAACCTGTTTGTGGTGCGCAACGGTGTGATCTATACCACTCCGCTGGCGAACTCGGTGCTGTCGGGGATCACGCGCGATTCGGTGCTGACCATGGCACGCCACCTCGGGATTCCCGTGGTGGAGCAGGCGATGCCGCGGGAGTTGCTCTATATCGCGGACGAGGCGTTCTTCAGCGGTACGGCAGCAGAAGTGGCGCCGATTCGATCGGTCGATCGCATTCCGATTGGCGATGGGACGATCGGGCCTATCAGCAAGCTGCTTTCCGAGGAGTACCTGGGGATTGCGCACGGGCTCAGGCCGGACCGCTTTGGTTGGTTAACGCAGGTGAAGGTGAATACGACGCAACCAGTTCCCGCCTAGACACAGCCGGTTCCCGCCTGGAGGTTCGTGGAATCCCACATCTCGCGAAATACGAGCGAGATGTGGGGCACCCATCGTTCGTTGCATAATGCATAACAGGACACGGACAAAAAGAGCAGCCTATCGGCTGCTTTTTGTCTTTACGTGTGCAGCGCCTGCCTGCTCTCTTCGGGCTCTTTGGCTGCCGGGTTGTTGGCCGCCAGGCCCGGGAGCGGTGAGGTGGTATCCATGGGAGGCCGCATCACCTGGGGGCGAATGCCAGCTTGCTGTCCCCATCCGGGAAGGATCGGGCTGCCGGTAATGAGACGGGCTCCGCGGTTGAACGTGAGATATGTCCAGGCCCAGGAGATGAAGACGGAGACTCGATTGCGGAAGCCGACCAGAAAGAACAGGTGGACGGTGACCCAGGAGAGCCAGGCGATGGTTCCTGACCAATGCGCTTTGAAGGGCCAACGCAAGTTGGCGACGGCGGCCTGGCGCCCGATGGTGGCCATGTCGCCTTTGTCCCAGTAGCGGAATTCGGTGCGGGGTTTGCCATCCATATCCTGGCTGATCATCTTTGCTGCGTGGCGGCCCATCTGCATGGCGGGCTGAGCCACGCCGGGCACCTGGCGTCCGTCTTGCTCGAAGTGCGCCAGATCGCCGCAGATGAAGACGTTTTTGTAGCCATCCGGGTTGAGAAAGCCATTGACGACTCCGCAGCCGCGCCGATCCGTAGGGCAACCAAGCATTTTGGCCAATGGTGATGCCTGGACGCCAGCCGCCCAAAGGGTGACGACGGCATCAATGCGCTTGCCGCCGACCACAACATAACCGGGTTGCACATCCATCACGGTTTGGCCGGTGTGCACCTCAACGCCGAGCTGCTTTAGCTGCTCCACAGCTTTGGCAGAGAGATCTTCGGGATAAGCGGCCAGGATGCGCGGCGAGCCTTCCAGGATCATCACCCGCGCCCTGGCCGGATCGATGTGGCGGAAATCGTGCCGCATGTAGAGCTTGGAAATGTCGCTGATGGCGCCTGCCAGTTCCACACCGGTGGGGCCGCCGCCGATGATTACGAAGTTCAGCATCGGGTGAGAGCCAGTCTCTACCATCTCGCGCTCGGCAAGTTCGAAAGCCAGCAGCACGCGGCGGCGAATCTCGGTGGCATCTTCCACGGTCTTGAGGCCGGGTGCGTTGGCAGCCCACTCGTTCTTACCGAAGTAGGAATGGGTAGAACCGGTGCCGAGGATCAGGTAGTCGTATTCCAGGTTGGCGCCGCTACCCAGTTCGACCCGTTGGTTTTCGGGATCGAGGTGGACGACCTCGTCCATCAGCACTTCTACGTTTTTTTTGTTGGAGAAGATGGAGCGGATGGGCTGGGCGATGTCCGCGGGGGAGAGCACCGCGAGCGCGACCTGGTAGAGCAGGGGCTGAAAGGTATGGTGGTTGCGGCGATCGATCAGGGTAACGTCGACCGGCAGTTTGGAGAGCGCCATCCCGGCGCTCAGGCCGGCGAAGCCGCCTCCGACAACTACGACCCTGGGGCGGTCCTTCGGATTCTTCACTAAGGAAGGCGGCGCCACATCTTTGGTATTTGCCGGCGATTCAGCCATTCGAACACTCTCCTGAGCACGTACTCCTTAGATGCATCACCGATGGCATTTGGACCATGTCCAGAGGCTACTGTTCAGCCTGTGAGCCTCAAATCTCGGGGTAGAAGTCAAAGAAGGCTTCGATACTCTGGCGCAGTTGGCTTTCGATCTGTTCCCGGCTGCCTTCGAGTACGTGCATGGTAACGTGCGCTTCTTTGCCGTTTTTCAGGGTTACAGTGGCGTCCCCCACCTCGACTGCTTCTTCAGAGGGCAGCAGCCGCATGCCATAGATCAGGGTCAAATTTGCCATGCCTTTATCTTATGCCTCGGTTGAGGGTGGGTTTGTTGGCCCCCACGACTGCCGACCGGAGAAACGTCGTGAGATCGGGGGCGCCCGGCAGTTCGTCCAAGGACGTTGACCCAATGTGGGGTTGCGGGGCGGTTTTGAAGCCCAGGTTCCTCAGGGTCCCTTGCACCCTTTGGGGGCGGTTAGAATCAAAGAGTCCCTATGTCTGACAATATTCGCGAAACCGTTATCCTCGGCACCGGCTGCGCCGGTCTTACGGCTGCTATCTATGCGGCCCGCGCCAATCTCAAACCACTGGTATTGGAAGGGCATGAGCCTGGTGGCCAGCTCTCGATCACGACACTGGTGGAGAATTTTCCCGGTTGGCCCGAAGGGATCCAGGGCCCAGAACTGATCGAGCGCATGAAAACGCAGGCTACGCGTTTTGGCGCGGACCTGCAGATGGGCCACTTGCAGTCGGTCGATCTCAGCAAACGTCCATTCGTGCTCAACATCGGCAAGGAGGTCATCCATACGCGGACCCTGATCATTGCCAGTGGTGCTTCGGCACGGTGGCTGGGTTTGCCGAGTGAGCAGGCGCTGATCGGGCACGGAGTGAGTTCGTGCGCCACCTGCGATGGGTTCTTCTTCTCTGGTAAGGAGATCGCAGTGGTTGGCGGCGGCGACTCCGCAATGGAAGAGGCGTTGTTCCTAACCCGGTTTGCTTCGAAGGTGACGCTGATTCACCGGCGGGAGCAATTCAAGTCTTCAAAGATCATGCTGGAAAGGGCGATGGGGCACGCCAAGATCGAGTTTCTTACCAATACAGCGGTCGAAGAAGTGCTGGGGGTGGAGCAGAAAGAGGTCACCGGTTTGCGGCTGCGGAACACGCTCACACACGATGAGTCGACCTTGCCGGTGAGCGCGATGTTCCTGGGGATCGGCCATGATCCCAATGCCCGGATGTTCAAGGGATGGATTGACCTGGATGATGACGGGTACATCCGTACTACCGACCAGGTGTTCACCAAAATTCCGGGCGTGTTTGCCTGTGGAGATGTGCAGGATCGCCGGTACCGCCAAGCCATTAGTGCAGCCGGCTCGGGCTGCATGGCCGCTCTTGAGGTGGAGAAATACCTTGAAGAACACGGCAGATGACCCGGTGACCGAGTCTGCCCTGGGGGAAAACCTTAGTCGCATTGAAGAGCAGATTGCGGCCGCCTGCCGCGCGGCGGGCCGGCCGCGCAGCGAAATTTCCCTGATGGCGGTGTCGAAGATGCACCCGGCGTCCGCGGTGTCGGCGGCTGCCCATTTGGGTCTGCGCCTCTTTGGCGAGAACAAGGTACAAGAGTTTCAGCAGAAGCAGGCAGAGCTGGGTGCGCTGCCCGGGGTTGAGTTCCACCTGATTGGTCATCTGCAATCAAACAAGGCAGCAAAAGCGGCTGAGTTGTTTTCTTCGGTAGATACGCTGGATTCCGTTTCGCTGGCAGAGCGGCTGCATGCGGCAGCCACGCGCCTCGGCCGGCGGCTTGCCGTGCTAATCGAGATCAAGTTGAGTTCTGAGGAGTCGAAGGCGGGGTTGGTGCCGGAGTCGGCAGAGCTCGGTTCCCTACTGGAGCGGCTACCGGACTTGCCGGGCCTTGATCTTCGTGGGTTGATGACGGTTCCTCCTTACCTTGAGGATCTCGCGGCCGTGCAGCCTTACTTTGCACGACTGAGGCAGTTGCGCGACCAGCTGACGAGTGCGCATCCTCGACTATCGTTTCCCGAACTGTCGATGGGTATGTCACACGACTTCTCTGTGGCCATTGCTGAGGGCGCTACCCAGGTGCGGATTGGCACGGCCTTGTTTGGGGCGCGGGATTATTCCCGGTAGCTGGAACCGAGAGCCTTCGGAACACGCCCAAGACTGAAGTTATGCCGTGGTACAAACAGTCATTCACTTCCAGGCTATGCGTTGATACGAACGGTTCTTTTCAGCAACGTGCCAGCGGTCAAACCATGAATGTTTCTGTAGGCAACGAGGAAAGCAATGTCGGTTCATGCTTTTTATGCCGGAGTGCTTGGCATCATCGTAGTTACGCTGCTCAGCGTTTCCCTATCCCGGCTTCGTAAGACGCGGACCAAAGCGGATTACCTGGTGGCTGGGCGTTCCCTGCCGGCGTTTGTGCTGGTGTTTACGCTGCTCTCTTCGTGGATCGGATCCGGTTCGCTGCTGGGCGGCGCGGAGAATGCCTACAAGCATGGTTTTGCGGCGCTGTGGCAGTCCGGTGGCGGCTGGGCCGGACTGCTGCTCATCTATTTCATTGCGCCCCGCGCCCGCAAGTTTGCACAATTCACCATTCCTGACTTGCTGGAGGCGCGCTACAACCAGGCAGCCCGGGTGCTGGGTGTAATCGCTATTCTCTTTGCCTATACCGCCATCACAAGTTATCAGCTGATCGGCGGAGGCGATATTCTGCATCTCGTGTTTCCTACCGTCATCACCGCCGATCTGGGCAAATACATCATTGCGACGTTCGTCATCACCTTCACGGCGATCGCCGGCATGGCGTCCGTAGCCTACATGGATGTCGCGATCGGGATGCTGGCGACGGTCACGCTGACAGTTGCGCTGCCCTTCGTGCTGCATGCAGCAGGGGGTTGGAGCACAGTGCGGCACAGCCTGCCGGCGACGCACTTCCAGGTGCTGGGGGATTTCAACCTGGCGCAGGCTTTGGAACTGGCAGTGCCCACCATGCTGCTGATGATGGGCAATCAATCGATGTATCAGAAATTCTTTTCGGCCAAATCAGAGAAGGATGCGCGCAACGCGGTGGTCGGGTGGATCTTCGGGACTATCGTGCTTGAATCCGTGATTGTTGCGCTTGCGGTGTTCGGTTCAGTGGTCTTTCCCACCGGCGAGGTGCATGATCGACCGCGCGAGATCATTGCCTATACCGCGCTGCACGGAGTGCCGGCTTGGCTTGGAGCACTGCTGATGGGCGCGGTGTTCGCCAAGATCATATCCACGGCGAACAATTATCTTTTTTCGCCAGCCACTAATCTAATCAATGATGTTTTTTCCCGGTACATCGCGCCGCAAGCTTCCAACAAGCGGGTGATGATCGTGTCACGCCTGGTGGTGGTCGGGCTGGGCGTGTGGGCGTTGTACCAGGCGGTCAACACCAGTTCGGTTCTGGCTAAAACGCTTTATGCATACACCATCTATTCAGCAGCGCTTACGCCGGTGATTCTCGCTGCGTTCTATAGCCGCCGAGCGAACGCTCCGGGTGCGGTGAGCGCTATTGCGGCGGGCACGCTGGTCACATTTTTTTGGGATGTCGATGTGGTCCGGCACCACCTGCCGCGGGCACTGGCTCAGCGGGATGCAATCTTTCCAGCGTTGCTGGCCGCCGTGCTCTGCCTGGTGGTCGTGAGCGCCTTTACCCGCCCTCCAAAAGCCGAGCAAGTTGCGCTGTTCTTCCCTAAAGGTTGACTCCGGTGCATTAGCCCGGATTTCTCACCAAAACCCTCAGCATCCGACCGCAATGCCCTAATCCCTGGACGAATCCAAGGGTGGCGGCATTGTGGTTGTCTACGACTGTCGTGTGAGAAATGCGGACTAGGTGCGGCCCTGCCCCTGGGGTGGCTGCCGCAGTGCTCCGGGGTCCGATCCCTGGCGCAGGTTGCCTTCAGGCTTGGTGCGCTCAGAGCCTTGCGTCGACAGGTGGGCGGCATGGGACAGGGCGTGACCACTTTGCTCAGCCGGTGGCACTTCTTCCCCAGCTGCGTTCGTTTGGTGGGCATCGTTCTCGTGCATGGCCTGTTCCGATGCGCGGCTATGCTTTTCTTTGCTCATGTGTAGCTAGGCTCCCTTATTCTTTTCTTTCTGCTGACCAGTGAGGAACTCTACCGTTTCCGGGTCGGGTTCCACGCTTCCTTCCTTTACCGGAGTGTCGCCGAAATCCTGCGGACCGTAATTGTAGTTCGTGCCTCCGCTTACAACGGCCGGGTTCTCTGCGGGCCTGGTGCGCTCTTCTTCGTTTGTACCCCAGCCCTGTTCCTGGGCGTACTCCGCTGCGCGGCCATGATTGTGTAATCCGAAACCTGCCGGTTCCTTCAGTTTTTCTTCTTCGGTACTCATAGCAATGGGATGAGGGAACGCGCCGCGGGGGTGGCCTGCTCGAGGCCATGCCTTCCAGTGAATGGGTGACCAGTCACTCTCACCACGTTGCGCCACTCCGAACAATACATCGGCCGGGCTACGTCGCAGATTTGGGCTGGTTCCGCGCGGGCGGCTGGGTGCATCTCAAGCACTAGAGCATTTGTTTTCTACTGGGGAAAAATCATGGCACATTCGACGACACCGCACACACAATCACAACAGAATCGAAAGGTCGATCGCACCGACCTGGAAGCGGATCAGCTGGAGCAGAGCGCCGGACGCGGCGAGGATGCTGCGCTGTATGAAAATAATGACGGCGCCCAAACCGGAACGAACAGGCCGACTCGCAAGTTCCCTGATTCAGCAAAAAACTTGAATACCGAACCGGCAGAGGCAGCTTATGAAGGAAGCGTAACTACCCGTACCCCGGGCGGCAGCGGGCAAGGCATCACCAATCGCTCCGCGGATGAAGAATCAGCCCGGCAGGAGAAAGTGGTTAAAGATCGGCCGGACGCACAAGCCGGCGTGAACCACCGCTAACCACGGCCACAGACTTACAGGAGAACGCAGGCAGGCATGATACCTAAACAGGAATTGCAGGAACTCGCAGATTTCCGGACGGAAGAAAGCGATGCGCTTTCGTTTTATTTCTCGCCCGAAACTCCGACGGAACTGGCGCATCGCGAAGAGCCCATTCTTACCAAAGAAAAGATACAGCAACTGTTTGGCACGTTGCGGGGCAACAATCCCGCGACGCGCGCGGATATTGCGCGCGTGTTGGAGATTGCTTCTTCGATGAAGGGCAATCAAGGATTGAGCAAGGTTATCTTTGCTTGTCACAAAAAGGAATTCTGGCGGACCTACGATCTGGATGCGCGGTTCCCTTCTTCCGTCACAGCGGGGCAGACATTTCAACTGGCGCCTTTGTCATTCGCGCTGGCGCCCCGCAAACGATACTGCATCGCGCTGACCGATCGCAATCGATCACGGTTGCTCATTCTCGAGAACGGTAGAATCCAGGAGCACTCGAGCGCGCTCGATGAACAACGAGATCCGCAGGATAAGGTGCGCACGACGGGGACCGGTGGCTCGAATCATGAAGAGCGGCAACGTGAGGAGATGGTGCGGCAACATTTTCAGTTCCTTGCTTCGCACTTGTTGCACTTTCACGAGCATAAGGACTATGACGCACTGCTGATCGGTTGCCGGGATGCGATGTGGCCGGAGATTGAAGGGGTGCTGCATACCGATTTGAAGCGCGTGCTGGTCGGTCATTTCCGCGTAGACATTGGGCTGGCTACAGCCGAAGAGGTCCAGCGCTGCGCGCAGGCCTTGATCGATGAAGCGGAGAAGAAGGAGGAGTCTTCGCTAGTGGAAGCTGCCGTGGGTGGGGCTGCCGCGCATGGCCTTGGAGCGCTCGGACTCACCGATGTTCTGCGAGCGATGGAATTGGGCGAGGTGCGTACGTTGCTTTGGCAGGCATCTGCCAACGGTGCTTCTCCTGTGTCCGTCTGCACGGCTTGCGGACACGCGCAGGCGGGGGAGGCCTCTGCGTGCGATCTGTGCAGCCAGGCCACGCGGTTGTATGCTCGGCCCGAGGAAGCGCTGCTGCGGTCGAGCCTGGCCGCTGATGTGCCGATGCGCCCATTGCGGAGCAGTACTCTGCCGCCAGCGGCGCAGTTTGCAGCCGTGCTGCGCTTCCGTGCTGATCACAACACGAACCAGGTACTTGCCAGCTAATCGATAGCCGGTTAGCAGGATTCGGTGAGCAGCTCTAACTGAGCTGCTCCGCCGGATCGGGGATGGAAGAAGGTGGATCGCTGGTAGGGAAAGAATCTGCGAGCGTTTTGTCATGGTTCTTCTCGCGCTGCGCTCGCTCGTCCGCCCAACCGACGGGCCGATCTTCAGGATCGCGCCTGGTTTCTTCCGGGCTGGTTTGATTGTTGTTCCCAGTTCCGATGTGGTGCTCATACACCAGGTTTCCTCCCAGATGGGCCGAGACGGCGAGCACACCGAGGCCTGCGGCCGCCAGCCAGCGTGCTCTGGTGCGGGCCGTGCGCTTTCGCCGGGAGATGGCGGAGGCAGAATACAAAACCGTTGAGGCGACATTGAGTAGTGCGTGCACGGCGCCGATTTTTCGGGGCGCTGCTTCTTTCACTTCCGCCCAGTCGTTCATTCCTGTGATCGCCGCGCCGGCGGCTCCTGCCAGGCCTAGAAGTACGAGAGCGTCGGCGGCGGTGTCAAGGTCTTTGCTGTCCGTGATGGCGGCGATCGCGTCGAAGACGGCGACCGCAGTCCAGGCACCGACGGGAAGATCGGTGATGACGGCGTGCAGCGGCTCATGCAGCCAGGAGCCATGGAGTGCTTCGCGCACCGGCGTTGCTTTTGCGCCCAAAAGGGCAAAGGCCGCGCGGACTGCGTCCTGTACTGCTGTTTCTGCCTGGGGGGTGATCCAGTGCTGACGTTCTGCGAGGCGAGCGATTGGGTCTGTGCTGATGGCTGCCATGGTTCTCCTTGGGACTGACTCTTTCCATGGTTGGATGACAGATCGTGGAGCGGTGTTGAGCGGAAGATCAAAGTCGAGACCGGGGAAGGGTTGCCGGTTGAGAGCAGTGAATTCCCACATCTCCCGACTTAAAACGTCGTGAGATATGGGGCACCCGGTTCGTCGAGGAGCGGAGATTTCCCGTTATAGTTCGGGCGGAGGTGCAGCCACCAACCCTCATCCTTCACCTAGGGACCGGTGGGTTTTTACCCTTGACCCGAAAGCGGATCCCAAGGCCGGAGATTTCCAGTTCTATTTCGGGTGGAGGTCCAACCACCAACCTCATCCTTCACCACGGGACCGGTGGGTTTTTACCCTCTGACCCTAAAACGGATCCCCAGGGCCGGAGATTTCCAGTTCTATTTCGGGCGGAGGTCCAGCCACCAACCCTCATCCTTCACCACGGGACCGGGTGCCCCATATCTCACCGCGTTTTTCAGCGGGGAGATGTGGGAGGGTTTTTACCCTCTTGACCCGAAACCGTATCTGATCGCAAAAACTGAAAAACGTTCAGTCAGGGTGTGGCTACGGCTTCCAGCTGCGGTTTGGCGGCTTCGTAGGTGCGGGCGATGCCCTCAGCCAGGGTTGTTCTTGGCTGCCAACCGAGGGCTCTGATGCGGCTTACGTCGAGAAGTTTTTGCGGAGTCCCGTCGGGCCGGGTGGTGTCGAAGATCAGCTCTCCCTTGAAACCCAGAGCGGCGCAGACCTGTTCCGCTAGTTCGCGAATCGTCACGTCCTTCCCGGTGCCGATGTTGATGAGCGGAACTCCAGTCAATAAGTCACCGAAAGTCGCTTCGTCGAGGTTCATCAGGAAAATGCAGGCTTCGGCGAGGTCCTCGTTGAAAAGCAGTTCGCGGCGGGGCGTGCCGGTTCCCCAGACGGTGAGTTGCTTCTTTCCCAGAGCTTTGGCTTCTGCTACTTTGCGGATCAAGGCCGGCAGGACATGCGATTTTTGCGGATCGAAGTTGTCGCCTGGACCGTAAAGGTTCGATGGCATGGCGGCGAGATAACGGGTTTGGAATTGGCGATTGTAAGACCAACACATTTCTACACCGGCGATTTTAGCCAGCGCATACGGACGGTTCGTAGGCTCGAGCGGACCGGTCAGTAGATACTCTTCTTTGATCGGCTGCGGGCAGAGCCTGGGGTAAATGCAACTGGAGCCGAGGAAGAGCAGTCGATCGACGCCCGCGCGATAGGCTGCATCAATGAGATTGGTCTGGATGAACAGATTTTCGCGGATAAAGTCGGCAGGGTAGAGATCGTTGGCCAGGATGCCGCCGACCTTCGCGGCAGCCAGGAACACGTATTGCGGACGCTCAGTTTCGAAGAAGTGGCGCACTGCGACTGCGTCTGTCAGGTCAAGTTCAGCGCGGGTGCGCAGCAGGAGTTGTTGAAAGCCCTGCTGCTGAAGCGTGCGGCAGATCGCGGAGCCCACCAAACCGCGGTGACCGGCAACGTAGATGAGACTATCCTTGTGCACTGGATGGCTCCCCTTCAGGATTCATGAAAATTGTAAGCCGCGTATCCGTGCAGGGTGACGAGGGCGTCGCGTTCAGCCGCCTTCAGGTCCTCGACCGCCATTTCTTCCACCAGGGTACGAAAATCTGTTCTAGGGGACCAGCCTAGTTCTCGGCGAGCTTTGCTGGCATCGCCCAGCAGGGTTTCCACTTCCGCAGGGCGGAAATAGCGTGGGTCCACCGCGACGACGACAGTTCCATGCTGGTCAACTCCCTGCTCGCCGATGCCGGCGCCTTTCCACATAAGGTGGATATCAAGACAAGCCGCCGCCATCGTTACGAAATCACGAACGCTGTATTGCACACCGGTGGCGATCACGTAATCGCTGGCGGTTTCCTGTTGCAGCATAAGCCACTGCATCTCGACGTAATCGCGGGCATGACCCCAGTCCCGTTTGGAGTCCAGGTTGCCGAGGTAAAGCTTTGGCTGAAGGCCGAGTTTGATCCTGGCCAGGGCCCGGGTGACTTTGCGGGTGACAAAGGTTTCGCCGCGCAGGGGCGACTCATGGTTGAACATGATGCCGTTACAGGCGTACATGCCGTAGGACTCGCGATAGTTCACGGTGATCCAGTAGGCGTATAACTTGGCGACGCCATAGGGAGAACGAGGATAGAAAGGAGTTTTCTCTGATTGCGGTATTTGCTGAACCAGGCCGAACATCTCGGATGTGGAGGCCTGATAGAAGCGGGCTGTGTGGTTCAGACCGAGAATGCGGATAGCTTCGAGCAGGCGCAGGGTTCCCAGGGCATCGGAGTTTGCGGTGTACTCCGGCTCTTCGAAAGAAACGGCGACGTGGCTTTGCGCAGCCAGGTTGTAAATTTCGTCGGGCTGCACTTTTTCTACTACATGAATCAGGCTGCTGGAATCGGTCATGTCGCCGTAGTGAAGAAAGAGGCGGCGCTTTTCGTCGTGGGGATCCTGGTAGAGATGGTCGATGCGATCGGTGTTGAGCAAAGAAGTGCGGCGCTTGATGCCATGCACTTCGTACCCTTTCTTGAGCAGGAACCCGGCGAGATACGCGCCATCCTGACCGGTGATGCCCGTAATCAAAGCTCTTTTCAAGAAGGATCGCTCCTGGGTTGGTAGATCAGCCACTTCACGGCCAGTTTTATTTTAGTGCCAGAATGGAAGACTTCCCGGGCGAGAATCGGGCGGCTGTTATCTTGGCAGTGACCATGGCAGGCATTACATCTGAGGAGCGGGTTAAGCGATTGCTGCATGTGGTCGACTCCCTGGCGCCTGCCATGGGTGGTACGAGCGAAGGCATTCGCAAACTTGTCGAGAGCGATGATGGTGCATCGCTGAGTGAAGTGGTGTGCCTCGACGACCCTTCTGAGCCTTTCGTAAAGGGGCATGATTTCGCTCTGCATGCGCTGGGGCCGGTGCGCGGGAGCTATCGCTATTCGCCGCGGTTGCCGTCGTGGCTTCGTGATAACCTCTCACGCTTCGATGGTGTGGTGATTCATGGGCTTTGGCAGCACCATAGTTTTGGGACGTATGGCGTGGTGCGCGGGCATACACCTTACGTGGTATTCCCTCATGGAATGCTCGACCCGTATTTCAAACGCGCGTTTCCGCGGAAGCATATCAAAAAGCAGCTGTATTGGTGGGCACGAGAGCGTCGTGTACTGCGGGATGCGCGGGCGGTTTGTTTTACTACGACGGTTGAGCGCGATGCGGCGGTTGATACATTTTGGCCGCAGCTGTGGGTGCCGGCAGTGGTCTCGTTCGGCACGGCAGCGCCGCCAGGCGACGCGACCCTGCAGCGGCAGGTTTTTTTGCGCCGTTTTTCGCAATTGAGGGAGCGGCGGTTCCTGCTTTTCCTTTCTCGCATTCACAGCAAGAAAGGTTGCGACCTGTTGCTGGAAGGTTTGCACCGCTTAGCGGAGATCTACCCCGATGTGGATTTGGTGATGGCCGGGCCAGATGAAGAAGGCTTGCGCCCCAAGCTGGAAGCACAGGCCCGCAGCCTGGGGATCGCGCACCGCGTGCATTGGGTGGGCATGCTGGAAGGCGTACTCAAGTGGGGAGCGTTTCGCGCGGCGGAAGCCTTTGTACTGCCTTCGCATCAGGAGAACTTCGGGGTGGCCGTGGTGGAAGCACTGGCTTGCGGTTTGCCGGTGGTTATCTCTGACAAGGTGAATATCGCTTCTGAGATCGCGAGTGATGAAGCCGGGATTGTAAAGCCCGATACCGCGGAGGGTACTTACCAGGGGCTAGCGGCCTTAATGGCAATGAGGCCGGAAGAGCGGCTGCGCATGGTGATGAATGGTCTGGATTGTTTTCGTAACCGGTACGAGATGAAAAATACCGCGCGGGCTTTGCAGGAGATCTTCTCCGACGAACCTTCCCGGCGCTGAAAGAGCATGGCGAATGGCAGCAACGCCAGGGTTTATCGGTTCCTTCGTCCCCCGATTGAAGGAGGGGGCCTTCTTTAGTAACTTATGTGATCAAGGGGATTCAGCTAAACTTCTCCCACCATGAGCAACCTGCAGGAACCATCGAATTTGGAGGCAATGGCAGGACCTGGACCCAACATTGCCCAGGTGGATCCGCCCCATCCCTTCAAAAGCGCGTTCAAGACAATCGTGATTGCCGCAGTGGCAATGACCATTGTGCTGGCTTTGTATGTGTACTTCGGACAGAAGCCGCCGGTCGCCTCGGGTGAGGTTCTCTCGTCGGTGGTGTATCCCGTTCATTCGTTGACTAACAATGGCGGCAAAAGCGATACCGGTATGGCGGGTTCAACGGAATACTCTGACCAGGTCATTATCCTGACCAAGATCCGGGTGCGGAACCAGACGGACATTCCACTATTCATGCAGGACATCGGGATGACCATCAAGTTGCCGGACGGGTCGGAAGAGACGAACGTAGCAGCGAGTGATAAGGATATGGAACGCGTGTTCCAGGCTTACCCCGCATTGAGTTACCTGCGGTCGCCTCCGATACAGCGGGATCTTACGTTGACTCCGGGACAGTTTGCCGAGGGCCTGGCGATTTTCAATTTCAACATCGCCAAGGAACAGTGGGACACGCTGCAGACGGCGAAGGTGGTGGTGCAGTTTATGCACCAGAAGAATCTGGAGTTAGTGGTTACTCGTTAATGTTTGAGGGGTTTAATCCCCACGCAAGCCAGACCTGGCTGGCATGCGCCACCCGGGTTCGTTAGCCCGGATTTCTAACCACGTAGGTTGTCGATAAATTCTCCTCTAAAGCGCACGTACCCCTAACTAACCCGTGGAGCGGTTCTTTTCCGCAGACAGATGTTCACTAGCGGAGAAGAACCCGTCGAAGGTTAGCTAGTCCCCCGTTCGGTCCCTTTTCTTTCCCACGCTACCCATTCAATCCGCGTTGCCGAGGGAGCGCTTTGCGCTCCCTCGGTTCGATTAAGGTTGCAAGGGGACCGGGGCGTTCTTCGGGGTGGCCAGGTAGCCGATGACCTGGTTCTTGTTGATCGAATTGATGACCAATTCGTAGAGAAGCTTGTCCTTGCCGGTGTAGAACTGCACGGGCTCGTCTACGTTCTTGTCCTTCTTCTCGATCTTCTTGTCGTCGGATTCGACCAACAGGGTGTACTTGGAATGCTTGGTGTCAGCCTTCTTTAACTGCAGACTTATTCCCGAAAGAGGCGTGGGCTTCGCTCCCTTGGTCAGGTTCAGATCGTAGTAGTTGCGATCGCCTTTGTGCTTAAGTACGTCAAGCTCCTTGGCGTTGGTCGCGACCAGCCCGCTGGTCAAACCCAGATCGCCGGTGACGCGCTGCAAACGGGATTCAGCGCTTTGCAGTTCGGTTTTCGTGGCGGCTACGTCGGTCTTGACCCCGCCTACATCCGTCTTGACGGCGGAGACGTCGCTCGATACGGCTCCGATTTGCTTCTGCGCTTCTGCCTGGGCCGCTTGTTGCTGCTTCTCCAGGCGGCTGGTCTCGGCTTGCTGGCGCTTGAGAAACTCACTGGCACGCGCTTCCAGTTGGCGCTGGGTTAGCCCGACGCTCTGGCCCAGAGTCTCCGAGGTGACGCGCAACTTTGCGTTGGTTTCACTCAGGCTCTCGGCTAGTTTGTCGTTCTGCTGTTGCGCGTTGACCAAAGCGGTTTGTGATTTTTCCAGCCTTGTTTCGAGCGTGTAGCTCCAGACAAGGGCGCCGGCCGACGCCAATGCGGCGAAGCCAAGAATGGCGATAAACAGCCCAGATTGTGTGCGTTCCCCTGTTTCTATCGTGTCGTCGCTCATGCGATCTGCCTCATTTCGCCTGCGTGGTTCATCGTATCGACCGTCTGGCTGATTTTCCCATCCTACAATGGACGAGTGGAGACTGCGGATGTCATCGTAGCGGGAGCAGGCATCATTGGCCTTTCCACCGCTTTGGAATTGGCGCAACACGGGTTGCGAGTGCGCGTGCTGGAACGCGGGTGCGCCATGAAAGAAGCATCCTGGGCGGCAGCCGGCATGCTGGCTGGTGATGATCCAGAACATCCGCCGGCCTTGAGCGCCCTGGCTCACTTAAGCATCCAGCTTTATCCCGAGTACTTGCGCCGCATCGAAAGGCTTTCGGGCCGGACGGTTCGGCTGCGCACGCATGCGGCGCTGCAAGTGGGCGCCGGGCCCGGCCACTCCATCGGCCCTGAAGAGGCGCGGCGGCGGGTCCCTGGATTGGTCACGGACGGGGCTTCTCTCTGGTGGATGGAGGAGGCTAGCCTGGATCCCCGTGACCTGTGCGTGGCGCTGCCCGCTGCCGTGGAGGCTGCCGGCGTGGATTTGCAATTGAAGACGGAAGTGCTGTCGGTAAGCAGCGAAGCAGGCGGGGTGGTGCTCAGCACACGGACAGGCCGCGAGACTGCCGGGGCGTTTGTGAACTGCTGCGGCGCGTGGGCTGGCCAGATTGCTCATGCCGGTTCCGGCGTGGCCCCTGCTGCCTCGGTCGAGCCGCGTAAGGGGCAGATGCTGACGGTCCGGCTCGATCCTCCGCTGGATTTGCCGTACGTGGTGCGCACTCCCGAGATTTACCTGGTGCCGCGCGGCAATGGCGAGGTGGTGGTTGGGGCTACGGTGGAACGGGCGGGATTCGATCGCAGTCTCGACCCGGAAGCTCTGGAGCGGTTGCGGGGTTTGGCTGCAGCTGTCTGGCCTCCGATCGGCTCGGGTACGGTGTGTGACAGCTGGAGCGGCCTTCGACCGGGCACGCCCGACATGCTACCCCTGATTGGCAACACAGGGGAACCGGGTTGCTGGGTGGCGACAGGGCACTTTCGTAACGGGATATTGTTGGCGCCGGCGACCGCCCTGGTGGTTCGACAGTTGTTGCAGGGCACCCAACCGTCCGTTGCGCTGGATGCTTTCGCTCCAGGCCGGTGACCGGGACGTGGGGCAGCCCGGCAGGTAAGTGACAAGGTTCGGAGCGCTGGGCTATAAAACAGACAGACTTGAGCCAGCGGCTGAGAGCAGTCCGCGGTTCTCTAAACATTCAGCGCAGCAAACAATCCCCCGCAAGTTCATAAGTGGCCGGTCGGAACCAGCCTGGGGCGAATTTGCCTTTATTTGCGGTACAAGCATCTAAGTAGAAGTTCGATCAAGTGTTTACAGGAGCGTTCAGTATGTCTACGGCGGTCGCAGGCAAGGGACTTGCAGGGGTAGTTGCAGCCAATTCGGGTATTTGCTGGATCGACGGGGATGCCGGCGTGCTGGCCTATCGCGGCATCGACATTCATGAATTGGCGGTGGAGTCGACGTTTGAAGAGACCACGTATTTGCTTTGGTTTGGACGGCTGCCGGCGCAGGCGGAACTGCTGGAGTTTAGCCGGCGGTTAGCGGAGGCGCGCACGCTTGATCCCAGCGTGATCGAGTTATTGCGTCAATTTCCTAAGAGCGCGACGCCCATGGAGGTGCTCCGGACTGCGGTGTCGGCGCTCAGCTTCTATGATCCCGACGAGAGCGACAACGAGCATGATGCGAATGTGCGCAAGAGCTATCGACTGACTTCGCAGATCGCGATGCTGGTGGCGGCCTATGATCGGCTGCGCAAAGGCAAGAATGTGATCCCTCCGGACGCATCGCTGAGTCATGCCGCGAACTTTTTGTGGATGTTGAATGGGGAAAAGCCTTCAGATACGGCTACGAAAACTTTTGATCTGGCGCTGATACTGCATGCGGACCATGAGTTGAACGCGTCCACCTTTGCTGCGCGGGTAATCGCCGCGACGCTGTCGGACATTCACTCGGCGATTACCGGGGCGATTGGCGCGCTCAAGGGTCCCCTGCACGGGGGGGCGAACGAGGCAGTCATGCGGATGCTGTTCGCGATCGATAAAGAGGGCGCTGATCCGGTGGCGTATGTCGCTGACTTGTTGGCGCAGAAAAAGAAGATCTCGGGCTTCGGACATCGGGTGTACCACACCGAGGATCCCCGGGCGACCCATTTGCGGAAGATGTCGGAAGAGTTAGGTGAGTCCTCTGGCAATGCAAAGTGGTTCCAGATGTCGCGCGCGATCGAGAAGCACGTGCTCGCGGAGAAGAAGTTGAACGCGAATGTGGACTTCTATTCTGCTTCTACCTACACCATGCTGGGGATCGATCTGGATTTGTTTACCCCGATTTTCGCGGTGAGCCGGATGGCCGGCTGGGGCGCGCACGTGATCGAGCAGCTTGACGACAACCGGTTGATTCGCCCACGGGCGGAGTATATCGGGCCCGAATACCCGGTGAGCTATACGCCGATTGAGAAGCGGTAGTGGTTTG
>CAZZVD010000078.1:0-18733 GCA_964657465.1 uncultured Acetobacteraceae bacterium | reverse complement strand
TAGCCGGGCCGCTGATGGTGTTCTCAACGCCGTTCTGGGTATCCACCACGCCGGGGATTTTGGAAATCGCTGCCTGCACACGCGGCCCAAGGGTCAGCAGCAGATTGTGGTCGTTGGAAAAGAGCTTGATCTGGATGGGCTCGGGCGAGTTGGAAAGATCGCCGATCATGTCCTGCAGGATCTGGGTGAACTCCATGTCGAGCGACGGTTCGGCGGCGTGAATTTGCTCCCGCGCGTCGGCGATGATCTCTTCGATACCACGGGACCGGTCGGTCTTCAGGCGCACGGTGAAGTCGCCGGTATTCGCTTCGGTGACCGGCGATAAACCCATCTGCAACCCGGTGCGGCGAGAGGTAACGGAGACCTCAGGCAAGCGGCGCAGGATCTGGTCGACGTGTTCGAGGATGCGATTGGTTTCAGTGAGCGAGGTGCCGGCCGGCGTGAAGTAATCGAGTACGAAGGAGCCTTCATCCATGGGCGGCAACAGGTCTGAGCCTAGCCCGCGGAAACCGAAGTAGCCGGCCACCACGAGCACGGCGCACACGGCGAGCAGACCCAGCGGTTTTTGGAACGCCCAGAGGAGAGTGCGCTCATGCAGTCGCAGCAGGCCCTGCCAGCCTCGGCTGCCCATTTGCCGAAGGGCGGTGAACCGTCCAGTGGATGCTTCTTCTGCCGCGGCAGCGGGCCGGGCATGCGACTTGCGGAAGAGGCTGAGTGAGAGCGCGGGGGTAAATGTCAGCGCCAGCAGCAGCGAGGTCAGCAACGCAACCGTCATGGTGACAGCCAACGCGCGGAAGAAACTGCCGGTGACCTGGGTAACCGACACCAGGGGCAAAAAGACGATGACCGGGGTGATGGTGGAGAAGAACAGAGGCCGGCTAATTTCGTGGATGGCTTTGCGCACGGCAGCCAGCGGCGACTCGCCGGCTTCGCGATGCACAGCGATGTTTTCGACCACGACGATGGCGTCATCGATGACCAGGCCGATGGCCGCTGCAAGGCCGCCCAGGGTCATCAGGTTGAAGGTCTGGCCAGTGAGCCATAGGAACAGGATAGTGACCGCTACGGTGACGGGAATGACCAGGCCGGCGACCAGAGAGGAGGTCCAGTCATGCAGGAAGAGAAAGAGGATGATGCAGGCCAGCACCAGGCCGATGAGGATGGCGTCACGCACGCTCAATATGCTTTCGCGCACCAGTTCAGACTGGTCATAGAACGTATCGACATGGACGCCCGGCGGCAGCTTGGCTTGCAGCTGCGCCATGGTGGCTTCCACCGCATTGGCCACGGCGACGGTGTTTCCGGAGGGTTGCCGGGTGATGTTCAGCAGCACCGAAGGTTTGCCGTTGGCCCGCACCGCGGTGTAGACGGGCATGGTGGAGGGCTCGACACGCGCCACATCGCCTACCCGGATGGCCACGCCACCGGGGGATGTTTTTACGATCAGGTTGCTGAGTTCGGCGGCGCTGTGGGCTTGGGCGCCGATGAGCGCGAGGATCAATTCATGGTTCGCTTCGTAGAGGCCCGGCGAATCGATGATGTTCGATGCCTGCACGGCGCTGACCAGGTCGAGCAGCGTCACTCCCGCGGCCTGCAGCCGTGCGAGGTTAGGCACGATGTGGAACTCGGGTACCTGGCCGCCCTGCACCAGCACAGTACTGACACCACTGACACGGTTCAATGGTGGTTTCAGATCATAGGTGGCGATCTCCCACAGGCGCGTTTGGGGAATGGTGTCTTTGCCGCGATCGTCGGCAGTGAGCGCATAGCCGACGATGGGGAAGGTGGCGAAAGTGAGGCGGTTGGTGGTGATGCGCGCGGTGGCCGGCAGCGACGGCCCGATTCTCGCAAGGGCAGCATCGGTCAACTGCAGGGTACGGAACATGTCCACATTCCAGTCGAAGAAGAGGCTCACTTCGGCGGAGCCGCGGCTCGTCGTGCTGCGCACAGTTACCAGCCCCGGAACGCTGTTGACCGCGTCTTCGATCGGCTTAGTGATGGTCACCTGCATCTGCTCGACCGGCATCACGCCGTTGTCCACGCCAATGACGACACGAGGAAAGTTGGTTTCCGGGAACACAGAGATAGGCACGCGGAAGGCCACGTAGATGCCGGCCAGCGTTAGCAGCCCAAGGAAGAAAAAGATGGGCTTGGATGCCGATGCGAGCCAGAAAGCACGTTCGCTGTTTCGCTCGCCGGCTGGCGGAGGAGTCGGTTCCGGCATCACTCCTTATCTCCTCCGGCTTCGGGCGCGCCTACCTTCACCCTGGTGCCTTCGTCCAGTCCGTAGGCGCCGGTGGTGATCACATTGTCCGCGGCGGTGACCCCGGTGAGTACCTGCGCAGCTTCGGGGGTGCGGATGCCGAGGGTAACGGGCCGCTTGGTGGCCGCGCCCTGCGGGTTGATGACCAGTACGAACTGGCTGGCGCCATCCTGTGCCGTTTGTATAGCCTCTGCAGGGAGCGTCCACGCATCGCGGGCAGTCCGGCCAGTGATGGTTGCGCGTACCGGCGTGCCGGCCTTGAAGGTTCCTTTGCGGTTCTCTACCCGCAGCCAGACTTCCACCGTCGTGCTGCCCGGATCGAGAGCGGGGCTGATGAGCGAGACCTTTGCGGGCACGGGCTCGGTCACGCCAGGCACCGTGACGGTGGCGGATGCGCCGAGCGAGAGCTGCTGCGCCTGCATCTGCGAAAGATGGAGCTTGGCCAGCAGGGCAGAAGTATCCATCACGGTGATGACCGGGTTGCCGGCCGCCGCCGTCTCCCCGGCGAACAGTGGCCGATCGGTGACGACCCCTGCGATCGGGCTGCGAATTTCGGTATAGCTCAACTGCGCTTCAGCTCCAAGGTACTTGCCTTTTGCGGAGGTCAGTTGTCCCTTTGCCGTTTCGATCGCGGCCTTCTGGCTGATTTTTCTGACCGATTCGTAATGCCGGCTGGCAATATCATGCGCGGCTTCGGCTTGTACCAGCGAAGCTTTGGCGGTGTCGAGATCACGGCCCGGGATAGCGCCTTCGGCAAAGAGTTGCTGGCGGGCGGCGACAATGCTCTGCGCGAGTTTCAGGTTGGCGGTGGCTTGCGTCAGATCCAGTTGGGCCTTGACGGTGTCTTCTGGCACCGTGGCGCCGGCGGCAATGTCGTAGGTGCCCTGGGCGGCGCTGTAGGCGCCTTTGTTGTCGAGCGCCGCAGCGGCAAGATCGCTGTTCTCGAGCGTTGCCAGCAACTGACCTGCTTTCACGCGTGAACCGCGCTGTACGTAAAACCTTTTCACCGGCGCCGTTACCTTGGGCGAAATGGCGGCTTGTGCCAGCGGAGCAAACGTGGCGTCGGCCGTAATTTCTTCAGAGATGTCGCCTCGCGTGGGGTGAACTGCCTGCACGGCGACTTCAGTGGGCGCGGCGGCCTCCGGTTTGCTGCAGCCGGTGAAGGGCAGCAGTGTGAACGCGGCGAGCGCGAATAGCCATGGTGAACGGGAAAATTGCCCTGGCTGGATGGCGGCGACGGAGGGCATGGCTTACTTTGCTCCTGTCAGGAGTTGCAGGTTGGTGAGGGCCAGCTGGAAGCGGATGTTTCCATCTTCGCGAGTTGTTTCGGCAATGGTGAGAGAGTTTTGCGCGTCCACCACTTCGAGCACGGTCGCTTCGCCGGCGGTATAGCGCAGCCGGGTCAGATGCAGGCTTTCGTTTGCGGTGCGCACACTATCATCCAGCGACTGCAGTTGATTGCGCGCCGTCTCCGCTTCTGCATACGACTCGTCGAGTTGCGCCACCAGGCGGCGCTGGGTGGCGGTGAGCGCAGTGTGTGCTGCGTCGCGCAGGATCTCGGTCTGGCGCACGCGATGCTGCGTAGAGAGCCAATCCCACACCGGGATATCGAGCGTAGTGCCGACAGAGTAGCCCAGGTTACGCACACCGTCGCGGCCATTGACGGCGAACTGCACTGCGTCAATACCGTACGTAAAGTTGAGTGCCAGGTCGGGCAGGTAAGCAGCACGGGCAGCAGTGACGTCGAGTGTGCTGGCGCGCAGGGAGGCAAGCGCCTGGTGCAGTTCAGGATTCAGCCGCATGGCGGCTTCGTCCACGTCCGCACGCGCGGGCAGCGGCACAGGGCCTCCGGGAACGAGGGTATAGGGGCTGCGCGGATCGGCAAACAGGAGCACAGCCAGATCCAGTCTTGATTTCTGCGCAGCCAGCACGGCGTCGGCCAGATCACGATCCCGTTGTTGTTGCTGAAGCTGTGCCTTGACTACATCGGCGTGCGCACCTTCGCGTACATCTTCGCGGTGCTGGGTGAGCTGGGTAAGGTTAGCAGCCTCGGCGGAGGCGCGGCGTGCTATCTCAACCTTGCGGTCGTCGGCGAGCGCTTGATAGAAGAGGTTGGTGACGCCTGCCACCAGTCCCCGGCGAGTGATCTCCAGTTCGGCGGAAGCGATCGCGGCGGCAGCAGTGGCGCGAGCAACCGCGGTGAGTTGACGAAGGCCCACCACTTCATTGATGGAGGCCTGGCTGGCGTATTCCCGCACGGCGTTGTTGGCGATGAACTTGGGTGAGGCCTGGCTACCCACCGGGCCGCCGCCATTGCTGGAGCCGTTGGGCTGGGTGTAGAGGGCCTGGTTATGATAATCGACGCTGGGCAAGAGCGCCGCTCGTGCGATGGAACGATCCAGAGCCGCAACGCGTTGGTTCGCGACCGCCGCGGCAAAGGCCGGCTCGTTCGCCCGCGCCAGCGCGATCGCCTGATCGAGTGTCACCGGCCCCGGCGCAGGGGAAGCCGCCGGCGCCACCGCGCCTTGTTGCGCAAAGGCCAGGTGGGTCAATAAGAGCCAGGCAGCGCTGGCGAGGAGCCGCTTCGGGTTGGCACAGTGCATCCACACGTTAGTTATTTCTGGCCCACAGCTTTCTGGCCCACAACCAGAATGGTAAAGCTCCCGGGGAGAATGGCCGGGCGGGGGTGCGGATTCTGCGCGGTGGGCGCCGGCCGATCGCCGAATTTGGCGGTCGCGAGAAAGAGGCGGCCAGTCTTTTCATCCAGGGTCAACGTGCGGGCGCCTTGCTGGGTAGGCAGCGTCTGCAGAACCGGGTAGGTACTCTTGCCGGCGTCGATGATAGTGAGAGATCCGCTGCCATTCGAGGAGAAGGCGAGTTTGCGTGCAGGATCGTAGCGGGTTGCATCCGGACCTTCGCCGATGGAGGGAGAGGCCAGAGTCTTGCCGCTGCTGGCGTCGACGACTGCCATTTTGCCACCGTCACAGACAGCGAAGAGACGACGGCCCGCGGTATCAATGGCCAGGCCGGAAGGGGAATCACATTGCGCGAGCGGCCATGTCGCCGTGATCACCCTGGCTTTGGCGTTCAGGCGCACAATCTGGTTCTTTGTTTCAATGTTGACGAAGACAGTTCCCGTGCCGTCGGCGACAGGGAACTCAGGCTTGCCGGAGAGGGCAATGGTGGCGATGACTTTCCGCTGCGCGGTGTCGATCACCGTGGCGTTGTTGCTGCGGCCATTGAAGGCCCAGACGGTCTTAGTGACTGGCTCGAACAGGATGCCATCGGGGTTGGCGCCTGCGGGAATCGAAGCTACCTTCTGCAGGTTGGCGCGGTCAAAGACCACCACTTCATTTGCGCCGCCGT
Source organism: uncultured Acetobacteraceae bacterium (assembly GCA_964657465.1). GTDB lineage: Bacteria > Acidobacteriota > Terriglobia > Terriglobales > Acidobacteriaceae > PALSA-350. The sequence continues at coordinate 13,104 of CAZZVD010000078.1, read as the reverse complement.
CGCTGATGTAACCAAACTTTCCGGTCTCGTCCAGGGCAACACCATGCGTGCCCTTGAGTCCGGAGATGCTGCCCTCCACTTTGCCCGAGTCGCTATTCAATACTTCCACGCGTGGTCCATGGGTCACGTACAGGCGATGCGCCTGTGGGTCAGAGGTGAGATAGTCCCACCCGCCGTCCCCGCCAATGGTCCATTGAGTAAGCACGCTGTAGGGCTTCTGGGCGTCGGCGGCAGAAGCGGACAGTAAGCTGGCGGCCAGGGCGGCGCCGAGCGCCAGGGTTTTGCAGATGGTACCCGTAGGGTGCATGGTTTCTCCGTGCAAGCTTAGGTTGACTGTCGCATAAAAACCTTAAGTGCACCTGAAGGCAGGCGGGCCGCGGGAAAGCGAACGATCACGCGGGTGCCGTTCCCTGGCTTGCTGGTGATCTCGATAGTGGCGTGCCAGCGGGTGGCGATGGCTTTGCAGATCGCGAGGCCCAGGCCGGTGCCGCCGGTCTCGCGACTACGCGAAGTGTCACCCCGGTAAAAGCGTTCGAATACGTGGGGCAGGTCTTCCGCGGCAATCCCGTCTCCTTCGTCTTCAATCATTAAGAATGCGCTGTCTTCCGTGGTTTCGGCGACAGCTCGAATCACAGAACCGGGAGGGCTGTGCTGCAACGCATTCAGCAAAAGATTGCTGCTGAGCAGTTGCAGTTGGTCCGGCTCGATATCGACCGCGACAGGACCGGTTGCTGAGAACTGGACCTGGATCCGCTTGAGCTCTGCCATGGATTGGAATTGCCGGGTTACCAGCTGCAGGGTATCCGCCAGGTCGGAGGCTTCCCTCAGGTCGAATGATTCCGGTGGGCTTTCCAGGCGGGCCAGGGTGAGCATTTTGGCGACGGCTTCTTCCATGCGGTCGCAGTCGGCCTGGCAGCGCTCGATGCCTGCGGCGTACTCGAGCGGCGTTCTCCGTTTCAAAGTGATCAGTTGGAGTGACGATTTCAATACGGCGACGGCGGTCTTGAGTTCGTGAGCGGCGTCGCCGACGAAGCGCCGTTGCTGCAGGAATGAGTCCTCGAGTCCTTTGAGCGCGGTAGTGAGGGCGAGCGTGAGCGGCGCGAGTTCGTCGATCTGCCTTGCGGATGGCGGTGGATTGAATTCCCAGCGATCGACGGAGACACCGGCGGCTGCGTGCGCCAGCGCGCGCAAGGGCGCGAGACCGCGATGCAGCAGGGAGAAGATGCAGATACCCGAGATGACCAGCAGTGCCAGGCCGGTCAGGGCGTAGAAGCCCACGGTGCGCCAGATGTCGTGCCAGACGCCGTTGGTGGGCGCGCCGTAAAAGATGATGACGCGACGGGGAATGCCGCCGCCCTTGTCGCCGGGATCCACTACGCGCAGGCCCTCGAGCCTGAGCACGCGGTAGCGGGTGTGGCCGACCGCGAATTTCTCAATCACGCCGTTGCCAGCGGTGCGCAGTTTCCCGGAGGGACCGTTCCAGTTCAGGGAATGGCCGAGCACGCGGCCCCTGGCGTCTTCTACCTGGTAGAGGTCCTCCGGGGGAAAGTTGACTTCGGTGCCGTCGAGCATCACGTTGTCTTCTTTGTCTTCGGCATCCTGCACGGCGCCGAGCATGGAGTCGGCGCGGCCGCGGAGCATGATGTTGAAGGCGTGGAAGCGCTCGTGGCGTTCATAGAGCATGGCGGCGCTGGAGAGCAACAGGGCGGCCAGTAGTTGTACCAACAGCAGTGTGGTGATGAGGCGCCGGGTGATCGAGTAGGATTTCACGCCGGCCCGATCAGCAGGCGGTAGCCGCGGCCGCGCAGGGTTTCAATGCTGGGTTGGTTGGTAGCGGCTTCTAGCTTGCGCCGCAGGTTCGAGATGTGGGCCTCGATCACGTTGGAGTGGTGCTCCCAGTTGTAGTCGTACAGGTGCTCAAGCAGTTCCTGTTTGGAGACGGTCACGCGCGGCCGGTGGATGAGGTATTCCAGAATGCGGTATTCCGTGGGGGAGAGCTCGACGGTAATACCGGCACGGCGGACGGTTTGTTCGAGGGTGTTGACCTCGAGTCCGGCTATGCGAAGGATGGGGTCGGCTACTCCCTTGCCGCGGCGGATAAGGGCCTTGCAGCGGGCAATGAATTCGCCCAGGTCGAAGGGTTTGCTCAGGTAATCGTCGGCGCCTTCGTTGAGCAGGGCGATGATGGAAGGGGCGTCGGCTTTGGCGGTGAGGATGAGGACCGGGGTGCGGTCGCCGCGGGCGCGTAGTTTCTTCAGCAGGGTTTGGCCGTCGAGGCCGGGGAGCATGAGGTCGAGGATGAGCAGGTCGTAGCAGGCGTTTTCTGCCAGGTGCAGGCCGGTGAGGCCTTCGTGGGCGCAGTCGACGGCGAAGTTGGGACCCTCGCGCAGGGCGGATGCGATGTTTTCTGCCAGCCGGGGTTCGTCCTCAACGACCAGTACACGCATAGTGGCAGTATCGCTGATTGAGGTTAAAAGAAGCTGAAGTGCATGCGGGGTGCCGGGTTTGTGCTTCGGGGTTGATTGTGCGGCGGCGAGGGGGGTTCCTCTGCTTGTCCGATCCTGGGGCGATGTTAAGAAGCGTGGAGGGGGAGAGGCGCACAGCAGATCCCTCGACTGCGCTCGGGGTGGGAAGGGTGGGGCTCGGTGACAAGGGCGAGGTAGCCGCGTGGTTGAGAAAACATTTACTTGGTTGGGTACAGGGGCTTGCCGGGCCTTGTATAACTATCTCCGGACATTTTTGCGGGAGGTTACGGTTTGCAGCGAGGCAGGGTGAAATGGTGGGCGGTTGGTGTTCTTTGGAGCTCTGTCGCATTGGCGCAGACGGGCGCGCGGCTCACGATTAACCTGGGACCAGCCAGGGCAAAGGTCAGCCCGCAGCTGTATGGCCTCATGACGGAGGAGATCAACTACTCCTATGACGGCGGGCTGTATGCCGAGCTGGTGAGAAATCGTACATTTCAGGAGCGGGGCAAGTTGCCGCCAAGCTGGTTCCTTTATCAGGAAGGCACGTCGGTCGCGTCGATGGCCACCGACCCCAAGAACGGCCCGAGCACTGCGCTGCCGGTGAGCCTGCAGTTGACCGTCAAGGAGGCAAGCGCCACCAGTCCGGCAGGGATCACGAACCTGGGCTATTGGGGTTTCCCTGTGCGTCCGCAGACGACGTACCACGGCTCCTTCTGGGCCAAGGCCGGCGATCCCGCAGTGGGGCCGGTGACAGTGAGCCTGGTGGAGGACGACACGGGCAAGGCCATCCGCACCACGGTCCCTCTCCTCACTTCGCAATGGCAGAAGCATGAGTTCACGCTCGAGAGCGGCGCGGTCAACACCTCCTCGCTCTACCACCTGGTTATTTCGGTGGGCAAACCTGGAACGGTGCGGTTCAGCCTGGTTTCGCTGTTTCCGCCTACGTACAAAGACCGTGTGAACGGCAACCGCATCGATCTGATGGAGAAGATGGCGGCGATGAAGCCGGCGTTCCTGCGCTTTCCCGGAGGGAACTACCTGGAAGGCGACCACATCAGTGAGCGGTATGAATGGAAGAAGACGATTGGTCCCCTGGAAGACCGGCCTACCCACCCCAGCCCGTGGCGCTATCGTTCGAGCGACGGCATGGGCTTACTGGAATTCCTCGGATGGTGCGAAGACCTGCATATGCAACCGTTACTGGCCGTTTACGGCGGCTACTCCATGCTGCAGGAGCATGTGAACCCCGGGCCGGATCTCGAGCCCTACATTGCCGATGCGCTGGACGAGATCGAATACGTGACCGGCGACAACAACACCAAATGGGGTGCGGAGCGCGCGAAAGATGGGCACCCGGCGCCGTTCAAGCTGAGCTATGTCGAGATCGGGAACGAAGACAACTTCGACAAGTCTGGCAGCTACGATGGCCGCTATGCGCAGTACTACAAGGCGATCAAGGCGAAATACCCGGCGCTGCAATTGATCGCTACCACGCCGGTAAAGAGCATGACGCCGGATGTGATCGACGATCACTACTACCGCCGGGCGAGTGAGTTTTATGACGACGTGCACCACTACGACGAGACGGATCGCAAGGGTCCTAAGATTTTCGTCGGCGAGTGGGCGACGCGGGAAGGTGGTCCCACACCGAACTTCAATTCGGCGCTGGGCGATGCTGCCTGGATGACGGGCATGGAGCGGAATAGCGACATCATCGTGATGGCCGCGTATGCGCCGCTGCTGGTGAATGTGAACCCGGGCGGCATGCAGTGGGAGTCTGACCTGATCGGCTTCGACGCACTCAACAGTTATGGTTCGCCCAGTTACTACGCGCAGGTCATGTTCAGCAATCATCTTGGCGATGAGATTCTGCAGGCTAAGCTCGAAGGGGCTGAGCCGCGGTTGTTCTACTCGGTCACGCGGAAGGCGAGCGATGGAACGCTCTACCTGAAGCTGGTAAACGGCAGTTCCACCCCGCAGACGGTGCAGATTGAACTTACCGGCGCCAGGAATGTAAACAAGAACGGCAAGCTGATCACCCTGACGGCCAAAACCACCGCGGCCACCAACAGCATCACCCGGCCCACGGCGATTGTGCCGGTCGAGACCGCACTGCCCGATGCGGCCCCGCGCTTCTCACATACCGTACCGGGCTTTGGCATACAGGTATTGGAGTTCAAGGCACAGTGATGGTGACGATAAGGGTGACGATGAGAAAAGCGAACGTGATGCTCGGGGCTTTGGTTGCCCTGTTGGTTTGGTTGAGTGTGCCGGCGGCGCGAGCCGATATCCAGTACTCCCCTGAACGCAAGGTCTGGGTGTTGCAGGCGGGGGAAACCACTTATGCGTTCGGCGTGAATGAACGAGGCGAGTTGCAGGCCATCTACTGGGGCGGGGCGGTCACGCACGCTGCCGACTTTCCTGCCGTGCACAGCCGTGGCGAAGTCGCCTCCTTTGATTCCTCCACCACCACCACGCCGCAGGAGTATCCCGGCTGGGGTGCTGAGCTTTACAACGAGCCGGCGCTCAAGGCCACGTATGCCGACGGGAACCGCGACGTGGTGTTGCACTTCGTCAGCCAGCACATCGACGGCAACACGCTCGAAGTGGAACTGAAAGACATTCTCACCGCACTCACAGTCCACCTTTACTACCGCATCTACCCCGAGACGGGTATGCTGTCGCGCTGGTCGCGGATCGATAACCAGACCAAGCAAGTCATCGTGCTGGAGAGCGCCCAATCGGCTGCGTGGACGCTGCCGCAGGGCGTGGGCTACGGGCTGCATTACCTGACAGGGCATTGGGGCGGTGAGTGGCAGTTGCAGAACGAGCTGGTGCAGACCGGAGCGCGGGTGTTGGAGAGCCGGCGCGGCAGCACGTCGCACCAGGCGAATCCCTGGTTTGCCATTGACCGTCCGCAGCAAGCCACAGAGGAGAGCGGGCCGGTGTGGTTTGGCGCACTGGGTTGGAGCGGGAGCTGGCGCATCACGGTTGAGCAGAGTGCGATGCAGCAGGTGCGGGTGACGGGCGGGTTCAATCCTTTTGATTTTGGTTACCGTCTCAAGCCAGGGGAGCGTCTGGAGACGCCGCCGTTCTATGCCGGCTTTACCAATGGTGGCATGGGAGAAGCATCGCGAGTGCTGCATCGTTTTGAGCGCGACTCGATATTGCCGGGCGGCAGTAAGGCGGTGGTGCGGCCGGTGTTGTACAACTCCTGGGAAGCGACTGAATTCAATGTGAGCGAGAGCGGTCAGATGGCACTGGCGGAACGGGCGGCCAAGCTGGGCGCGGAGCGCTTCGTGATCGATGACGGTTGGTTCGGCCAGCGCAAGGACGATCATGCCGGGCTGGGTGATTGGTATGTGAACAAGGAGAAGTTCCCCAACGGTCTCAAGCCGGTGATCGACCGGACGCACGCCCTGAGCATGGACTTCGGCATTTGGGTGGAACCAGAGATGGTGAACCCGAACAGCGATTTGTACCGCAAGCATCCTGAGTGGGCCATGAATTATCCCGGGCGGCCGCGCACCGAAGGACGCAACCAGCTGCTGCTGAATCTGGCTCGCGACGATGTGAAGGATTATGTGTTTCAGTGGCTCGATCAGCTGGTGAGCACGAACGACATTGCCTTTCTCAAGTGGGACTACAACCGCAACTGGTCTGAAGCCGGCTGGGATGCGGTGGAGCCGGCGGATCAGAAGAAGATCTGGGTGGCGTATGTGCGCAACCTGTATGACATTCTCGACCGGCTGCGCGCCAAGCATCCCAAGCTGGAGATTGAGTCGTGCTCGGGCGGCGGCGGGCGTGTGGATCTGGGGATCATGCAGCGGACGGAAGAGGTGTGGCCTTCGGATAATACGGATGCGTTCGACCGCCTGACGCTGCAGGATGGGTTTACGCATGCTTACACGCCGGGCATCATGATGGCCTGGGTGACGGATGTGCCGAACTCGATGGATCGGCGGAGCGTGTCGCTGAAGTACCGGTTCCTGGTGGCGATGAATGGTTCGCTGGGGCTGGGCGGTAACCTGAACAAGTATTCGCCTGAGGAGATGCAGGAGGCTACCGGGTTTGTTACGTATTACAAGCGCATTCGGAACACGGTGCAGCGTGGGGCGCTGTACCGGCTGGTGGCGCCGCAGAACAGCGAGTACTCGGCCAATGAGTATGTTTCGAGTGACGGAGGGCAGGCGGTGTTGTTTGCTTTTTTACATTCGCAACAGTTTGGGACGCCGTACCCGACGATTACTTTGCGCGGGTTGGATGAGAAGGCGATGTATAAGGTGGAGGCGATTGACTCGGCACAGCTTGCTCCTATGGAAAGTGTCAGCGGAGCTTACCTGATGCAGCATGGGTTGGATTTGAAGCTGCGCGGGGATTTTGATAGTAGTTCGGTGTTGATTGAGAGGTTGCCGTGAGTGGGGGAGAGGGTAAAAGCCCTCCCACATCTCCCGGCTGAAAAGGGCCGTGAGATATGGGGCACCCGTCTTTGTTGTGATAAGCCGCGGTCCCATGGTCGAGTCGGACCCGTTACCGGCTGGGGTGCCCCATATCTACCGACGTTTTCCAGTCGGGAGATGTGGGAATTCACAGGACTCAACAAGTAACCCTCCCCGCACCACCATACCCTACCACTACTTCTTTGCTTCGATCAGCGATTGATACAAACCAATCGTCTGGTCGGCGATGCTGGTCCAACTAAACTTCTGTTCGGCTCGCTTACGCCCCGCTTCTCCGAAACGCTTGCACTTCTCAGGATCAGCAAGCAGTTCTGTAAGTTTCGCCGCCAGGTCGCGGGCGAAGCGGTCGGGGTCGAGAGGAAAGCTGGTGACCGGGTCCTGGGCAAAGGGCACAAGATACCCAGTCTCCCCATCCACAACCACTTCTTTAATCCCGCCTGTGGCGCTGGCGACGACCGCCGCTTTGCAGGCCATGGCTTCGAGGTTGATGATGCCGAAGGGCTCATACACCGAAGGGCAGCAAAATACGGTGGCATGGCTGTACAGCTGAATCGCTTCCTGCTTCGAAAGCATCTTGTCGATCCACAACAGGCGCGGGTTAAAGGTCCGCGATTCGGCCACCTTGCGCTTTAACTCTTCCGAGATTTCCGGAGTGTCGGGAGCACCGGCGCAGAGGACCACCTGGGTGCCCGGCGGCAAATAGCGGATCGCATCCACCAGGTGCGTGACGCCCTTCTGCCGCGTGATGCGGCCCACAAACAGCACGTAAGGAAGCGACAGGTCCACCCCGTGCGCGGTCAGCGCCGAGGTTTCTGTTGTCTTCTGATACTGTTGCAGATCGATGCCGTTGTAGATAATGTGGACGCGCTCGGGATCTACCGGGTAGGCGCGCAGAATGTCGTCCTTGGTACCGCTCGAAACCGCAATGATCGCGTCGGCATCGAGCATCGCGGTCTTCTCCATCCAGGAGCTCATGGCGTAGCCCGTACCTAGCTGCTCGGCCTTCCACGCGCGCAGCGGTTCCAGGCTGTGGGTGGTGAGCACAAAAGGAATGTTGTAGAGCTTCTTTGCCAGGAACCCCGCCATGGAGACATACCATGTGTGTGTATGCGCCACATCGATGCCCGAGAGCGCCTTGATCTGTGTCAGGTTGAGCGACAGGGCCTCGAGCGCTCCCTTGAACTTCTCTTCTGTACCCTGGGTGATCTCGCTCCAGGGCTCCTGCCCGTGGACGTGCAGGTTGCCTTCGTGCGACTCCTGCTTGCCCCAGCAGCGGACATCCACTTCGATCTTGCGGGCCATCTCGCGGCTTAGATATTCGACGTGAACACCGGCTCCGCCATACACGTGAGGGGGGTATTCCCGGGTAAAGAGTCCTACGCGCACGCTTGCCTCCTAAGGCGAATGCCTGGCTGTACCGCTCTACAGTATCAGTCGCAAATCAACACAGGTTGACGAGAGCTGCCTCGGCCGGACTTACAGTAGTATGACCTGCATGAAACTTTCAAGCCGGCGCTCGTTTTTGATGAAGCTCTCCGCGGCAGCAGTGGCTGCCCGTATCCGTTTTGTTCCCCGGTCATGGGCCGCGACTCCCGGCAACCTGATGTTTGTGGGCGTCTACACCAACCAGCACAGTACCAGCCGCGGCATCTACGCGTTTCGCTGGAATGCCGATGAGGGCACACTCGCCCCCCTCGGCCTGGCAGTCACGACCAGCAGTCCAAGCTTCCTGACCTTCGCACCCGATCGTAAGCACCTGTACGCGGTGAACGAGATCGATGACTTCCAGGGGAAGAAGAGCGGTTCGGTGTCTGCCTTTTCTGTGGAAGGGGAGGACGGCAAGCTGAAGCTCATCAACGTCGTTTCCTCGATGGGTGGCGGGCCGTGCAACATCGCGACGGATTTCACCGGCAAGGCCGTGTTCGCCGCGAACTATGGCAGTGGCAGCGCTGCCTCTTACCGCATTGAGCACGGGGGCGGGCTGAGCAAGGCGGTTTCCACGTTTCAGTACGAAGGTCATGGAGCCGACCCGGCGCGGCAAGCCGGACCGCACGCGCACTGCACGACTGTATCGCCAGACAACAAGTTTGTGCTGATCAATGACCTTGGCCTGGATCGCATCCATGTCTACCACCTGGATCCGCAAACGGCCAAGCTCACACCGAATGACCCACCTGCCTACGAGGCATTGCCGGGGTCGGGTCCACGGAACTTTACGTTTCATCCCAGCGGCAAATTCGGTTATTCGCTGAATGAGATGGCGAGCACAGTGGATGTGCTTGCGTGGGATGCGGCCAAGGGGACGTTGACGCGGATGCAGAACATCTCCACCTTGCCGGCCGACTTCAAGGGTGCGAGCACGGGGGCGACGGTGGCGGTTGACTCGGCTGGTCGTTATCTCTACGCGTCGAATCGCGGGGATGACAGCATCGCGGTGTTTGCCATCAACGGACGCGATGGCACGCTCAAGATGGTGCAGCGGATTGGCTGTGGCGGCAAGGTGCCGCGCCACTTCGCGCTTGACCCAGGGAACCAGTGGCTGGTGGTGGCGAACCAGAACTCTGCCAACCTGGTTGTGTTTGCGCGCAACCCGCGCAGCGGGCAGCTGCGGGCGACGGGGAAAGAATATGCCGTCGATTTCCCTGTCTGCGTTTTATTTCAATAAGGGCGGTAGGCACCGTTATCTTGCCCGGTCGTAATGCAGGAGAAACTTACCTACAGAGAAGCCGCGGGTAAGCGCCATGTAATAGGAGCGTCTGATCGAATCGGCCTCAAAGCCGCCGGTGGGCCAGTGCTCGATGAGCGTACCCATGCGGTCCAGGTCGAGCATGCGGGCAGCCAGTGGCGATGTGCGCAGATGCTCGACTTCCGCAGCCATGCGGCCACGCACGGCTGCGAGGCTGATGTGCCAATCGGCGGACTGGCTGCCGCGCTGGGTGCGTTGCAGGGTGCTGGCGGGTAAGCGGCCCTGCATGGAACGGCGAGCGAGGGAGCGGAGCTGGCCATCACGCAGAAATTCCTCCAGGGGCACGGTCAGGCAGAACTCAACGATGCGCCGGTCATACGTCGGGTCGCGGTAGTCGATGCCCCAGCCCCCCTGGGCGGCAATGGGCGCATCGCCGACATCCCCATAGTCCAACAGGCGGCGCAGCATGGTGCGGCCGTCGGCTGACTCGCGATGCATGTCTTCGAAGGCTATGCGCCGCAGGTCAAGCTGCTGCGCCAGCGCGGGATGCAACATGCTGTAGTCGAGCGAGAAGTCGCGCGAGTGGGGATCGGTCCAGCTGCGGAGCCAGAGCGGAAGAGAGGGCCAGACAGCATTGCGGACGACCCAGCGACGCGAGACTGTGCGGCTTTGTGCCAGGCGCCGGGCTACGCGCAGCAGGGTTCTCCATTGGCCGGAGCGGAACCAGGCCGATAAGGCTCCCATTCCTTCGTAGCTGAAGGTGAAGTTGCCACAGCTGCCATTGAGCAGCACGGTGATGCCACTGGCCCGCGCACGATCGTAAATGGCGTTCGACCAGACTTCGTTGCTGGGACCGAAACAGGGATGGTCGTAGAGGTCATTGTTGTGGTCGAGGATGTCGAGGAAGGAGGTGTCACTCGACTCCACCAGCACATGGCGCGTATTGGAATACTGCGCGATGGCTTCCGCGGCGGCAGGACCTTCGTCATAAAAGTGCGTCTTGCCTGGCGGGGGCACGGAGCCGGGCCGGGGCACTGCGGTAAAGCAGGTAAGTTCGCGGCCTTGAGCCCCGAGCAGCCCGGCGGCGGTGGCGGCCACGGCGCCACTATCAAGGCCCCCGCTGAGTTGTGCGCCGACGCCTCCGGGGGTGCGCAGACGGGCGGACACGGCGCTATCGAATCTTTCGAGGAAGCACTCCAGGTACTCCTGTGGAGAGCGCAGGCGCAGGGCGGGGAGCCGATCGGTCCGCCAGTAATGCTGCAGCTGGACGTCCCCTCCGCGCACACGCAGCGAGCAGCCCGCAGGCAGGCGGCGGATATGGCGGAAAATCGTTTGCTCGACTGGAGTGTCGGCGAGCGTGAGATAGCGGGCCACGTAATCCTCATCGATCTCGGCCGGAATCCATGGCAGCGCGTGCAATCCCTTGGGCATGGAGGCAAAGGCGAAACCATGCGGGCTGGCGGCATAGAACAGTGGCCGTTCGCCGGTGTGGTCGCGGGCAAGAAAGAGGGACTGATCGGCCTCTTGCCAGACGGCGAACGCAAATGCTCCATAGATATGGTCTACGCACGCTTCGCCCCAGCGAAGCCAGGCGGCAAGCAGCAGATCGCTATCAGCAGCTACCGCGAGTTGGAGGGACGACCAACCCAGGCCTTCCGCCAGTTGTTGCCGGTTATCGAGGCGCACATCGCCGATGAAGGCTGTGACGTTGCTGGCTGTCAGTGGCTGCCGATCGAACTTGTCCTCGGGCAATAGACGGAGAAGGCAGAGGCCCATGGCGAAGCAATGGCTGGCGTAGTGGGCGCGATGATCGTCGCCATAAAGGCTGAGCACCGCGAGCATGTTTTTGCAGGCAGAAGAAACGTCGATCTCAGCCCGGGAGGAGATAACGCCTGCAATCGCAGTCATGGAGAAGATTCCACAGGCTGCGATGCTTCCCACGCAAAGGGGAATTTAATTTTGTTCGCGCTGTCCACGATAGGGAGAGGGAGACGTGAGCGGGGAAGTCAGTTAATTATTATGAGTGAAACGCACTTGAGAACGCCGGGCAACTACGACCGGCGGCGCGCAGCATGGCCGCCTACACCGTCAGACGTTGAAAGGTGTGTGCCACCCTCAGCGCTTTCCAGGGCAATGAATTGCAGCGACGGAGTCATCCACGGTTTCTTCGCCTCTCTCGAGTTCTGGCCGGCTACACCATGATCATCGGCTTCGTGGCTCTTCATTGCGTACTCCTTAGACCCGGTAATTTATACAATCACTCAGCCGCCTGATACAGCTAGAGCGTAGCGCAGGAGGCATACACCGTCAATGCGTTCCTCCCCGAGAACGTTACTGAAGTGGATACTAAACTGTGCAGTGCCGGTTTGCTACTGTCATACGGGTAACTGGGATGGGTCCGGCGTGACACTTTAGAGGGATTACGAGGGAAAGCGATGCCTGGGGTGTACGTGCTCGGCGGGATTACTCTGGTGTCAGAGATCGAGTTGCCGGAATTAATCGCAGTGCAACCTCCCCAGGAATTGGCGCATCCGGCGTACATCCGCGTGGGTGAGGTGGCGGCTGAGCTGCCCGGCGCGGTCGCGATCGATCCCTGGTGCCATGCCACTTCGTCCACCTGTCTTCTGCATATCGAAGGCGTGGCGCGGTACCTGGTGCGCGAGGGCGAGGAGATCGTGGTAAGCCCTTCGCCACAGGCGCTGCTACTCGACGTGCGCGCGTACCTGCTCAGCACGGTGTTCGTTGTACTTTGCCAGCAGCGTGGTTTACTGCCCTTGCATGCCAGCGCGGTCTGCGGCGACGCTGGTGTGGTTGCCTTTGTGGGCGAATCGGGCCAGGGCAAATCTTCGCTGGCGGCGCACCTGGCGGAGCGCGGATTCCCCGTCATTGCGGATGACATTTGCCTCATCGATCCCGCGCTGCCGGGCGAGTTGATGGTGGCGCCGGCCGCCCCGTGGTTGAAGCTTTGGCGCACGTCGCTCGAAGGGCTGGGGCGGCCGGCGGACGAACTTACCCGCGTGTTCAGTGACGATGACAAATATCGCCTGCCGCTGGCTTCGCAATCCGAATCACAACCGCTGCGCGCGCTGGTGTTTCTTGATCGCGCGACCGCGTCTGCAGCAGTAAAGCTTGAGGAACTCTCGGCGATTGCGGCCGTGCCGCGATTGATGAACCTGACGCACCAGGCGTACCTGTTAGAAGCCACCGGGCAGCGCAAAGAAAGTTTCCTGCGTTGCAGCCGGGTGTGTTCGCAGGCCAGGGCTTTTCGCTTGCTGCGTCCCTGGGGAGCGGAGCACATGGGAGCGACGGTGGATGCGTTGGCACAGTTGCTGCGCGTCTGAGGTGGAACGAGTTCCCGGGTGCTCTCGCTGGGGTCTGAACTAAGCGCCTTGCCGCAGGCTGCTAGGCCCGGATTTCTCACCGTCTGTTCCGTAACCCACGACGGGTGCCCCACATCTCGCTCGTTTTTCGCGAGATGTGGGATTCCACAGCT
>CAZZVD010000077.1:10943-19069 GCA_964657465.1 uncultured Acetobacteraceae bacterium | reverse complement strand
TTTTAGCCTGGAATGACCTCGTCTACGTAGCACCACCGCCAGTCTTCGCCCGGCTCGACCGATCGCATGATCGGGTGCCCGACCTGGTGGAAGTGGGCCGTGGCGTGCCGATTCTTCGATGAGTCGCAACAGCCCACCTTGCCGCACTCCAGGCACATGCGCAGATGCACCCAGCTATCGCCGGTTTTCAGGCACTCCTCACAGCCTTTGGTGCGGGGTTTTACGTTCTTTACATGATCTTGTAGGTGCGAACACTTTGGTTTTGTCACGGATTACCCTGCCTGGCGCGAGTTCGCGCTTAGCAACCCTACTACGAACTGTGTTGGGGAGAGAACTGGGGTGGGCGCCGGAGTGCCTGTCCGTGGCAGGGAACACCGGGAACAGGCTTCGGTTTGTGCTGGTTATGGACCAGCCCTGGAAGGAGGGGGTTAGTACCTGTGCAAGAGGCGTGAGCCAAGTTCACGATTGGCCCGTTGGAGCTTCTCTTCAAACAGGATTCCGATGGAGAAGGGCCCAACGATCAGGCCCATAATGCAAACCCACGAACCGATGGAACTTAACATACCCAGGCGCCTCTTCTCTTCGACCTACTTAAGTTAGGAATTCATCGAAGATCCCACGAAAAAAAACCCGAGGGAATAGCAAAAAAGGTGCAGAAGGATGGAGCGGACCCCGATCCTGGGAGTGTTTCTATTTAGCGCGGGCACGCACCTTGAACCAGATGGGCGAGCCGCGGAAACCAAATGCCGCCCGAATCTGATTTTCAAGAAAACGCTGAAAGGCAAAGTGCAGCTTCACCTGCCGGTTGGTGAACAGGATGAAGGTCGGCGGAGCTACCGCCGCCTGCGTCATGTAGTAAATGCGCATCTTGTTGGCAGCGGGCACCGTGGCGCGTTCGAAGTCGACCTTTTCCAAGAAGCGGTTCATCTGACCGGTGGAGACGCGCTTACGCCGCTCCGCCGCTACCTCCTGCACCAGCTTGAGGACGGTATGTATGTTCTTGCCCTCCGACGCCGAGATAAACACAATGGGCGCGTAGGCGAGGTACTTGAGAACATTGCGTACCTGCGTTTCAAAGATTTCTTTGTCGGCCGGCGGCTTGCCATCGGTGCGCGCGGTAGTGATCAGATCCCACTTGTTGATGACCAGGATGATGGAACGGCCGCTCTCATGGGCATACCCGCCGATGGTGGCGTCAGAGGAGGTGACGCCTTCCGTTGCGTCGATGATCAGTAGTGCAACATCGGCTGCTTCCAGGTGGCGGCGCGCCATGACCACGGAAAGCTTCTCCGCCATCAGCCGGGTTTTTCCTTTGCGCCGAATGCCGGCTGTATCCACAAAGCGCAGCAGCTCGTTGTCGTACTCGATGACTTCATCGACTGCATCGCGGGTGGTCCCGGCGATGGGCGAAACGATGGCGCGCGACGAACCGGTCAGCACATTCAGCAGCGTACTTTTGCCCACATTGGGCCGGCCGATGATGGCGATGGAAGTCTCGTGCTGCTGAAATTCGCCGTGGGTGCGGTGCCTCGCCTGACCCTCTTCCGGGACATCCTCCTCGTCCGGGATGGGCGCTGATTCTTCAGTTTGCGGCTCGGGGAAGGTGAGCGTCGCAAAGACATGGTCGAGCAGATCACCGATGCCGCTGCCGTGCTCGGCAGAGATCGGCAGCATCTCGCGTATACCCAGGCGCTGGTATTCACCCATCTGCTCTTCCATCTTTTCCGTATCGATTTTGTTGACGGCGAGCACGAGCGGCTTGCCGCCGCGGAGCAATATGCGCGCCAGATCGTAGTCAGGAGCAGCCAGCGCCGTGCGGCCATCCACGACCATCACGATCGACTCGGCTTCCTCCAGGGCCACCTGGGCCTGACGGAAAATCTCTGACGGAATCAGCTCCGGGTCATCGGGCAGGATGCCGCCCGTATCCACCACGCGGGCGTGCTTGCCGGCCCACTCGATCTCGCCATAGATGCGGTCCCGGGTGATCCCCGGTTCATCGCCCACAATCGAACGGCGGGAGCTGGTAACGCGATTGAATAGAGTGGACTTGCCCACGTTGGGCCGGCCGACAATGGCCAGCACCGGCCATTCCAGCGTGGCCAGGGCAGCATCGCGCCTCAGAGTTGCACGCACTGCCTCCTGCGCCACCTGCTCCATTTCCTGCGAATCGGGCTGCTCCGCGTCGATGCGGCCCATGGGCCCCTGGCGCTGCACAGGCCGTTTACGAACTTTGCCTGCCTGGATTGTCTCTTTCTTCTCAGCCGAAGCCTTGGCGGCAGCCTTTCGCTTGACCTCAGCACGGGTATGTTCCCCGCGGGTCGCGGGCGTGGCCCGGCGAGCTTTTTGTGCGACGGCAGCGCGCTTGCCGCCCTTGGAGTGCGGCTTAGGCTTGCGGGCCTTGGTTCCTTTAACTGGCTTCATCGGACTACTTTCCTGTCAACATGTTTCTGCACTGCGAGTCTTGATCGTGGCCTGTAACAACGTTGGGTGCCCCATATCTACCGACGTTTTCCAGTCGGGAGATGTGGGAATTCACGGAACCCTAACCGGCAGCTTCTCCTCACCCAGCCTGTTCGAGGAAAGCGACGGGGTGGAACCCGCCCCAGAATCCCTGTTTGTCCCCTGGAGGGTTGCCGTCAGAATCGGACAAGCGGAGAAGCTATCCTCGCGGCCGCACAACGAGACCGTATGCACAGACCGACCCTAACTCGGCCTTCGGTTGTGCCGTGAACCAACAAATTCTGGGCTTTTAGGGACTGCAACACCTCGATGCTGCTGCAGCCGACATCCGCCCTTCTTTAGTCTTTCATAGAACCGGGGGCGCTCCGTATAGACTTAAACTTTCCACGGCATCCGCCTTATTCTTGCCGCCCTTACACCGGAACTGCCCTTGTCCACTGCCACCATCGCCGCCCAGCCGCTGCCTTCGCTGCACGACTTCTTCTCCCCCGGGGGAATGCTGTCGCGCTCCGCGCTGCCCTACGAGTTTCGTAGCGGCCAGTTGGAAATGGCCCGTGCGGTCGAGCGCAGCCTGAAGGAAAGCAAGCACCTGATCGTCGAGGCGGGCACCGGGACCGGCAAAACGCTCGCCTACCTGCTGCCGGCGCTGCGCACCGGGCAACGGGTCATCATCTCCACCGGTACGAAGAATCTGCAGGAGCAGCTCTTCTTCCGGGATGTGCCCTTTCTGGAGTCGCTGCTCGGGCCACTGCGGGTCTGCTACATGAAGGGGCGGGCCAACTACCTGTGCCGCAACAAGCTGTACGCGCTGCGCGACCAGCCCATTCTGAACGGCCTGGAAGAGATCGACCAGTTTCAGCAGATTGCCGCCTGGGAAAAGACGACACAGACCGGCGACCGGGTCGAGATTGACGCCCTGCCGGAAGCAAGCCAGGTCTGGGCCAAGCTGGATGCGCGCAGCGACGCATGCCTGGGGCAAACCTGCCCGGACTACGAGCGCTGCTTCATCACCGAGATGCGCCGGCGCGCGCTCGAAAGCGATGTGATCATCGTCAATCACCACCTTTTTTTCGCGGACCTGGCGATCAAGCAGCAAGCCAAAGCAGCGCCCGACGCGGGGGTGTTGCCGGAAGCCGCGGCCGTGATTTTCGATGAGGCGCATGAGCTCGAAGATGTAGCGTCCAGCTATTTCGGCATTACCCTCAGCAACGTGCGCCTGGAAGAGCTGGTGCGCGACCTGGAAGCCGTTCTGCGTGCCAAGCAAGCCCATTCCACCGCGTTGAAGGGGTGCGGCGAGATGCTGCGCGAGCGCTCGCGGATGTTCTTCGCCGCGCTGCCCAGGGGCGGCCAGGGGGAAGGCCGCATGCCGTTTGAGCAGCGGGAGCAGTTCCTCGAGGAGCACGGTGACGTCTACCTGGGCGTGATGAATGCACTCCATCGGCTCGAAGGAGAGCTGGAGCGGTTGCGCGGCGTGGAAGAGGCACTCGGTCTGCGCAAGCGGGTCGGCGATATCCGCGAGCATCTGCGGTTTTTATTGGAAGCGGAAAACGTCAACACGGTCTTCTGGATCGAACGCCGTGGCGGATCGATGCGCCAGGGCCGCAACACCTACCTGCAGGCCACGCCGATCGATGTTTCTTCCTTGTTGTCAGAATTGCTGTTCGAGCAATTTCCCAGTGTGATTCTCACTTCGGCGACGTTGACGGTGCAGGAGGGGTTTGAACATCTACGAAAGCGGCTTGGCTTGCGCGATGCACGCGAGCTGGTGGTGCCCTCGCACTTTCACTACCAGGAACAGGCACTGCTGTATCTGCCGCCGGAAATGCCCGATCCGCGCGAGCCCGCCTTTGCTGCCCAGGCGGCGCGCCGAATTCGCCGCGTGCTCGACATTACGCGTGGGCGGGCATTCTGCCTTTTTACCAGCTATGCCCAGATGCGCGACCTGTATGAGCGGCTGCTGCCCGAGCTGGACTATCCGTGCCTGTTACAAGGGACGGCGCCGCGCAAAGCTCTGCTGGAAGAATTTCGCAATACGCCGAACGCCGTGTTGTTCGGGACATCTTCTTTCTGGCAAGGGGTGGACGTACAGGGCGAGGCATTGAGTTGCGTGATTGTGGACCGTTTGCCGTTTGCCGTGCCTTCCGATCCGATCGTTTCCGCACGCATGCGTGCAGTGGCTGCCAGCGGGGCCAACCCCTTTTTCGATTACCAGGTTCCGGCAGCGGTGATCACGCTGAAGCAGGGGTTTGGACGGCTGATTCGCTCGCTCGAAGATCGTGGCGTGCTGGTGCTGCTCGATCCGCGAATAGATCGGCAGCGCTATGGAAAGGTATTTCTGGAGAGCCTGCCGCCGTATCGCATCACACGAGACATAGGCGAGGTAGAGCGGTTCTTTGCCGAGTGACGTACCCATCCGCAGCAAAGCCACCTCTGGTTTAAGGGAATGCAAATGAAGCGTGCCTCCTGGTCGCGAAACCTTTACGTGCTGGCAGCCTCGCTGCTGCTGTTTTCGCTGGTGTCGTGCGGTATGAGTTTTGTGCCCAACAGCCTGCAGCCGAACCTCCCGGTGAACGGCTCGTTGTGGAAGATGATCGGCCTTGCCTTGTTTCTGCTATCGCTGGTCTCGACGCTGGGCGGCATTCTGGCCACCATGTTCGAGCAGGTGGAACGGCGAAGTGAGCAGCGTATGCGTCGCGAGCTGGAAGAAGGCCTGGCGGAGCTGAGTCGCAACGATCGCCGCAAGTGAATACAATCAGGCTGGTAGAGGGAAACGCAAGCAATGTATGAAGTTACGGTCGAGTCGGGGTTCTCGTCGGGGCACTACCTGCGCAACTACCACGGCAAGTGCGAGAATCCGCATGGGCACAACTACAAGGTGCGGCTCACGTTGCGCGGCGCCTCCCTGGACGAGACGGGTTTGTTGCTCGACTTCAAAATGCTTAAGCAGGTGATGCGGCCGGTGATTGATCGCATCGACCACCAGATGCTCAACGATCTGGAACCATTCACCACACTAAATCCGTCGGCAGAAAACCTGGCGCGCTACTTCTTCGATGAGACGAACCGCCAACTCCACGAGATGACTGGCGGTCGCGTGGCGGTGAAAGACTCCACGATCTTTGAAACAGAAATTACGTCTGCGACCTACTACGAGTAAGGACCAGAGGTTAGTTCAGCACGCGCTGGTACTTGTCCAGAGGGATTTCGAAATAGAAGAGTTCCTTGCCCTCGGCATTGCGCAACGTGCGCAGGTTTAGTTTGGCGCCGGCCAGGGGATTGGCGATGCCGTCCACGTCGTAGAAGAGAAACCCGGCCCGCGTGGTATGGGCTTCGACGGCGACCGCAGCATACTCGAAGGAGTGAAAGTCGTCATCCACGTCTTTGTTTTTCGTCCCGGACTTGTTGCCAATGCGCGGCAGCGGACCGGGCAATTTGTAACCGCCGTCCGGGCGCTTCACCTCGATGCGCCGTTCCACTTCTTCCGGAGTGGCCGCCGGGATTTTGTCACCGGCTGCAGTGATCAGGTTGATCCGCGCGTCGATCAGGGAGATAGGCTTATCTCCGTTGTTGGTGACAATGATGCGGATGGGCATGAATCCGTATTGCAGGTACTTGAAACGAAAGATGGATGCCTTGTCTGGGGTATTGTAGGGCTCAGCAGCAATGGCCACCTGTTCGTCAGGATGCTGGTCGAATGCAGGATAGGTAGTGGCCGGGTTTGCAGGAGGCGCTGCATGGTCCGCCCACGCCCAGGCAAGCGAGACGGAGCACGGCGGCAGCAAGGCGACAAGCCACAGGAACAGAACGGATCGACGAGGCATTGTACGAATTCGATTATGAGCTTCCGTGGTAGGGCGAGTAAAGAGGCCGGGGCATGCTGCTGATCCTTTATAGCTTCGGTCTGTTGCTAGTACTGGTTTTGGGGCTGCCGTACTGGCTGCTGCGCATGGCAACTACCGGCAAATATCGCGAGGGTCTGAGCGAGCGGCTGGGTTTTGTGCCCGCACGGTTACGGAACGGCGATCCGCGGCAAACGATCTGGGTGCATGCCGTCTCGGTAGGTGAGGTGCTGGCTGCCAGCCGCCTGGTCAATGAGCTGAGTGCGTGCGCGCCGCAATACCGCGTACTGTTCTCAACCACCACACGCACCGGGCAGCGGCTGGCCAGAGATCGCACCGGCATCAATCACACCTTCTACTTTCCGATCGACTTTCCCTGGATCGTGCGCCGGTATCTGCGCCTGCTGGACCCGGCGATGCTGGTGCTGATCGAAACAGAATTCTGGCCCAACCTGTTGGCTGCCTGCCGCCACGCTGGGATCCCTGTGGCGGTGGTTAACGGACGAGTCTCGGATCGCTCACTGCCCCGGTACCTGCGGCTCCGGTCCTTATGGAAGGGCATTCTTTCGGGAATCTCGATTGTGCTGGCGCAGAGTGAAGAAGACGCAAAGCGATTGAAGGCAATTGGGGCTCCTGCAAACCGCGTGTTCTTCGGTGGCAATCTCAAATTCGATGTGCGCAGTGCAGAGCCCGCAGCGGTGACCACCTCGCTGCGCGAACATCTCCCAGGCGGGACAAGAGTGCTGGTGTGCGGCAGCACGTTGGAAGGCGAAGAAGAAATCCTGCTGGATGCGTTTCAGCAGTTGTGCGAGACGTTTCCGGATTGTGTGATGATTTTGGCCCCGCGCCATCCTGAGCGCTTTGGGCGCGTTGCGCAATTGCTGAAGAACCGGAATCTTTTGTGCGTGCGGCGTTCCAACTGGATGAAGCGGCCGGCAAAGATCAAGCCCGGCACCGTAATCCTTTTAGATTCGATCGGCGAGCTGGCCTCGGTGTATGCGCTGGCCTCGGTCGCTTTTGTCGGCGGCAGCCTGATCCCCGCAGGTGGACACAATCCGCTGGAACCGGCGCAGTTCGCAGTGCCGATTGTGATGGGCATGCACTACGCAAATTTCCGCGCGATCATCGATATGCTGGTCGATGCCGAGGCGTTGAAGCTGGCGACCACGGAAACGCTGGTGCCCATCCTGGAGAATCTGCTGACCGACGAAGAGGCCACGAATGCGCTCGGCGTGCGCGCACTGGAAATCTTCCATTTGCAGTCTGGCGCCACCGGCCGCGCCATCACCGCGCTGCTTCGCTTGTTGCCGCAGCCTGAGCCTGCGCCGGTGCTCTCCTCTGGGGTCGAAAGGGTTTGAGCCCGCGCGGGTTTCCCTTGCTCCTGGCTCCTTTTGAAGTGGTGTACGCATCGCTCACCCGCGCGCGCAATGCGCGCCTGGACCGCACGGAGCCGAAGCGCTTGCGTTGGCCTGTGGTGAGTATTGGCAACCTTTCGGTTGGAGGAGCAGGCAAGACGCCGCTGGTGATCTGCCTGGCTCGCTTGCTGGCACGTGAAGGCTTTTCCCCGGATGTGCTATCCCGTGGCTATGGTCGAACGCAACCGGGCGTGATGCGGGTGGACAGCGCAGGCAGTGCGGCAGAGTTCGGCGATGAACCGTTGCTGATCGCACGCGCCACCGGAGTGCCGGTGTATGTGGGCGCCAGCCGCTATCAGGCTGGGTTGATGGCGGAGCAGGAACCAGACCATCCGATGGACCACGCCCGCCACCTACATTTACTGGACGATGGATTTCAGCATCGGTCTTTGGCGCGCGCGGTAGATAT
>CAZZVD010000077.1:0-10843 GCA_964657465.1 uncultured Acetobacteraceae bacterium | reverse complement strand
TACATTTACTGGACGATGGATTTCAGCATCGGTCTTTGGCGCGCGCGGTAGATATCGTGGTGCTGCACCGCAGCGATTTGCATCAGCGTCTGTTACCGGCGGGAAGGTTGCGCGAGCCATTGACCTCGCTCAAACGCGCGCAAGTGATTGTGCTGCGAGAAGAGGACGCTTCACTCGAGCCCGCTGTGCGCGCTTACGCGAAAGACAATTGCGTGTTTTGGCGGTTGCGCCGCGTGCTCACCGTGCCGCACGCTCCGCAACGAGTGATTGCGTTTTGCGCAATCGCTCGGCCGGCGGAGTTTTTTGATGGGCTGCTGGCTGCGGGTGTTCGACTGGCGGAGCGGAAGCGTTTTCGTGATCACCACCGCTACACGCTGAGGGATGTGGAACGTCTCGCAGCCGAAGGCAAGCGCGCACGCTGCGATGCATTCGTGGTGACCGCAAAGGATGCGGTGAAACTGACGACAGCCATGCGGCAGCGGCTGGAGGAGGTGGCCCGGGTAGTGACCGCCGAGCTTACGGTTCAGTTGGAAGATGAATCGACCGTGATGAGGGACCTCTCGTCGCTGCTGCGAATATGAGAAAATCAGCGCTTGCGAGAGCGAAGTGAGCAGACCCGCGTCCTGCGCGTCCTGATTGTGCGGCTGGGCGCCATGGGTGACATTCTGCATGCCTTGCCGGCGGTGGCCGCCCTCCGCGAGGCTCATCCTGGTTGGTATATCGGTTGGGCAGTGGAGCCGCGGTGGCAAGCCTTACTCGCGGGGGATCCCGGCGAGATGCCATTGGTGGACCGCATCCACCTGGTCAACGCAAAGGCCTGGGCGCGCGCTCCGTTCGATCGGCAAACTGTGGCGCAGGTGCGGGCACTGCGGCGTGAACTCCGCTCTGAGCGTTATGACCTCTGCATCGATCTGCAGGGTGCGGTGCGATCCGCGGTCGCCGGGCGAATGGCCGGTGCTGCAAGGATGATCGGCGAAGCCAGCCCGCGGGAAGGGATCGCACGGTGGCTTTTCGATGAGCGGATCGTAACGCATGGAGCACACATGATTGAGCAAGCGGTGGAGGTGTGCAATGCCGCGGCTGGTGACACGCTCGTGCCCATACTGCCGCCGCTACCGGTCACGCGGGAGGCAGAGGATTGGGCAGCGGCCGCGCTGCGTAGTACAGGAAATCTGCCCACCGTGCTGTTGAGCCCAGGCGCGGGCTGGGGCGCGAAACGCTGGCCGGCGGAGCGTTACGGTGCAGTGGCGGCGTACCTCTGCGCCCAGGGCTATGGGGTGCTGGTGAACGCGGGCCCCGACGAGCAGGGCATGGCGAGTGAAGTGGTGCGCGCCAGCGGCGGCGTGGCGCAGGCGCCGGAGTTCACGCTGGAGCGCCTGATCGCACTCACACGCCGTGTATGTCTGCTCATCGCGGGCGATACCGGACCACTCCATCTGGCCTGTGCGCTGGGCAAGCCGGTGGTCGGCATCTACGGCCCCACGGATCCAGCGCGCAACGGTCCCTTCGGCGTGCCGTTTCGCGTGCTGCGCCACCCTGAAAGCAAGCGCGACCACACCCGTCACGCCGAGCCGGAAGCCGGCTTGCTGACCATCACTCCGGAACAGGTCACGGCAGCGGCCAACGAACTGCTGGAAGCCAGGCGCCCATGCTGACGCGATGGAGCCGGGTGGCGAAGCGCATTCGTGTGCCGATGGGCTTTCTGTTTGCCGCATTCTTTCTGTGGCGCGCGCGCCCGAGTGCGGCCTCGCTTAAATGGAGCGTGCTGTTAGTGGTTCCGGGCCTCTTATTACGGGCCTACGCCTCGGGTTACGTAAAGAAGAACGCCGAGCTGACTGTGACCGGTCCCTACGCCTACACCCGCAATCCCTTGTATCTGGGATCCATCCTGATGGCTTTTGGCTTCGCGGCGGCCTCGCGCAATCTCTGGATCGCGGTTCTGTTGCTGTTGCTATTCATCATCATTTATGCGCCCACCATTTACGCGGAGGAGCAATTCTTGCGAGCAACCTTCCCCAACTTTGCCACCTACGCGCGGCAGGTGCCGCGCCTGCTGCCGCGCTTAACTCCGGCGCGCATGGAGGGAGAGGGAGCCTTCTCCGGGGCGCTCTATCGCAAGCACCGCGAGTACAATTCTCTTTTGGGCGCTTGTGCCGTTTACGCTGTACTTGTGGCCACTCTGTGGCTCCGCCATTGATTTCCTGGAGAAACCTGACGGTGATACGGAATCCACGAGTTGTCGCGCGCCGCATGGCCTGCCTCTGTGCGCTGGCGGTCCTGCCGGGCACGGCGCAGGCACCTCCTCCTCCCCTGGTCGCTCCCGCTGCTAATTTCTCGTTTCCGGCAAAACAGACGCTTACCTACGCGGTGGACTGGCGCGTCTTCCCGGCGGGTACCGCGACGTTTCACCTGGAGCAGGTTGGCAATATGCAGCACGTTGTCGCTACCGGCGAATCCGTGGGCGCGGTGAACCTGTTGTTTCGCGTGAACGATCGATTTGAGTCCTATTTCAATCGGACTACCGGCTGTTCAGCCAGCTTCGCCAAGCAGTTGCAGGAGGGCCGGCGGCAGTTGACCAGCACGTTGCGCTTTTTGTCGAATGAAGGCAAGCAGGTGCTGGAAGAGAAGAACCTGGTGACCGGCACCAGTAAGCAACAGCAGGCGCCCATTCCGCCATGTGTGACCGATCTGATGTCAGCGATTTTTTATGGGGGCTCGCAGCCTTTGCAGCCGGGCGGCAGTTATCGCATGCCGGTGGCCGATGCCATGCGCGTGGTCGATGTCACCATGAAGGCAGAAGCGCGCGAACAAATCGTCACCCTGGCAGGTACGTTCCCCACCATTCGTGTGCAACCGATGGCGGCTGCCGGCGTGGTCAAGAATCGCGGCAATATCTGGATCTGGTACACGGACGACGAGCGGCACATGCCAGTGCAGATGCGCGCGCGTCTCTTCTGGGGCACGATCACCATGAAGCTGGTGAGCACGTCGACCAAGTAGCTATTGGCTACTGGATGCGATAACGCTCGCGCATGAGCCGCTGCAGTCGCGGCTTGTAGATGATGTTGTAGGCCAGTTCTTTATCGGGAAACATGGCCAGCGCTGCTTTTTTACTATTGGCGACCATCTCGGCGGCCTGATCGACGGTCAGGCTGCGATCCTGGCTGATCACCGACATCACCATATCCATCATGATTTGCAGGCGCCGGATCTTTCGCTGCTCGTCCATCTTGTCCTGGGCAGATTGGCTGGCGGCCGCGGTGGGCTCCGGCGACTTCAGGTCAGGAGTTTGCGAGGGTGAAGAGAGAGAACTGATCGTGCGGTGGGAAGATTCGTGGTTGCGATCCGATCCGCGTGACCCCATGGAATACGCGTCCTCCGGTTGCAGAGTTTCCCGTGCTTTGTTGCGAATCGTATAACGGATTGCGCGGCAGGGAAATACAAAAAATGCGTCAGCGATGTGGCTCGCCTTCAGGGCACAGGCAAAGGCTTTGGGGTCACAGAGTTGCCGTCCAGGTAGAAAGTAGTGGCGCCTTCGGAATCGGTGCGGAATGTCCGCACATGCGACCTTTGCAGACGGTCCAGGACGTTCCATTTTGGATGACCATAGGGGCTGCGGTGGGCGACGGAGATGACGGCATACGACGGCGCGACTGCATCCAGAAACGGGGCAATGCTCGATGTGTTGCTGCCATGGTGACCGACCTTGAGCAGGTCGGCATGCAGGTTCTCCGTTAGCATCTGTCGCTCGCTGGGCGCTTCTGCGTCGCCAGCGAGCAGCACGGATGTCTGCCGATAGATCACGTGGAGTACCAGGGAGTCGTCGTTTTTCGCAGCCGCTCCCGGCACGTAGTCTGCCCGAGGGGCCAGCACATCGACGTGTGCACTGCCGAAGCCGAACTGGTCGCCAGCGGCCCTGGATTCCACGCGAACGCCTAGACGACTGGCTGTCGCCAGGACTGTTGCATACGCAGGAACGTCCGGGTTCTTGCCGACGATCAGCAGGCGCGGGCGGAAGTTCTCGAGAATCGCGAGCAGGCCGCCCATGTGATCGCTGTGTGCATGGCTCAAGGCGACTGCATCCAGGCGGCGGATGTTACGCGACCAAAGCACGGGTGAGACCACGTCTTCGCCGATTTCGAAGTTTCCCTGCGGCGCCTGGTCACCGCCCGCCGGCCCGCCCGCGTCCACCAGCAAAGTCTTTCCTTCGGGGGAGATCAGCAGCACGGAGTCGCCCTGGCCCACATCGATAACCGTGACTTCCAGCACGCCGGGTCGATAGGCGAGCGCGCGCGGATAGAAGACACACGCCGCCGAGCAGGCCAGCGCCGCGACCGGCAGCAGAACAGGAAAGCGGCTGTTGCGGGCGCCCCACACCGCCAGGCCAATGGCCAGGATGCCGACGGTGATGATGAGCATGCCGGGGCTCGCCAGACGGATATCTCCGGCGCTCATCTCGCTGAATCTCTGCACGATCGCGTTGATCGCGTGGAGCAGCGCGGCGGTAACCGCGGCCGGGGCAGGCGCGATCGCGGGCCATACAATGATGGCGACAAATGTGAGCAGCGCAGACGGCAGCGCCAGCCCGATCAGCGGAACGACCAATAGGTTCACCGGCAAGCCGAGCGCGGTCACGCGATGAAAGTAGATGGCCATGGGCAGCGACATGGCCAGTTCAATCAGCGCAGAAACCAGCAGCAGTTCGCAGATGCGCAAGGTCAAGCGTACGCAGCCGGCGGGGAGATACGCAGCGACGCGGCGGCCCAACAAGGGTTGCAAGTGGCTGCTGATGAGGCGCAGGGAGACACGGAACTGCGCCAGCCTGGGCGGCAGCGAAGGATCGATCGCCAGCAGGCCCACGTTGCGCGCCGCCTGCAGATAAGGGCCGAAGGTGTTGTGAGCGATGGGAACGGCTATGCCGGCAACGATGAGCACCGAGAGCAGGGTCATCTGAAAGCTCGCTCCGGCCAGGGAGCGAGGATCGAGGGCGAGCAGGCATACGGCCGCGAAGCCCACGGCGTTGAGGCTGTTACGCTCGCGAAAGAGCAGGCGCGCGATGAGGTACAGCGCGACCATGCAGAACGATCGCTGCACGGGTTCACCGAAGCCGGCCAGCAGGGCATAAGCGAAGGAGCAGACGATGGTGATGAGGGTTGACCAAAAGCGAGGCAGCCTCACCCGTGCCGCGATGCCAAAGATGATGCCGGCGAAGATGGCCAGGTGCATTCCCGAGACGACCAGCAGGTGGAACGAGCCGGTGCGTTCGAAACCGATGCGCGCCTGATGCTGTAGATACGTGCGGTCGCCGAGGATCATCGCGCTTAGCGTGCCGGCGTCGGTTGCGGTTAGCCGGAACCATGCCGGCAGCCGTGAGGAGTGGGCGGCGGAAGCAAAATCTAACAGTCGCTCTGTGCCGGTTTGCTGCAGTGCATGCAGGCGGCAAGTCAGCGTGGGGCGTTCTGCTGGTTGGTTGAACTTGATCGCTGAGGCTTTCAGCGAGCCCACCACGCCGATGCCCTGTTGACGCAGCCACGCGGTGGCGTCCCAAACACCGGGGTCAAGGTAGCGCTCGGGCAGGTGCGGCGCAAGTGAGGCTTGTATGCGATCTCCGCAGTGCAGCGTAGGGAAGGATTGGTCTGCGGAAGCGTAGGCGGTGGCGCGCAGGCCTCCCTCGATCGGCACTCCGCCTGCCGCAAGGACGCGGAGATCGAAGCTTTCACTCCATTCCAGGCGGGTGGTGTTTTTTCCGTAGGGGAGGGTGGTTTCTGAAAGGCGTACCGGGTTGGTGCGCACGATGATTCCCTCGATGGGGACGGGGGCGCCTTTTTCAGCAAGCATGCTGAGTTGTTTCTGTGGGTCCGGGGTGGGCTCTATTTCGCTGAGAAAAACGCCCGACAGAACCCAGGTGCAGGCCAGGGGTAAAAGGGCGATGCGCACCGACGTTGCTGCGGCCAGGGAAGAGATGGTCAAGAGCAGAACAATGAGAACGATCAGCGCGCTAGGAGCGATGAACGCCTGAGCCGACAAAAGCGGTTCCAGCAGAATGCCGGCAGCGAGCCAAAGGGCTGCGTAGAGTGCGGGCGAGGTCGCAAAGGAAAGATGTTCGAGGATGCGGGGTTGGGCTGCCATTCAGATCCGCTTCTGCGCCGGGTGCGACTGCAATCTGTTTTTCCCTCAATACGAAACAGCCAGTAACCTCAGCTGAATTCCACCGTCCTGCTTGTTAAGCGAACACCGCATCGGACGGCGACGGTTGTTTCAGGCTGGTTCCCAACGCCACAAGCAAGGGCAATAAAAAGCAACTGCCCTCACCTTTGTCATCCCGACCGGAGCGAAGCGGGAGGATCTGCAGTGCGCCTTTCTCCCTCCACGTAGGTGTACAGAGCTCCAGGATCGGATGTGCATGAACCCTCAGCCGAATCAGACCGCGACGGTTGTTTCAGGCTGGTTCCCAACGCCACAAGCAAGGGCAATAAAAAGTAACTGCCCCCAGCTTTGTCATCCCGACCGGAGCGAAGCGCAGCGGAGGGATCTGCAGTGCGCCTTTCTCCCTCCACGTAGGTGTACAGAGCTCCAGGATCGGACAAGCAGAGGGACCCGCAACTCACCAAGGGGGTTCCCCCGGCGACCATCTCCATCGACAATTGCTCCCTCTGCACATCCGATCCAGGAGCTCTGTACAGATACGTGGAGGGAGAAAGGCGCACTGCAGATCGCTCCGCTGCGCTTCGCTCCGGTCGGGATGACAAAGGTGAGGGTAGTGGCTTTCTCTACAGATGACTTGGGCATGAAGAAGCCGACTCGGGCGTGAAGTAGCTGGCTAGGGCATGAAGAAGCTGACTTGGGCGTGATGGAATACCTAATCGGGCTTCAATAAACAGCATACGGTGCTTTCCCTCATGACCCTTGAGGGAAGCCCTCCCGTTTTGTTTCTGCTGGAGAGGCGAATATATCTGCCCTACGGAGTTCTTACCCGAGTGGCAGCATTAATTCTTTTTCAGAGTTGTGACGGATTCCATGTGGAAGGTTTGCGGGAAGATGTCGAGCAGTTGGACCATTTCGACGGCGTAGCCTTTTTGTACTAAAGATTGCAGGTCGCGGGCTAAAGTCGCCGGATCACAGGAGACGTAGACGATCTCTGGTGCTCCCACGCTTCCGAGCAAAGTGCAGATCTCTTTTCCTAAGCCGGCTCGCGGCGGGTCAACCACGATCAAATCGGGTTTCGCCTGTTTACGTCCGCGTGCCTTGCCCTGCAGGAATTCGAGGGTGCCGGAACGGACGATGCGGTGTGCCCTGCCGGATAGATTGTGCTTGAGATCGTCGGCCGAAATGCCGGCGGACTCCACGGCAGTTACGTTTTCGAAGGGCAGCGCACTGGCAAAGAGGCCGGCGCCGCTGTAGAGATCCCAGGCTGATCGGCCCGTGCGGCTCTGCCCTTTGCTGTCTTGCAGGACCAGCCGCAGTAGCTCCGGCAGCAGAAAGCGATTGACCTGGAAGAATCCTCCGAGGCTGGCCTGGTAGGCATGGCCTCCTACGGTGTAGGTCAGGGACCGCTGGCCCCAGTAACTCATAGCACCGCCAGAGAGAAGGCCCACGCCGGTGAGGCTCGGCAAACGGTCGCGCAGCTTTTCAGCGAAGGCTTCCAGCATCTGGTCGCTTGATTTTGCCTGTCCTGGTTTGGCTGGGGCGCCCCACAACGTGACCAGGAGCTCATCCTGCTGATCGTTGGTGAAGAACTCCACCTCAGCGCAAATATTTGCGAGACCGGTCTCACGACCGGCTAGAGCTGCAGCAGAGATCGCCTGCTGCAGCAGCGGCGCGGCAATCGGGCAATGTGTGACGGGCAGCAAATCATGCGAGCCGCCGTGCCGGTAGCCCAAAGCCAGTTCCTCCCCTGCAATGACGTGCAGGCGGATGCGATTGCGGTATTCCCAGGGAGGACCGGCGACCGCATTGATTTCGCCAGCGACGGGCACGTGGGCACGGCCCAGCGTTTCCTTGAGGATGTCGAGCTTCATCTGTAACTGTGAAGCAGCAGTCGCATGCTGGTATTGGCAACCGCCACAGCGCGGTACATACTCACAGCCGGGCACAACGCGTTCCGGCGAAGGTTCCAGAATTTGGCTGACGTAACCGGTGGCAAAGCTGCGTTTATCTTCGGTGAGGACGGCGTCTACCAGTTCTCCAGGTAATCCGCCATGGACGAATATGGTCTTGCCGGCCTGCGGCCCGGACTCGGCGGGGCCACGCGCCAGGCCCGCTCCTCCGTAGATCGCTTTTTCGATGCGCAGCTTCATAACTGACTCATGTAGAACAGGCTAAGGCGCGGCAAGTCGAATTGCTCCAGCAATCGTTTGTGCAGGAATTGCTGCTCTACCTGGCGGATTTGCAGAGCAGGCATGCGGCTGCGGTAGGGGGCCAGCTCCGCCGCGGCTTGCTGGCGCAGCGCAAGCATGGTGTCTTCTGAAATCGTCGTGAGCAGGATGGCGAAGAGCTTCTCTTCCAGCAGCGTGAGCGACTGCTCCAGTGCTTCGAGTTGCGGCAGGCTGTTTTTCACTTCCAGCGCAAGCTCCTGCAGGCGCGTGCAAATGCCGGCCAGCGATGCATGCTGCTTCGAGCTTGCCAATTGCTGCGCGGCTGCTTCCAGGTGGGCGGCGATGCGCGCCTGCTCAAACCCCTGTTCCGCTGCTTGTTCCGCGGCTCGCTCTGCAGGGTCAGTGTTGCGGCCACCCGCGCCCACCGCTGCCTCCTGCATGGCTTCCACTGCCGAGATGACTTCCTGCGCGCAGTAGGCCAGGCCATTCACGCGCCGTACGCGGGTCTTGTTTCTACGCGCGTCGAATTTGTCGAAGGCTGCATCGATCCCCTGCAACACGGCGGCGAGGGGAACCCCAGCCTCTCGCCAGGTTTCAATCAAAGCCCAATCGATAGTCGAGAGCAGCAGCAGGGAACCGCGCCGCCGTTGAAAGTACTCTTCGATCTCGGTGAAATAGTTGAAGTAATTTTGCACGACTGCGTCAGGCGGGCTTTCCGGCGGATTCGCTTTGCGGGTGTCTCACCTTGACCACGCGATTGCGCTCGTAGATGAGGCGCAGTCCATCGAGCGTAAGCATGTCGTCAATGGTCTGGATAAAGCGTGAATCGTCGACGATAAGGCGCGCGAGCCCACCGGTAGCGATGACCTTCGAAGTGGTTGCGTCCGAGGTTTGCGTCTCCTGCAGCATGCGTTCCAGAATGCCATCGACCAGGCCGATGTAGCCGTAATACAAGCCACTCTGGATGTGGGCTATTGTGTTTGTGCCCACGACCCTGGCCGGCTTCTTTACATCGACGCGAGAGAGTTTGGCCGCCCGAGCGAACAGTGCCTCGGCAGAGATCGCGAGACCGGGGGCGATCACGCCGCCAACGTATTCCCCTTTGGCCGTGATGACGTCGAAGGTGGTGGCCGTACCGAAATCGACCACGATGCAGGGCCCGCCATAGCGGGCGAACGCGGCCACCCCATTCACCAGGCGATCGGCGCCCAGTTCGGCCGGATTATCGACCAGGATCGGCATCCCCGTTTTGATGCCCGGTTCTACAAACATGGGCTTGAGGTGGAAGTAGCGTTCGCAGACCTGGCGCAATGTGGTTTCAAGGGGCGGCACGACGGAAGAGATGATGATGCCGGCAACCTCCGCGGCTTCCACCTTGCGCATCGCGAACAGGTTGAGAAAGAGGACGCCGTACTCGTCGGCTGTCTGCGTGCGCAGCGTGCTGATGCGCCAGTGGGTCACCATCTCGTCTGACCCCATGCGGTAGAGGCCCAGCACGGTGTTGGTATTGCCGACGTCGAGGGTGAGCAGCATGGAGGATTCAGTCATGTTTTCGAGTATCGCTTCGTACGCCACCGGAGAGCACGGTCCGTAGGCCACCGGCCGTTTTCACCTGCAGAAAGCCGCGAGCATCGAGCCCTGCTGTCACGCCGGAGTAGCCTTCCCCTTCATTGACATGCACGTGTTTGCCGCGAACCCAGGAGGAAGCGCCTTCGATTCTTTTAAGGATGTCGTGGGCTGCTTCAGGGGTGTGCGCGTTGAGCGCTTGCGCTTCCCGATAAAGCGATTGTAACAAAGCAATCAGGAGTTCCTGGCGCGGCCATGACCTGCCGGTTTCCGTGCGCAGGGACGAGGCGATGTGCGACAAGCCGTCTGGAAAGCTTTCCTGGTGCACATTAATGCCGATGCCGACGACGGCGTGGCGTACGCGCGTGACCTCCGCATTGAGCTCGGTCAGGATGCCGCAGAATTTCTTTGCGCCAAACAGCAAATCGTTGGGCCAGCGGATATCCGCTTCGAGCGACGTGACGCGATACACAGCGTTGCGCACGGCCAGACCCGCAGCCAGCGAGAGCCAGAGTATGTCAGCTGGGGCTACGAGTGGGCGTAGCAGTATGCTCGCGTACAAGCCGGCGCCGCTGGCCGAGTGCCAGCCATGCGCGCCCCGGCCACGGCCGGCGGTCTGTTCGTCAGCGAGGTAGACCATGCCTTCGGGCGCGCCCTCTTCCGCCTCGCGCATGGCCAGTACGTTGGTCGAGTGGATTGTAGGGAAGTAGCGGATGTTACCTGCGAACGGCGTTCCGGCCAGCGCACGATCAAGTGCCGGCAAGTCATAGGGGTCGTCGATGGCATTGGATGGGGAAGGATTTGGCAATGGAGTTTTTCTCGACCGAACAGGCTATCTTACCGCTTGCCAACCAGGAGCAGGCATAGTCGGAACTTCTTCCTTTTCATTCTTCTCGCTTGTCATTCGTCCCTCTGCCCCAGACTTGTCCGTCATTCCTCTGGCCCAGATTCGTCCGTCGTTC
>CAZZVD010000076.1:0-19168 GCA_964657465.1 uncultured Acetobacteraceae bacterium | reverse complement strand
ACACATCTACGTGTGCGGTTTTCATTGAGGAAAACCGCATGCAGATCGCCAGGGCTACCACTTCCAACAGGAAATCCGGGGAGATGTGGGAATTCACTACACCCAACCAGTAACTCTCACCCCACCACAGCCCCCTAAGGCAAAACAACACAACAAACTAACCCTGCTCGCTGTCCCCTTTAGGAGCACGCACTGCATAATCGGCACCCGGTTGCGTCAGGGCATTGCGCCCTTCGCCGAGCCGCGCAGCCTGGCTCCCATCGGCCACCCGGCGGCGCAGCCCGAGCAGCGTCTCCTGCTTATCGCGCGCATATTCAGCCGCCAACCGCGTCAACGCATGGGTAACGATGTCACTATGGTGCAGGTTCTGCATCTCCGGATCGCGGCGAAAATTCAGCCACAGCCGATGCACCAGCTCCACATCGTCGGCCTGCAGCGAAGGAGCATGCGGCCCGATGTGGAACGACTCCGCCTCACCATTCGGTGAAACCACGTAGAACGTGATCTGCCGCTTCGGCTCCGGCAGCGCCTCCCACGCCTGGCCCACACGATACGCCTGCTCATGCGCGCTCATCTTGCTCGAAAGTCCCGACACCACCGCCGCCGCTTCCAACGAATTCGCCGTCTGCACCAGGGCGGCGAAAATATCCCCCGCCGGCACCACCAGCAGCGAAATATGTTTGCCAAAACTCTCCGCGACAGAAACCGCTTTGGTAAACAACATCTGCTCGTACTCACTGAAAAGCTGATCATTCGGCGCCAGCAACTGCGGTCCACCCGCACCCACCATCCGCGCGGTCAACACCACCACATCCTGATCGCCGGTATTGGTGCGGGCCAGTGTCCACTTCAGCGCGAAAGGATTGTTCGCATCGCGCATCGTCACCACCACACACCCGGGATCGATCTGCAGTACTTCCCGGCCAACCGTATCCTCATGCTCCAGCTGAAAGTGCTCTTTCATCTGCAACTGGGTGGTGGTTCTGCGGCGGCGATTGTCCCGCTCGGAAAAGGTGAAGATCAGGAAGAAAGTGGTGGCGAACAAAAGACCGCTGACCGTAGCCACGGATTTGGTGAAAAGGTTTACCAGCGCAGTCGTCAACAGCACCATGAACACAGAAATCAACCCGACCGGAAGCTCGCGCTTGCCGATGCGGATATTTGGAGGCACCTTCCACCCGCGATCGCCCTTGTACTTCCAGCGCAGCACCAGCATGGCAAGGCTGTTGAAGGTAAAGCTCCAGATCACGCCGAAGGCATACGCCTCACCCAGCGCGATCACATTGCCGCGGCTGGCGACAATCGTGAACAGCTGCATCGCGGCGACCAGGTTCACAATGCGATAGCTGGTGCCGAACTTGTGATGCGGGCGGCGGAACCAATCCGTCAGCACGCCATCTTCCGCGATGCGCATCAGCACGCCCGTGGAACCAATGATGGACGTATTCACCGCGCCCGAAAGAATCAAAAAGCCGACCAGCACCACGAACACGCGGAAGATAATCCGCAGCACCTGCGGCCCCACCATGTACATCGCCAGCCCGGCAATCAGGTTGTCGCGGTACACCGGCACCCGGACCGCATCCGGAATGAGCATCACCGCCAGCAGGGAAGCCAGCCCGGTAAAAAGAAAGCTGTAAATCGCGATCACAATCGCGGCCCGCTTCAGGTTCTTGAGCTTGGGGTGCTCAATCTCACGGTTCACCTGCGCTAGTGTCTCTTCACCGCTCATGGCCAATACAGAGTGGCCAAACGCCATGATGATGCCGAACAACCCGAGCATCGCAGGCAAGCGCGTGTAGCGCAGAAAACCAAGTGAGTCCTGGCTGAAGTGCAGGGTAGACGGCGAAGGCAGCGGCGGCAGCTTGGCGCCCACGTGGACCGCCGAGAAAATGCCCCAGCTCAACAGGATCACTACCATCACCGTGGTGACCTTCATCACCTCCAGTGCTTTGTCGCTCGACTCCTCGATCCCTTTCAGGTTTTGCCACCAGTAATACACGGTGACCACCGTGGCAAACCCCGCCGAGGTAAAGTTCATCGGGAACTGGGGCGCCACATGATGCGCCACCATCGCTGCCGGCAGCCAGTTGTGCGCCGCCGCCACGTTCAGCAACTCATTCAACAGGCTGGTGATGTATTGACCGGCCGAAACACCGGAGATGGGGCCGGTCAGGATGTAGTCGAACATGAGCGCCGAGACACTCACCTTGGCAAACGTACCGCCCAGCGCTTCCTTCACCACCCGGTACACACCACCGCGGGTGAACATGGAGCAGCTCTCCACGTACACGGCGCGTACCGCGAACGAGAAGAGCATTACGCCCAGGATGAACCAGGGAGCCGACTTGCCGATCGCCTCTTCCGCGATACCGCCGGCATAAAAGGCGGACGAGCCCAGGTCGTTCAGCACCACCGCGGCGGCGCGCCAGAACGAGATGAACGTCAGCATCACTGAAGACGCGACGACCAGCTTTACCCGGTTCGAGGGAAGGAAAGGTGCACTGGTTGTTTGGTCGGAAGCCATTCGATATAGGCTAGGGTGTCAAGCCCGCGACCGGGATAGCCGCGGTCTGGATCGAAGCTCAGACCCGAGTTTATGTCTCTTGCCGCCCGGCGTCAACGAACCGCAGCCGCGCTCACTCACCCAGCAACTCGTGCACATCTTCAACAAAACTGATCACCACCACCACCGCGGAACCCGCAATCCCGGCAAAGAACACAATCTCGATAAGCCGCATGAAAAACACCGCGACGAGCAGCATACCTTCCATTGTATCTGGTGAGCGGGATTTTCCTGCTTCATGGCAAAAGATGCCGGTGACCGTCTAAACAGTAAAACCGGTTAGTGACACACGATTGCCAAACCCGCGGCGACGGCTTGCCGCTGGGCGCCGTTGGGCCCATGACCGTCAACCGTGTCGCAAAGCAAGGGTGGAAAACAATGATGGTAGACTCCGCCCATGACCAAATTGGTACAGCAACCGTGGCTGCTCGGCATCGTGTCTGCCGGGCTGCTGTTGTTGCCCTTCTCGATCATGGGTCCGGTGCCCTTCTGGCGAACTTTCTTCGCCTGGCTGGCGTTCGTTCCCATCCTCTTTGGCCTGTTGTCGCGGCGCAATCTGAGCCGTCGTCGCGCCGTTGTGCGGGGCACGCTTGCCGCTTATTTGATGGGCGTTCTTTGGTTTGCCGGCAATTGCTATTGGATTTATCAGACGATGTTGTACTTCGGTGGCTTGCCGCCGCTCATTTCTGCCGGCATCCTCATCGCCTACAGCATGGTGTTGGGTCTCTACTTCGCCACCTTCGGACTGCTGCTCACCACCACGGCGAAGGCGTTTCGCAGCCCCATCCCCGCACTCCTGGCTGCCCCTTTCTATTGGGTGGCATTGGAACTGCTATCGGCCAGATTCACCCAGGTCCCCTGGGATACCCTGGGCTACTCCCAGATTGACAACTACTTGTTAACCAATCTGGCTCCGTTCACCGGGGTCTACGGGCTCAGCTTCGTGCTGATCGCCGGCAACGCGCTCATCGCCTGCGGCCTCCTGGTCGCGTCTTCCAGCCGTCGTACATTGATCCTGGCGACCGGCCTGGTTGTCGCACTCGTCCTGCAAAACGGCGACCACTTTGCGCCTTCCGCCGCCCCCACCCAGGCGACCGCCGTCCTGCTGCAGCAAAACCTCAACGTCGACCAGGAGAACAGTTGGCCAGGCGGCGAGTATGACCGCCGCATCGCCCAGTTCACCAAACTCAGCATGCGTACCTGCGGCCCCTACCTCGCCGGTATGCCCGAGCTGAACAGTTATCCCGTCACCCCGGACTGCCCCGCCGTGCCGATCAACCCAGGCGTGATCGTGTGGCCGGAGTCGCCCGCTCCCTTCGTCGACAAAGACCCCCGCCTGGTGAATGCACTCCGCTCCCTCGCGGTCGCAATGCACGCACCTCTCATCGTCGGCAGCACGTCGCTCGATCCCCACGGCGAGCGCTTCGATATGTACAACTCAGCGCTGTTTGTGGATGCAACCGGCGCCAGCGCAGGCCGCTACGACAAAATTCACCTGGTGCCCTGGGGAGAATACATTCCCTACAAACAATTCTTTTCCTTCGCCAAGAACCTGACCCAGCAAGCCGGCGACATGACGCATGGCTGGCGTCGCGTGCTCTTCCACGCCGACGGCCACACCTTCGGTGTCTTCATCTGCTACGAAGAAATCTTCGGCGATGAGATTCGCTTGTTCGCCAAACGAGGCGCGCAGGTGCTGGTCAACATCTCGAACGACGGCTGGTATGGCGACACCTGTGCTCCCTGGCAAACGCTCTCCATGTCGCGCATGCGCGCGGTGGAGAATCGCCGCTGGCTGTTACGCGATACCAACACCGGCCTCACCACCATCATTGATCCCTACGGGCGCCTGACGGCCAGCATGCAGAGGCACGCGCTGACTTCACTGGCTGCTCGCTACGGCTATCGCAGCGATCTGACGTTCTATACCGTCCACGGCGATGTATTCGCGTATCTCTGTGGGATAATCACTGTTGGCATGATCCCGGTAATCGCGGTGCGCGCCCGCATGCGGCCTCGACGAATCCGAACCAGTTTTGTGTAGAACCAGGGTTTTGTGTAGCGGACGGTAAGCATCCATGTGGAACGAACTCGAATTCGCCTATACTCCGGTCCGCGAAAAAGTGCGCGACCTTCGGGAGTATCTTTGACCGCGCACGCATCGATCGTGAGCTGGCTTCTCTAGAAACAAAACTCTCCGACCCCGCCATCTGGGCCAACCCGGCTGAGTCGCAGGTGCTGATGCGTGAGCGTAAGCGCCTCGAAGGCCAGCTTGCGATGGAGCAGGAACTGGTGCGCCGCAGCGGTGACATCGACGCCTACTTCGAATTGGCGCGCGAGGGCGAGGCCGTCGAGCCGGAACTCGAGCGAGAGATCAAGTCGCTCAGTGAATTCGTCGAGCAACTGGAAACCCGCACCATGCTCTCTGCCGAGACCGATGCGCTCAATGCCATCGTCACCGTGCATCCTGGCGCCGGGGGTACGGAGTCCCAGGACTGGGCCGAGATGCTGATGCGCATGTATCTCCGCTGGGCTGAGCGGCACGGCTTCAAAACGGAAATGAATGACTACCAGGATGGCGAAGAGGCCGGCATCAAGTCAGCCACGTTCACCGTGATTGGCGAGTTCGCTTTCGGGCAGCTCTCTGGTGAAACCGGGGTGCATCGCCTGGTCCGCATATCGCCATTCGATCAGGCAAAGCGGCGCCATACCTCATTCGCCAGCGTCTTTGTCTCGCCGGAGATTGACGACTCCATCCAGATCGACATCAAGACCGATGACCTCCGTATCGACACCTACCGGTCTGGCGGCAAGGGCGGCCAGCACGTCAATACGACGGACTCGGCCGTGCGCATCACCCATCTTCCTAGCAACATCGTGGTGCAGTGCCAGAACGAGCGTTCGCAGCACAAGAACAAAGAAAAAGCCATGAAGATGCTGCGCTCGCGTTTGTACGAATACGAGTTGGAGAAGAAGAGGCAGATTTCGAAGAAGCTGGAAGACTCCAAGCTGGACATCAACTTCGGCTCGCAAATCCGTTCCTACGTGCTACAGCCCTACCGCATCGCGAAGGACCTGCGCACCCGGGTAGAAGTGGGCGACGTGGATGCGGTGCTGGACGGCAATCTGGATCCCTTCATTCGCGGCTACCTCATCATGCGCCGCCAGGGCGGGGTTCCCGCCGCGGTCGAGGAATCCGCAGATGTGGACTGATTCCGAGGCCTGCTGCATCCAATGCGTGTAGGTAGGGGGGAATCCATTGAACGAACCAGAGACTATCCGCACTATTCTGGAAAACACCAAGACCATTGCCGTCGTCGGACTCTCGGATAAGCCCGATCGACCCAGCTTTCGCGTCTCCAAGTACATGCAGCAGGAGGGCTATCGGATTATCCCGGTTCATCCCTCGGTCACGCAGGCCCTGGGGCAGAAAGCGTATCCCACCCTCGATGCCGCCTATGCTGCTGAAGGCAGGATCGACCTGGTGAATGTGTTTCGCGCGTCCGAGTTTGTGCCCGAGATCGTCAAAGACGTGATGCGCCTCAAGATTCCTTACCTGTGGTTGCAGGAAGGCGTTTGTCACGATGAAGCAGTCAAGTGGGCGGAAGCGGATGGCATCCTGGTGGTCGAGGATCGCTGTATCTATAAAGAGCATGCCCGCCTGGCCCACGCCTAGCCTTTAGCATAGCCCGCATTTCTCACCGTCTGTTAAGTGACCAATCACGGGTGCCCCACATCTCGCTCGTTTTTCGCGAGATGTGGGATTCCAAGCTGTCCGCCAGCCACTCTCTACTCGCAACAAGTCTCGGTCAAAGTCATATACACCGCTCAAACTGAGGGATCAAAGTCCTTGGAATCCCACATCTCGCGAAAAACGAGCGAGATATGGGGCACCCGTCATTGGTCACAGAACACCCTGACCGCCGCTCCCCGGGGCTTTCCACCCAGGTCAAAGGACTACAATGAGGCAGGTAGCAAGCGTACAACTATGCCTAGCCTTCGCGTACGAGCGGTCGTGTTATTGGTTATTGGTTGGCTCACCCTGGCCGCGCACGCGGCCGTTACCACCGGCTCCCCGTTAGCCGGGCCGGTCAAAGCGCAGCATCTGACCGTCGAGTTGTTATCGCTGCAAAACGCTGTCCAGCCGGGCAGCGATCTACAGGCTGGTCTGCATTTCAAGCTGGACAAGGGTTGGCACGTCTACTGGGTAAACGCGGGTGACTCGGGCGAGCCACCTAGCATCCACTGGAATCTCCCGGCCGGCATCACCGCCGCCCCTATGCTCTACCCGGCGCCGCGCCGTCTGCCGCTTGGCCCGCTGATGGATTTCGGCTACGAAGACGAAGTCCTTTTCCCCATCAAGCTGAGCGCGGCGGCCAGCCTTAAGGCGCCCTCCCATGCTGACGTGAGTGCCCACGTGAACTGGCTGGTCTGCCGGGAAGTGTGCATCCCCGGCAAAGCGGATCTGGCGCTTCCGTTGCCCATCACCACGGAGCCGGGTTCCACTGACCCAGCGCGGCAAGCACTTTTCAGTCAGTTCATCAGCCGCATACCGCAGCCACTCCCCCCCTCTGCCAAAGCAGTCTTTGCCGCCACCCCCAGTGGCTTCGCGCTGGCCGTGACCGGCCATCCCGCTGCAGGAGCCCAGTTCTTCCCGCTGGACCAGAGTCAAATCGCCAACGCCGCACCCCAGACCCTGGAAAAAGTACAGGGCGGCCTCGAGTTAGCACTGAAGAAAGACGAAAACCTGCACGCCCCCTTGTCGCAATTGAACGGCGTGCTGGTGCTGGCCGATGGCGCCGCCTTCGAAATCCATGCGCCCCCTGGCACCTTGCCGGTAGCGGTCTCGGGCGGCGGCGGTGAGGGTTTCGCGCAGTTACTGCGTTTTGTTGGTTTCGCCTTCCTGGGGGGCATCATCCTGAACCTCATGCCCTGTGTGTTCCCGGTGCTGTTCATCAAGGGGCTTTCGCTGGTGGAGTCTTCGCGCCACGAGCATAGCGAAGTCCGTAGGCACGGACTGGTTTACACGCTAGGCATCCTGGTCTCGTTCTGGGCGGTTGTCGCGCTGCTGCTGGGGCTTAGGGCCGGTGGGCGGCAACTGGGCTGGGGCTTCCAGTTCCAGTCGCCCGGCTTTATCGCCGTCATGGCGCTGCTGCTCTTTTTCCTCGGCTTGTCCCTGGCCGGTATGTTCGAGATTGGCCTGACGGTGACCAACGCTGGCTCCGGTCTAGCCGCCCGCGGTGGTTACAGCGGCAGCTTCTTTACCGGCGTGCTGGCGATGGTGGTCGCGACCCCCTGTACTGCGCCGTTCATGGGGGCGGCGATTGGCTTCGCCCTGGCGCAAAGCGCGTTCGTGGCCTTTGCCATTTTCACCGCACTGGCCCTTGGTCTGGCCGCGCCTTACCTGTTGCTCACCTTCAACCCCGGGTGGATGCGGCATTTGCCCCGGCCCGGTGCGTGGATGGAAGTGCTGAAGCAGGCCACCGCCGCGCCTATCTTCGCCACCGTCATCTGGCTGGTCTGGCTGTTTGCTTCCTCCGCCGGCGTAGACGCGCTGACTGCCTTGCTCGCTGCTTTCCTATTGCTGGCCATCGCCGGCTGGATTCTGGGGCGTTGGCCAGCGCGGCGCGTGCCGTCTGCCTTCGCCACCACGGTCATCCTCCTTGCCATCGCGACGCCGCTCTACGCTCTCTGGAAATTGCCGGTCGCTTCGGCGGCTTCCGGCAGTGTGCAGCAAGCGGGCTGGCAGCCCTATCAGCGGGGAGAAATCGAAACGCTGCGTGCCCAGGGCCGTCCTGTGTTTGTGGACTTTACCGCCCGCTGGTGCCTGAGCTGCCAGGTGAACGAGCGCGTCGTGCTCAACCGGCCCGATGTGCAACGCCGCCTGCATGATTCCGGCATCGTATTGATGCGGGCCGACTGGACGCGGCACGACGAAGAGATTGGGTCTGCGCTCTCCGCGCTTGGACGCAGTGGCGTACCGACCTACGTCTTCTATCTGCCGGGCAAGCCGGCGCTGCTGCTGCCAGAGGTGCTCACCCCCGGCGTGATGTTCGCCGCCCTCGACCAGGTGCACACCCGGTCCGGGGAAAAAGAGGAAGCCGGCTTGCAGCCGCAAAGACCCTGAAGGGGACCGATGGGAACCGGCTTGAGACAAATGCGTATCCTGGCCGTGTTGACGGTTGCGCTGCTGGCAGCGATGGGCGCACGGGCGCAACAGGAAACCGCACCCCCGTCGCAGGATCCCCATGCAGCGCAGGAAGCAGCCGCTGAGCGGCAGGCGCTTGGCTTCCTGGCCTATCTCGATCATGGCCGGTATGCCGACAGCTATGCTTACACCGGCATGCTGATTCGCGCCCAGACGGATGAAGCAGCGTACGCCGCGCAGATTGAAAAAGCACGCGCCGGCACTGGAGCCCTGCAATCCCGCGAACTGATGGATGCCAACTACACGACCACCGTGCAGGGTGCTCCCGAAGGGGAATACGTGGTGTTGCACTACCACGCCAGCTTTGCCAATCGTACCGACACGGTAGAGACGGTCGTTCTCGCGCTGGCCAAAGGGTATTGGCGTGTCAGCGGCTACTACCTAAAGTGACCTGCGGCCTCACCGGTAGCTCGTTCCCTCCAAACTCCGGTTGAGGAAGAAGAGGGTAAAAGCCCTCCCA
Organism: uncultured Acetobacteraceae bacterium; assembly: GCA_964657465.1. Lineage (GTDB taxonomy): Bacteria > Acidobacteriota > Terriglobia > Terriglobales > Acidobacteriaceae > PALSA-350. The sequence continues at coordinate 9,934 of CAZZVD010000076.1, read as the reverse complement.
CATCTCCCGACTGGAAAACGTCGTGAGATATGGGGCACCCGGATCAGTGGTGTGGAAGAGCGTTTAATTCGTAACTTTGTGGAACTGAATCTGTCACAGGCTGGGGTGCCCCATATCTCACGACGTTTTCCAGTCGGGAGATGTGGGAATTCACAGCCTTCAACCCGTAACTTTAAACCTGTTACCGAAATTCAATTCCCAAGCTGTTACAGATTAAGACCCGACTCAATCGAACGAAGTGGGCCACTCCGGATGTTCGGCGTGCTCGAACATGTGCTCTATCTGGTACTCACTGATGCGCGCGACGGAAAGCGCAGGCAGGCGATGACGAGGGAAGAACGCGACCTCGGGTGTCTCGAAACTGGGTGTCGGCTCACCAGCAATCACGGCGCACAGGAAAAAAATCTTGTAGGCATGCGTCGGAATCGGGGGATGCGGATGCTTATTGCGATCAAACAAAGCCGCTAACTTCACCGGCTTCACGTCAAACCCGGACTCCTCCTTCACCTCGCGCACCACCATCGCACTCGGCGCCTCGCCCACATCGCACCAGCCGCCAGGCAGCGTCCAGCCGCCATCCTCGCGTTCGCGCACCAGCAGGATTTCGTCACCCCGCACCACCGCACCCCGCACTTCTACCTTCGGCGTGGCATAGCCCGTCTCCGCAGCAAACAGCCCGAGCACCTTTTCGCTGTCAGGCATGCCGGCGCCGGCTGCCATCATCTCCGCCGCAATCGCACGTAGTTCCTGGTAGCGCTCCTGGTCATAATGATCGCGCGTAAACGTAAGCCCGGTTTGCGCGATGGCCTGCAGACGCTTCGTCCAACTCAACCATTGTGGGTCTGCCTGTGACACCATCCTGCTCCTTTAAATTTCCGGCTTGCGGCGATTCTGCTTGCTGGCGCGAATCTGCTGTATCTCGTCCATCTTCCCCTGAAGCTGTTTCTCCCGGCCCTGGTCGCGTGGATGGTAGAACCGGCGGCCCCGCAGATTGTCCGGCATGCACTCCATATCGGCGACCCCCTGTTCCACATCATGCGCGTACTCATAACCTTCCGCATAGCCGAATTGCTTCATCAGCGGCGTCACCGCATTCCGTAAGTGCAGCGGCACGGGTTCCGCACGATTGGCCTCAATTTCCGCCGTGACCTCTCCCCAGGCGGTGTAAAGCGCATTCGATTTCGGCGCGAGGGCAAGCGAAACCGCAGCCTGCGCCAACGCAAGATCGCCTTCGGGCGAACCCAGGAAATCCATCGCATCGCGGGCTGCCAGGGCCAATCGCAAAGCCTCCGGCGCCGCCAGGCCAATATCTTCCACTGCCATCCGCACCAGCCGCCGCGCCACGTACATCGGGTCCTCGCCCGCGTGCAGCATACGTCCCAGCCAGTAGAGCGCTGCATCCGCATCGCTGTTGCGGATACTTTTGTGCAGCGCAGAAATCAGGTTGAAGTGCTCTTCGCCCTGCTTGTCGTACAGCAGTACCCTTTGCTGCAGGGCATTCTGCACCACTTCCCGGGTGATGATGGCGTCCGCGCCCGGCTGTGCCCCCTCGGCAGCCAGCTTGCCCGCCGTCTCGAGCGCATTGTAGGCATAGCGCGCATCGCCGTTGGCGTAGCTCGCAATCATGGCCAGCGCATCCTCGTCCGCCGTAAGGCCCAGCGCGCCCATACCCCGCGTGCTATCGCTCAGCGCCCGCTTCAGCAACTGTATCTGTAGCTGATCCCCCAGCGGCTGCAAGCGGTACACCCGGCAGCGCGAGAGCAGCGCGGCGATCACTTCGAAGGAAGGATTCTCCGTGGTCGCGCCAATCAGCCGAATCGTACCTCGCTCCACGTAGGGCAAAAACGCATCCTGCTGGGCCTTGTTAAAGCGGTGAATTTCATCAATAAAGAGAATGGTCCGCGAGCCGAAGCCAGCAGCCTTCTCCGCATCCACCATCACCTGCTTGATCTCTTTGATCCCGCCCATCACGGCAGAAAACTCGATGAAGGTAGCCTGCGTGGCTTCCGCGAGGATCTTCGCCAGTGTGGTCTTGCCCACCCCCGGCGGTCCCCACAGAATCATGGAGCCGGGATCATCCCGTTCGATCTCCATACGCAACGGTTTCCCTGGTCCGAGCAGCTGCTCCTGCCCGACGTACTCATCCAGCGTGCGCGGACGCATGCGTTCGGCGAGCGGCGCCATGCGCGCGCCCCGCTTCACTGAGGCCTCATCCGGAATCTGGTTGAACAGACTCATGCGTGCGCCTTCCTGCGACGCTGGCGCATCGCTTCATACAGCAGCACACTGCCGGCGACCGCCGCGTTCAGGCTTTCCACCGGGCCGGGGCAGGGAATCGTCACCCGCACATCCGCACGCGCGATCCACGCCTCCGGCAGCCCCGCTCCTTCATTGCCAAGTAACAACGCGCTGGGCCGGTGCAGTTGCATCTCGCTGTCCCCATCCCGGGCCACAGCCGCGCACACACGCACTCCCCGTGCCTGCAGCGCAGCGAAGGCTTCGTCCGCGCCCAGCGAAACCACAGGCAGGCGAAACGCCGATCCGGAAGACGCGCGCAATCCCTTCGCGTTCCAAAGACTGACGGTACCCGGCAGCACGATCATGCCGGTCGCGCCAAATGCTTCGGCGGAACGCACCAGCGTTCCCAGGTTCCCCGGATCCTGCAGCCCAGCGGCAATCACGATCAGCGGTGTGCCCACCAACATGCTCTCGAAGGTGAATACCGGAGCCTCCACCAGCGCCGCGATGCCCTGGGGATGTTCCGTCACCGCGGCACTGGCAAACACATCGGGCGACAGGATCAGCACTTCCGCATCCCCGGCAGGGAACTGCGCCAGCAGCCCTTCCTGCCCATCGCGCACAAACACACTGTGCAGTCTCAGCCCGCTTTTCGAGGCTTCCTGCACCAGGTGCATGCCCTCAAGACCGATCAGGCCCTGTGCCGTCCGGACGCCGTGCGCCAGCGCCGCACGCAGTTCTTTTACCCGGGCATTCTGCCGGCTTTCTACCCGTCGCGCACCGCGTTCTGCAAGGGCCTTCATGGTTCCTGAACTCTTCGCGATTGTACCCGCAGCCGTGTACATCCGCTGTGTGCAGGCGAGGAACGGGGCGGCAGGATAACGCTTACCCGGCGCACCCGGTCTGGTACTCTCGTGAGGTCGCAACAAATTTGAAACAGGGTGGAATTAACTTGCTGGCGGAACTACTGCGCGTGCATCCGGACGAACCGGAAGCGGACCGAATCGAATACATCGTCTCCTGCCTGCGGAGCGGCAAAGTGGTCGGCATCCCGACCGATACTTTCTATGGATTGGCGGTCGACCCCGTCAACCTGCGTGCCGTGGAAAGCATTTATGAGCTCAAGACGCGCCTCAAGCAAAAACCGCTGTCGTTGCTGATCGCCAGTGCCGCCCAGGCCTACGAACTGGCAAGGGAAATCGATTCGCGCTTCGACCTGCTGGCCGAGCGCTTCTGGCCCGGTCCGTTGACGGTCATTGTGCGCGCCGGCTCACGGCTGCCGCTGCGCTCCACCGCCAACACCGGCAACGTCGCCCTGCGCGTTCCGGATTGCGTGATACCGCGCGCCATCGTCGAGAAGCTTGGCCTGCCAATCACCGCCACCTCGGCTAACCTGCAGGGTCTGCCTGAGTGCAATTACGCCTCCTGTGTGCGTGACCAGATTGGCGATCGCATCCCGTTGATCGTGGATGGCGGCGCGACCGGCCGCAGCGTGCCCACCACGATCGTCGATCTCTCCAACACCGATGGTCCCTGGCAGATTCTTCGGGAAGGAGCCATTCCCACCCATGAGATTGCCTTGACCCTGCAACGATGAACCCCACCAGCGCTCCCGCGGGCCGTCGCGTTGCTCGCGGCCACCACGTCCTGCGCTGGTTGTTGGCTGCCGGCTTTCTGGCGCTGGCCGGCTGGTGCGCCTGGGTCTACGGCCAGATCCGTTACTACGCAACCCATGATCAGGCTCGGCCTTCCGACGCGATCGCGGTGTTCGGCGCCGCCGAATACGACGGCCGTCCTTCTCCAGTGTTGCGCGCCCGTCTGGAGCATGCCCTGACTCTCTACCGCGAAGGGTTGGCCCCGTTTGTCATCACCCTGGGGGGTGCCGGCGGCCCGCAGGATTCCGAGGGCGGTGTGGGCCATGACTATCTCCTGGCGCACGACATTCCCGAAGACCACATCATCGCCGAAACCCACAGCACCAATACCGAGGAATCGGCTGCCCGTTTAGCCGCCATCGCCCGGGAAAACAGCTTGCACCGCATCCTCGCTGTATCCGATGGAACCCATCTGTTTCGCGTGCACGCCGTGTGCGCCAGCCTGGGATTGGACGTGGTCACGTCTCCCCGTGTGGAAGCACGCCGCCTGCGCTTCTGGGATGCGGCCATGCGGGTATTGCACGAGATCGTCAGCTACACGCTCTGGCGCATGAAGGTGCATTGAGCCGGGCTGATTTTCCTCCCGGCGTATCGCCAGACCCTCGCCGCCATTTACAATCATCTTTCAAACAGAGAAGAAACGCAGTGAGGTATTTACGGGTGCTTAGCGTTGCATGGCTCCATTCACGGAGCCGGCGGAGTGTGGGTTTGCAGAAGTCAGGTTTGAAAACTTTCCAACCGTTTCCTGGAATTCTTGATCGAGGAGCCAGTCTCCTCGTGGCGGGTTGTGCGCTCTTGCTGGCTGGCTGCGGAGAAACCTACCGCCCGGTCGTCACGCCGGTATCCGTGACCCCGCCGGCCCCGCAACCGCAAAGCTATGCGGTGGTCACCACCAGCGCCGGCAGCAAATCCGGCGGGCTGGCGAATATTTTCGATGCCGCGGGCGACACCCTGCTGACCCAGGCTGGCCTGGGGATCAACCCACTGGCCGTCACGCTCAGCTCCACCGGCGCCTCAGCCACCACGGCGAATAGTGACGGCACGGTCAACACCTTTACCCCCTCGACCACGCTGCAAACAAAAAATATCCAGAGCAGCACTTTGTTGCAGCCGGCGCAGCCCTTCAACCTGCTCTCGACGGCCACCAACCTCTACATCACCGAGCCCAATGTGCCGGCGGTCGCGGTGTTGACCAACAACAGCAGCGGACTTTATCAGCTGACCCAGCAATTGTCGGTACCCGCCAGCCCGGTCACGCTGGCCGGCAATTCAGGCGCTGCCCGCGTGTACTCGATCACCCAGGACAACGGCTCTGGCAGCGTCGCCTTCGGCGATTGCGAAGTACCGGGAAACGTGACATCGCCCGGCCAGGTGCAGGCAATCGAGTCTTCGACGGTGACCATTTCGCGCACTTTGCCCGTGGGCATTTGCCCGGTGTACGGTGTCGGCTCGACGGATAATCAGCGCGTCTACATTCTGAACCGGGGCAGCGGCACGGTCACGGTCATCAACAGCCAATTCAACGAGCTGGACACCACACCCAACCGGCAGAATTTCGATTCCGCTACGGGCACGCTGACGTTGCCGCCGCCGGCGGGGAGCACGGCTCCCGGCTTCAACGCGGGCCCCGTCTTCGCCGACTACTTTACCCCTTCATCGCAGCTGGTCACGGCGAATTACGACTCCAACACAATCACGGTAATCAACACCAGCCTGGATCAGTTTGGAAACGACTCAGCCTTGTTCGGCCAGGCAGTCACGATTCCCGTCGGGAACGGACCGTCTGCGCTCACCATCCTGCGCGATGGGAGCCGCGTGTACGTGGCCAATCAAAAAGACAGCACGGTCAGTGTGGTCAGTCTCACCAGCTACAAAGTGTTGGCGACGATCCCTGTGATCGGCCATCCGATCTCGATTGCGTCTACCTTCAGTACGCCGTATGGGCAGGTGTACGTGCTGTCTTCGGACCAGCCGTATATGAGCGTCATCCGCACCGACACGGACCAGGTAGGTGCGTCCATTCAGCTGGATGGTGCGGGCGTAGATGTGCATACCAGTGCTCAATCGGTAGGTGCTAACGCTGGAACCAGCGGCACGGTTGCAAATGCTATCAACGTGAGCCACGCCAGCGGCAGCGGATCTCCCTGTGGTTTCGGAGCTCCGTGTACTCCCCATACGACTGCGTCCAGTATCGTTGCCCCGGTGCATCCTGCCCGTTAATCGAGTGTGCAGGGGTCCTGGGCGTGGGTGGGTGAACAGCACTTCTGATGGAGAGCCGTGAATTCCCACATCTCCCGGCTGGAAAACGCCGTGAGATATGGGGCACCCCAGTCCGTGACTGCACAACCCTTAAAGTCCCAGTAACTCTCATCCCAACCGACACAGTTGAGGAAGCCCCGGGGCTAACTCCCCGTGGCGCCGGAAAGCACAATCGGCATCGTCGGCGTCGCGGACCCGCTGGCATTCTCGATGGTCACCCCAAATGCTTTGGCGGCAATCCCGGAAGGCAACGTGGGTAAGACCAGCGTCGCCGTACCTACCCGATCCGGGTGGAACACCCCAGCGGGCACAGGCGCTTTTCCGTCCGCCGGAATAATCCACAACTCATAAGCCTTGCCCGACGGCAGCGGCTTCAAATTGGTAGCCAGCAGGATCATGCCCCCGCGTTCCGGCAGATACGTGGCGCGGGCTGTAGGCTGCGCCGGCGCTTTGCCTTCCGTGAGCGTGACCCGCTGTGCCTGTGGCGCGGTCAACACTTCCAACACCTGCTGCGCACGCGAAGCCTGGGCGGCAAGGTTCTTCACCAGGTTCGACTCGTCATGCAGTTCGTCGTTCAACGCCCGGTTCTGCACGCCAAGCGAAACAGCAACAATCGCCAGGGCGGCAGCCGTAGCCCATGGCAACCAGAACGCGGCTCCCCGTCGTGAGCTCGCAACCGATATAGGCGTCACCGCAGCCATGGGCCGCGCCTCCGCACTCACGGCAATCTTCTCGAGGAAACGCTGGCGCGCGCCGGCAGGCAGCGGATGCTGCTCCACCGCCATCCCTAACAACGCGAGATCCCCGCAAACCTGGGCCAACTCAACGCGGCACGGGACACAGTCCTGCAGGTGCGCCCTGATGGAAGCAGACTCCGCTACCGGGAGATTCTGCATCGCATAGGAAGCTAAGTCCTCCTGCGTGATGTGTTCGTTACCGCTCATGCTGCCAGTGCCTTTCTCAATGTGATCAACGCAAGGCGAATGCGGGTCTTGACCGTACCCAGCGGATCGCCCGTCTTCTCTGCGATCTCTGAGTGGCTCAAGCCTTCGAAAAACGCCAACTCCATGGACCTTTGCTGCTCTGCCGGAAGGTCTTTCAGTACCGCCTGCACCTTCTCGATCATCGCGTTGTGCTCAGCTTCAGAAGCCAGGTTGCTGCGGGACGCCAACACCACGTCTTCAATCGAGTCGGACGGCTTTCTACGCCGCAGCAGATCGATCGACCGGTTTCTTGCTACGACCACCAGCCAGGCGCCTAACGATCCACGACCCTGCACAAAGGAATCAGAATTCCGCCAGATCTGGAAGAAGATCTCCTGCATGACATCTTCCGCATGGCCGGTATCCTTAAGTATCCGCAAAGCGACTGAGTAAACAGCTCGGCCGTAGCGATCGAACACCTCGCTCATCGCTGTCTGGTCGCCTTGGCGGACGCGCTGCAGCAGCGTACCATCGTCCATTGCCGCGTCATTCGCCACTTCAGCCATCTTGTCGTTGCGTGTGGCTCTGATAGTAGAACGAGCAGGGTCGCCAATCGGATTGGAGGGATTGTCTGGCATTATGCGAGCCGCCCCTATTCTAACGTTTGCACGACGGTCACTCGCAAACAAAATGCCTGGGAAGCAGCAGGGACAACAGTCGTCCGGAAAGGTACCACTCTGCCAAAAAGATGAAACAAAGGCTGGACAAGTTGCTATGCGAGCGGGGGTTAACGGTCTCGAGAGAACGCGCGCAGGCCATGATCCTGGCTGGCCGCGTGTTGGTGAACGAGCAAAAGGTGGAGAAACCGGGCGCCTCGATCGACGACAGCGCAGTGCTGCGGCTGCTGGGAGAAGAAGCGCGCTACGTGAGCCGCGGCGGCCTGAAACTGGAAGCCGCCCTCACCCGTTGGCAAATTGACCTCAGCGGCCGGCACTGCGCAGACATTGGCGCCTCGACTGGCGGCTTCACCGATTGCATGCTGCAGCACGGAGCGGTCAGCGTGGTTGCGGTGGATACCGGCTATGGGCAGATCGCGGCCAGCCTGCGCACGGATCCGCGCGTCCGATTGCTGGAACGCACCAACGCACGCTATTTGCAGCCCGGCGATCTGCCCGCCGGCATCACATTTGTCACCATGGATGTTTCTTTTATCTCCGCCACCCTGGTATTGCCGGGCGTGCTGGCTGCGGTGAAGGCAGGTGTCCCGTCCCGCCTGGAAGCAGTGATCCTGGTGAAACCGCAATTCGAGGCCGGCCGGGAACATATCGGCAAAGGCGGCATCGTGCACGATCCCGCAGCCCATGCCTTTGCCATTGAACGGGTGCGCACGGTGTTGGCAAGTGAGGGAGCGGCTGCGACCGAGCTGATCGATTCCCCCATTCTCGGCGGGGGCGAAGGTGGTAAAGGCAATCGCGAGTTCCTGCTGTACGCGCGCTTCTGAGCCATAATTTCCGCGCAAAACGAATCACGTACACTAAAGCAGGAATTTCAACCCCGGATTCATCCAGGCTGCCTTTTCATGCGACCCGTCGCCATCATCTCCAAGCCGCAGAAGGAAGAGCTCGCCGCCTTGCTGCCCGAACTCGTCGTCTGGATGCGGGCGCACGATATGGAACCCATCCTGGATCACGTGAGTGGCAGCTATACCCAGGATGCGCGGGTGGTTCCCCGGCACGAGTTGCCTGCACAGAAGCCAGCGTTGGTGGTGGTGCTGGGTGGGGACGGCACGTTGCTGGCAGCCGCCCGTGCGTTTGCGCGGACGGAAACGCCACTCCTCAGCGTCAACCTCGGGGCCCTAGGCTTTCTCACCGAGGTGCGCCTGGCCGATCTGTACACCACGCTGGAAGGCTGGAGCGAGGGCCGCTGCGCAACCGATGTGCGCGCCCTGCTGCACACGGTGGTCCTGCGCGGCGGCACGACCTACAAGGAATATGACGCCCTGAATGACGTGGTCATTGCCAAGGGCGCCATCGCGCGCATGGGCGACTTCAGCGTGCACTTGTTCGATCAGCTGGCTGCCTCATTCCGGGCGGATGGCGTTATTGTTTCGACACCGACTGGGTCGACGGCCTACAACCTGGCCGCGAACGGGCCGATCCTGGCGCCTTCGGTCGACGCCCTGGTGATCACGCCCATCTGTCCCCACCTGCTGACGATTCGCCCCATGGTGGTGCGCGGCGATGCGCATGTGACCATCCGCGTCGAGGGCATTCCTGATCTCACGTTCCTGACGGTCGATGGGCAAGAGGCCTTGCAGCTAAGGGTAGGCGACCAGGTCTGTTGCCGGCGTTCTGACCACAGCGTCCGCCTGGTGCGCATGGGCGCGACCGGCTTCTTCGATGTGCTCCGCTCCAAGCTAAGCTGGGGCGAACGCTAGCACCACCTCCAGAAATCCACACAAAACCGTCGGGCCCCTCCACCACCTGGGGTGCCCCATATCTCACGACGTTTTCCAGTCGGGACCGGATTTCCTGTAACGCTGCACCGGACACATCTACGTGTGCGGTTTTCATTGAGGAAAACCGCATGCAGATCGCCAACGCCACCAGCTTCAACAGGAAATCCGGGGAGATGTGGGAATTCACCGCCGCCCACCGGTAGCTCTTTTTCCTGTCGAGTTTGGTTGGGGAACAAGAGAGTAAATACCCGCCCACATCTCCCCGCTGAAAAGCGCGGTGAGATATGGGGCAGCCGCCGCTGTGGTGTGGTCTTACCCTGGTGGTCAATCCGAACGCGGAAAACCTTGGCTCGGTAACAAATTCGGGTGAATTCAGCTCGCCCACCGGCAGCTCGTTCCTG
>CAZZVD010000075.1:0-19429 GCA_964657465.1 uncultured Acetobacteraceae bacterium | reverse complement strand
GACTAGGGTGCCCCATATCTCACGACGTTTTCCAGTCGGGAGATGTGGGAATTCACAGCCGCTCACCGGTAGCTCTTTCCCTGTAACTCCAGTTGAGGAACAAGAGGGTAAAAGCCCGCCCACATCTCCCCGCGTGAAAACCGCGGTGAGATATGGGGCACCCGGCGCATTGGCGGGGTCTAACGTTGGTGATCAATACGAACACGAAAAAACTGGGCCGGGACGACCCTTGCGCGCCTTTCATCGACGGGCGTCCCCTCGCGGAATTGATCCAGCAAAAGTACTTCTGCCTCTCGCTCTGCCGGGGCACACCCAGCCAGCTACCATCAGGACATGAGCGCTCTCAGCCAGCTGACTTACCAAGAACCCTTCTCGCTGTTCGCGCAATGGATGGGAGAAGCGGACCGGAGCGAGCCCAATGATCCAAATGCGGCCGCACTCGCCACCGCCAGCCCGGATGGCTGGCCGAGCGTCCGCATGGTCCTGATCAAGCGGGTCGATGAGCGCGGATTCTGCTTCTTCACCAATCGGGAGAGCCGTAAAGGCACGCAATTGGAGGCGAACGCCAAAGCCGCTGTCTGTCTGCACTGGAAATCGCTAAGACGACAAGTGCGTGCCGAGGGCCCCGTCGTCCCCATGGCGGCAGTCGATGTGGACGCCTACTTCCACAGCCGCTCACGCAGGAGCCAGATCGGAGCAGCGGTGTCAGAACAGAGCCGGCCACTGCCGGCCCGGCAAATCCTGGAAGACAAAGTCCGCAGCTTCGCCGAAGAACACCCTGCGGAAATACCGCGGCCCGATTACTGGACAGGCTACTGCCTGCAGCCGGAGAGAATTGAATTCTGGATGGATGGGCCGGATAGACTCCATGACCGGCTCCTGTTCACCCGGGAAGCCGGTCAATGGAAAACTACGCTGCTGTATCCCTGAGAGAAGACTAGAAGGGAATGTCGTCGTCCGTGATCTCGGTTCCCGCGAACTCTTCATGGTGCACAGGCGCCCGTTGATCAAACGAGCCGGTGTTCGATCGAGAGGAGCCGCCCCCGCCACCGTCTCCCTCACCCTTGCCAGACAACAGGACGAGATCGTTCACGATGATTTCCGTGCGGTACTTCTTTTGTCCGGATGCCTGGTCGTCCCACGAACGGGTCTGAATGCGACCTTCGACATAGAGCTTGTTGCCCTTCTTGACGTAGTCGCGGATGATTTCGGCCGTGCGCTGGTAAGCAGTCAGGTTGTGCCACTCAGTGCGCTCCTGCCATTCGCCGGCCTTGTCCTTCGTGCGATCGGACGTGGCCAGGGTAAGATTCGCGACCGCCATACCGCTCGGCAGCATTTTGATTTCCGGGTCTTTGCCAACATTGCCCAGGAGAACGACTTTATTCACGCTTTTTGGCATGGTGTTCCTTCTTTGTTAGATAAGGCAGAAGCATAGCAGAATCGCCCTGTCCCATTGTCGCTTCAGGTCCAGAAGCACTCATTCTAAGCAGAATTTAATCTGAACCAAACGTCTGCTTCAGCTTTCGCTGCGACGGCGCAAACTCCGGTTTCGCAGCCATTTCGCCATCCCCAGCAACGTCAGCATGGTGCCAAACGGCAGACACATCATCGCCAGGATCAGCAGCAGCCAGCCACTATTCGTATGCGGTCCATGCTCGCCGATGCCGCCGCCCAGGATCGATGCCAACAGGGCGGCAATGCCGCCCACCAATAGTATCCAGGCGCCGGTGCGCAACAGCTGCCGGGTTCCATCGTCTGGCATAGGCCCGGCACTCCGCCCCTTCACGAGCGTCTCTCCTGCGGTAAACGGCACGGGTGTTGGACTCACCGCCATGCAGCCAACATGGCGTACACCACCACTCCGGTCACCGAAACGTAAAGCCAGATGGGCAAGGTAAAGCGCGCAATCCGGCGATGCTGGCGAAATCGCCCGCTCAGCGAAAAGAAAAAGGTAACCAGCACCATCGGCAGGGCAATCACCGAGAGCGCGATGTGACTGATTAGAATCGAAAGGTAGACCGTTTTGACGGTTCCAAAGCCAGGAAAGTGCGTCTCTCCATGCAGTGCATGGTTTGCGATGTAGCTCACCAGAAACAAGGAAGAAAAAACAAAGCCCATGATCATCGAGTTGCGGTGCGCGGGGATGTTGCGGCGGCGAATGAAGTAAAACCCTGCCAGCAAAGCCATGGTGCACAACCCGTTCAGCACGGCATTCAAGAAAGGCAGGAACCGGAACCGTACCACGGACGCGTCCAGCGGGTGGTGAAGGTAAATCAGCCAGAGCAGAAAGCACACCGCGGCTGCGCTGACGGCGACGATCAAGACAACCGGCAGGGCTACGGAGGTACGCTGATTGTTTTCGGCCACGATCATGTGCGAGTTCACCTTTATGCGGACGGACGGTGCGTACGGCGGTTCACGATGGCCCAGGCTGCCGCGAAGGTCACGAGACAGAAGCCCGCAGTTACCGCCAGATTCACCGGCAGCGAGAACTGCGTGGCAGCTTCGGGAAAGAGGGCGCTGCGCAGGGCTTCCACGCCGTAGGTCAGCGGGTTCAACATCATGCAAAAGCGCATCCACCCGGCCGCCCCGCGCAACGGAAACAAAGCCCCTGACAACAGCCACAACGGAATCAATACAAGGTTCACTATGGCGTGGAAAGCCTGGGTCGAATCCATGGGCCACGCAATCGCAAAGCCAAGTGCTGTGAGTTCAAAGCTGATCATCACGATGGCCAGTATGCTCAGGCCGACCGACGCCAGGGTCATGTGCACACCGACCAGGGGACCAAAGACCAGGAAGATGATTCCCTGGACTGCGGCCAGTGTGGCGCCCCCCAATACCTTGCCCAGCACGATGGAAGACCGGCTCACCGGAGCTGCCAACACAGACAGCAGAAAACCTTCGTTCCGATCCTGGATCAGCGACATCATGCTGAAGATCGCGGTAAACAGCACAATCATGGCGACGGATCCCGGAAAGAAGTATCCCAGGTAGTGGCTGGAGCCGCCGGCTGCGTCCCCGGTTTGAAAACTGTGCGCGAATCCCGCGCCTAACACAACCCAGAAGATCAACGGGGAAGCGATCACGCCCACCACCCGCGCCTTCTGGCGGTAAAAGCGGACCAGTTCCCGTTCCCATAGGGTGTACGCCGGCATCCAGATGCCGGGAGTTGCTTTGCGAACCGCGCGCGGAGCGGCGGTAGCTATCGTTGCCATGCTGTTTCCTTTTGCTCGGCATCGGTCCAGAAGCGATGGCCGGTGCGTTGAATGAACACGTCTTCCAGGCTGGGACGAGCCACGGAGATACCGTCGATCTCTCCTGGAAACGCCTCGACTACGCTGGTGACCAAACGATGGCCTTCGGGGCGCTCCAGCCGGATGGTGTTGCCCATGACACTTGGCGCCAGACTAAAACGTGCTCCGATCCGTCCCGCCAGCGATTGGGCCGCCTCTGCGCTCGCTGCCTCAAACAGGACGACGTCCCCGCCAATTTCCGACTTCAAAGCTAACGGCGAACCCAGCGCCACGAGTTTCCCCTGGTTCAGGATGGCGAGCCGGTCGCAGTGCTCCGCTTCTTCCATGAGGTGAGTAGTCACCAGGATGGAAACACCTTCTTCGTCGCGCAGCGTCTGCAGGTATTGCCACATGTCACGCCGCGCCCCGGGATCGAGGCCGGTCGATGGTTCGTCGAGCAGCAACACGGCCGGCGAATGGATCAGGCCCTTGGCCAGCTCAACCCGCCGCTGCATGCCACCGGAGAGCGTTTCGGCGTACTCCTTCGCGCGGTCGCTCAACCCCACCCGGCGCAGCACTTCCTGGCTACGCTGCTTTAACGTCTCGCCGCGAAGGCCATAGAGGTGGCCCTGGTGTTTCAGGTTCTCGGCAACCGTCAGTTTGAGATCCAGGCTCCGCGCCTGAAACACAATGCCGGTCTGCTGCCGGGCCCGGTTGGCTTCGCGAGCCACGTCAAAACCCTGCACGCGCGCCACGCCGCCGCTCGGCACCATCAGGGTAGACAGGATGCGGAACAGGGTCGTCTTCCCGCTTCCGTTAGGCCCGAGGAGTCCGAAAATCTCGGCCGGCTGTACGGCGAAACTCAAATTGTCCAGCGCCAGCCGGTCTCCATAGTTGTGCGACAGGCCGTCCAACTGGATCGGCATCAGCGTCGACACACCGCTGGAAGTTAGGTGAGCTGGAGGACGTTCGCTCAGGGTCGCCATGAACTTATCTCCTTCCGCTTGCGTTCAGCATCATCACGGTGAGCAGCAGCGGTAAATAAATAACACTGGCCCGCAACAGGTCGCGCCCATAGCCGCGCGACTCCGTGGTGCTCAGAGCCCGCCGGATGCGGGTGAATCGGATTGTGTAGACCAGGTAGCCCGCGCCCAATACCAGGGCGCAACCGAGGTAAACCGGGCCCGCCACGTGCAGAAAGTAGGGAACTGTGCTGACCGGGATCATGAGCACCGCATAGATCAGGGCTTGCAGTGCAGTGGACCAGCCATCAGGCTCGACCACCGGCAGCATGCGGATGCCGCCTTTGGCATAGTCTTCGCGGTAGAGCCAGGCGATAGCCATGAAGTGGGGAAATTGCCAGACAAAGAGAATCGCGAAGAGCGCGACGGCGGGCCACTCGATCTCGCCTCGGGCCGCTGTCCAGCCGAGCAGTGGCGGCATCGCTCCCGGAAACGCCCCAATGAACGTTGCCAGCGTGGTGTAGCGCTTCAGCGGTGTGTACACCGCGACGTAGAGAAGCCCTGTCAGCAGGGTCAGCACGACGGTGACCACATTGGTGAACGAGGCCAGCACCAGCGCGCCGGCGCCGAAGCAGACCAGGCCCAGAATGACTGCATGGGCCAGGCTGAACCGGCCCGCAGCGAGGGGCCGTTGCGCCGTACGGACCATCTTGGCATCCACCCGGCGCTCGATCACCTGGTTCATGACGCTCGCTCCGCAGGAGACAAGGGCGATTCCCAGCAGCGACTGCAACAGCCCCCAGTGCATGCTGGTAATCCCGGAACGCATGGAGCCCAGGTAAAAACCTGCCCACGCCGTGATCACCACCATCGAGGTTACGCGTACTTTAAAGAGTTCCTGGTAATCCGCGAGGCGAGAATGCCGCGCCCGGTGCGGCACTGCCACACTTTGCACACCATCCACAGCAAGACTTTGTGCAACATGAGCAATCGGCGTCATCGGATCACGATCCTGAGCAAACAAACGACGGAATTGATTGGGGTTGGCAAGATCGGAGCGACGACTGCCTTCATGATAACAAGCAAGCGCCCTGAGGGCTTCCAGGTCTTTCATCGGATGGACAGCCGCTCACCTACGCGGTGGCTTGCGCACCCTTGTCATCCTTAGCGCAGCCGAGGGATCTGCTGTGCGCCTTTCTCCCTCCACCCACGTTTACAAGCTCCAGGGTCGGATTCGCCCCCGGTCGGGATGATAACCGCGTGCTGCTAGACCGCAACTTCCCTCTTGTCGTCCTGCATCAGGTACTCCTCCAGCAGCACCGTTACCAGAACGGCCGTTGGCACGGCAACCATCGCCCCCACCACACCGGCCAGCTTCGACCCCACCAACAAGGCTACCAACACCCCCAGCGCAGACAGGTCCACGCTGCTCTTCATAATGCGGGGTGTGAGCCATGATGTTTCTACCTGGGCATAGATGGCATAGAAAATCGTGACCCCCAGTACCTTGCCCCACGTGTCAGTAGCCGCCGCCAACAAGACCAGGGCCATCGAGACCATCGCGCCAATGATGGGAATGATGTTCAACACGCCCATCAATACCGCCAGCGCATAGGCATACCGCACGTTCAGAGCGACAAAGACGATCAGGCTGCACACGCCCAGGATGAGCATCAGGCTCCCCTGGCCGAGCAGCCATTTGCCCATACGGGCGTCGGCGCGCATCAGGGTCTTATCCAACCGGCCCCTGGCCGGCTCCGGGAAGAACGACAAAACCCACCCGTATGCCTCTTCTCCGTCAATCATGAAGTAAATGGTGAGAAAAATGACCATGCCGATATCGGCCAGCTTGCTTGCCCAGCCCGTGATGGACATAAGCAGGTACTCCGCGAAATTGGAGGCGAATCCCTGCACTTTCGCGTTCACGCCAGAGAAATTGAAGTGTGAGGCAAACGGAAGTTGGTGGATCCGGTCGATCAGTTTTGGCCCTCGCGCGGGGAGTTCTGTAATCAGGGCCTGTACATCATGCAAGACCGGCGGCATGGCGAAGGCAAAGAATAAAGTAGCCGCCCCCGCCACGCTTAGCAGCAGCAGAAAAATCGCCAGCCCACGGCCGGGGTGCCAACGTCGTATGCGGAGCTGCATGATGCCCCGGATCACCGGAGTAAGCACCACCGCAAACAGGGCGCTCACGTAGAGCAAAAGCAGGATTTGCCGCATGACGTACGCCAGCGCCAGTGTGAGTGCAATGGCAAAGGCAAATATGATGTTGCCGCGCATCGAGCGCACGCGCTCAGTGCGGCTCGAGCCCGGTGTCACAGTGATTATTTCAGGACTGGCCATGCTGCACGACCTTCTTTCTTTGTGCCCACTGCCATCGGACAGAAACCTGCTCCAGCACTTGATCGGCAACTTGTTCAGGAGTAAGGCCGGTGGTCACGACCGTCGCGTGAGCGAGGCGGTAAAACGGCAGGCGGTGGGCAAGCCGGGCTTCCATCACCTCGGGCGCGGCTAACAGGGGACGCACTTTATCCTCAGACCTGCAGCGGGCGATCAGATCGTCCAGCCTGCTTTCGAGAAAAATGACACTGGTGCCTGGCGTACCCAGCAGCAACGAACGCGCGGTCTGATCTTCCATCGTGCCCCCGCCGAGCGCTAAAACGATCTGATTCTCGTAGCTCAGCCGCTGGACCGCTTCCCGCTCCCGGCTGCGGAAATGCATCTCACCCTGATCACGGAAGATTTGGGCAACGGAAAGCCTGGTGGCGTCTTCAATGACTGAATCCAGATCGAGAAAACGCCACCCGAGCGACCGCGCTAAAATTGCCCCGACCGTAGATTTGCCGGCGCCCATAAACCCGGTCAGCACCACCCGGGCCAGCTCTGGCCGGGTGTCTGCATGCTCTGACCCACGCTGGTTCCGCTGATCGTCCATATAGTGGCGGATTATAGATGCGGCAAAAAGGAACGAGCGGCCGGGCACTCGGGATGCTGCGCAAAGCCGCTACGTGGAAAGGCTACTTGGCGCCAGAGGTCTCTTTTTTGAGGGCGCTCTGGATGTTGTCCCAGACGGCAGGGCTGGGATCATGGATAGGGAGCAGAAGCTTTGCCTGCTGCGCGATGTATTCCAGATCACGCACCAGCGCACTGCAGTTTTCACATGTCTTCAGGTGAGGCTGCGCCTTAAGATCCTCGCCCGACTCGAACAGGCTGGGCAGCTGCGTCTGAAAAATGGCGCAATCGGCGGTAGTTCCGTTCGCTCTCCGGCCATCGTTCATAGGAGTGCCTCTTTTCGTTGGCCCGACTTCAACAGGTCACGCAGCTTCATACGCGCTTTGTGCAGTTGCGATTTGCTGTTGCCAATGGAGCACTCAAGCATGCCGGCAATCTCATTGTGTTCATAACCTTCAACATCGTGCAACACAAATACCAGCCGGTACCCCGGGGGTAAGTTCTCGATGGCGCGCTCGAGAGTGACGCGATCCACCGACCCGGAAAGCGTCAGGTCGCGCGCGCCGATATCCTTCCGGGGGCCATCTTCCTGCGAGGGCTCAAGCGTTTCTTCGAGCGAAACCTGGGGTAGACCTTTCTTCCGCAGGTGCATCAGCACGACGTTTACGGCTAACCGGTGCAGCCAGGTCGAAAAGGCCGAGTCGCCACGAAAGGTAGCAATCTTGCGGTACAACTGCAGAAACGCCTCCTGGGTCAGGTCTTCGGCTTCGGCGACGTTGCCCAACATGCGCAGGCAAAGCGAGTAGACGCGGCGCTTGTGCAGTGCATACAGCATCTCGAACGATGCACCGTCGCCCGCCTGGGCTTTCTGGATCGCTTCGGCCTCTCCCGCGATCGGTGGATTGCGGCGGAGATGCTGATTTGGCGCTTTGGCCGGGGCGGTGGGTCCGGGCGTAGTTGCCAAGTCCTTGCTGGGAATAGACATTGATACCTCTAGGTGGGTCGTGGCCCCACAGTCAATCATCGTTTGCGGGCGGACGTTCAGCATGCCGTTTCGTTCACATCCATTGGGGACGATCACTGTGAAGCACAATTGGCTACTAAAGTTGCTTGCTAGCCAGGATCAACCCTTGGAACAACCTTTATCCACTCAGCAGTTTAACTCCCCAAGGCGAGCCCTGATCCCCAACAAACGACGGGTGCCCCACATCTCGCTCGTTTTTCGCGAGATGTGGGATTCCACCGCTGCCCACCAGCAGCAAACCACCTCCGCCGCAATAGCAAAGCCCTAATCTCTGGACGGGTGCCCCATGCTCGCCGACTCCGGCGTGCGTGGGTTGAACAAGACAGGGCGCAGCCCTTCGAAAGTCTTTACCCGACACGCCGCGAAAATGGCGCGAAAATAAGGAAGCCAAGCACCCCGATGAAAGCAGGGAAGAATGGGTGACCGTGGAAGACGGAGAGAACGCATTTTGAAGGGCTTCGCCCTGTCTTCCTCAACCCACGCACGCCGGAGTCGGCGAGCATGGGGCACCCGTCCAGGGAATAGGGCTTTGCTATTGCAGCACAGATGGGTGGCGAGCCTGCCCGAGGCCTAGCTTCCAATGAAGCGGGCGTACAAAGTGCGTGCGACCGCCCGATCCGTTGTGCCCTGAATAAGCGCCCTGCCATCGGCAAAGACGGTCAGCGTGTAACTCCCGTAAACAAAGCGCAGCAGTAGGCGATTCGAACTGACTTGGCCGTGCAGCTCCAGCCGCCGGCCAAGTTCGGCAAGATCGATGGGCCGTTGGTGCTCGTGGATCTGGACCGAGTTACGTCCGCACAGCGTGATTTGCGGCCTGTGCTGGCCGCGCAGATGCGCGAAATCGCGCTGCTGGCAGACTACACATCCGGCTCTCGGGCTGCCCGCCCGGATTTCCGACTGTTCATTCGTCCACAAATCGCGAGCAAGAAAGGTTCGCCGCATGCGGTCCTGCGCACCCACCAGGAATTTAAGCGCCTCAGTCACCGCGGTCGAGGCCGCGAAGTTGACCGCAGTATTCAAAATGCCGGCCGTGTCGCAGGTCTCGCCAGTCCCCATGGGGGGCTTGGGGAATACGCATGCAAGACAGGCCGTTTCTTCCGGCAGGATGTTCATGGTCGCGGTGTAGGCGCCGACCGCAGCCGCATAGATCCACGGCCGCCTCTGTTCCACCGCGTAGTCATTCACCAGGTACCGCGTTTCAAAGTTATCGGTGCCATCGAGCAGGATGCTGGCGTCCCCCAGCAAGGCATGGATGTTAGCCGGCACCAGGTCCGCGACATGGGCCCGCACCTCTACCTGGCTGTTCAACCGGGCAATCTTCCGCCGCGCGGCTTCTGCCTTGGGCAACGCTTCCCGGGCGTCCGCTTCGTCGTAGAGCACCTGCCGCTGCAAATTGCTTTCTTCCACAAAATCGCGATCCACCAGGGTCAGGGTGCCCACCCCGGCGCGAGCCAAGAGGGCTGCGGCGGCTGCGCCGGTGGCTCCACAGCCGACCACCGCCACATGGCTCGCAGCCAATCGCTCCTGACCGCGCTCGCCGATGGGCCCAAATAGTACCTGGCGTGAGTAACGGCCGTTCCCGGGCGCCTCTGTCGCTATCGCTGCGGCTACTCGTTCCAATGCCGGTTCCACGCGAATCACCTTAACAACCGGATGGCCGGTCACGTCTTAGTATAGAGACTTGCCATCTTGAGATCAGCTGTCCCCAGGTTAACCGAAGGCTTTTTCGCCAGCGGAGTCATCCGCCGGAAAGTGCCGCCTGGAAACCAGGGATGCGTTCCATCTACCATTGCGCAGACCACCGACGCAGACCACCGAGAGGATCTTTGTTGTTTTGACATTGCTCGCTCTACCCGCGCGCCATCAGTCAAAGGATGAGAGCGCTGCCCCGGATTCATCCATGGCAGACCTGTTTCCTTCGGGCGATGGGCGGCGAAACATACGCCCACGCGGTCCCGTGGCCTCCCACAAACTTGGCGCACTGCTCTGTCTGGTGCTCGGGCTTGCCACCGCCGCGTTCAGGGTGTCTTCAGCGCAAACAGCGCCTGTACTTCTGCCCGCTTCGCCCGCTGCTCAGCTCCCTGAGCAGGACGCCCGGCAAGGCTTCCGCGACTGGGCCGGGTTGAAGGTGGTCAGCATCTCGTTTACCGGGGTGAGCGCTGAGGTACTGGCCCCTCTGCCTGCGCAGTTAGGCCAGCAAACGGGCACTCCCCTCGATCCCGACAAAATTCGCGATAGCCTACGCCGCTTGTATGCCACAGGCCTGTACCAATCGATCGAGGTCGCCGGCGTGCGGGCCGGTGAGGATGTGGCGATCACTTTTGCAGGGGTTCCCCGCCTGTTTATCGGCAGGGTCAATATCAACGGGGTCAAAGACGACCGCCTTGCGTCGGTGCTGCAAAGCGCTACGCAATTGCAGGCGGGCGCGCCTTTCTCTCAGAGCAAAGCCGCGCTGGCCACTCCGGCGGTCAATGCGACCCTGGAAAACAACGGCTTCTACGCCGGCCAAATTGCCAGCACACAGGTGATCGATCATACGAATTCGCTGGTCAACCTTGATTTCCAGATCACTCCCGGCAAACCGGCGCGTGTCGGCGAGGTGGCGTTGACCGGCGACAGCGGTCTCACCGAAGCCGAGTTCCGCAAACAGGCAAAGCTCAAGCAAAACAGCAAAGTCAATCGCAATACGGCAAGTCGCGCATTGGGCAATTTGCGCAAGCGCTACACCAGGCGGCAACGTCTCGCGGCGACCATCAGTCTCACGTCCAGGGATTATGTGCCGCCCTCCAACCACCTGAACTACACCTTCCTGGCCCATGAAGGGCCCATCGTGCTGGTGCAGGTAGAGGGCGCAAAGATCGATAAGGGGCATGTCGAAAAACTCGTGCCGGTGTACGAGGAAGGCACCGTGGACCAGGACCTGTTGAACGAAGGTGCGCAGAACCTGCGGAACTACTTTGAAGGTAAGGGCTACTTCGATGTAAAAGTCACCCACGAGCCGGTGATGACCGACGCGCAGCACATTACCGCGTTATACAAACTTGATCTTGGCCAGCGGCACGTAGTCGATGCGGTCAATCTGTCCGGCAACAAGTACTTCAGCACCGACCTCATTACGCAGCGGCTCACTGTGCGGGCCAGCAGTTTGCTCGACCGGGACGGCGCTTTTAGCCAGCAACTTGTCGACCGCGACCTCGCCACCATTGCGGGGCTCTATAAAAGCAACGGGTTCAGTGACGTTTCGATCGATCCGAAGTTCATCGATATCGATGCCGTCGCAGGCAAGACCAGCAAAATTTCTCACTTCAAGATTGAATACGCAATCA
Source organism: uncultured Acetobacteraceae bacterium (assembly GCA_964657465.1). Lineage (GTDB taxonomy): Bacteria > Acidobacteriota > Terriglobia > Terriglobales > Acidobacteriaceae > PALSA-350. The sequence goes on along the minus strand of CAZZVD010000075.1, from coordinate 7,929 downwards.
ATGAAGGGGCACAAAGCCGCATTGGCAAGTACGACATTGAAGGGGTGACCTCGGAACAACTCGCAGACCTCCGGCCAAACCTGAATGCCGTCGTGGGTCAACCCTATTCCGCCGTCAACATCAACCAGGATCGCGACCTGGTGCAGACGTACTTCCTCAGTAAAGGGTTTGACAACGCCCAGGTAAGCCTGTTCCAACAAACGGAACCGGAGCATAAGGACATGGTCGATTTCACCATGAAGGTCATACCGGGCAAGCAGTTCTTCGTACGCAAAGTGCTTGTCTCTGGTGTCAGACTGACCAAGCCATCCGTTGTGCAGGACCGCATTCAACTCCATCCCGGCGATCCGCTGAACCAGACAGCGCTGCTGCAGACGCAGCGCAGGTTATATGACCTCGCCCTATTCAATGAAGTGAACACCGCGATCCAGAATCCGGCCGGTGAAGAACTTTACAAGAACGTTCTACTGAATCTGACCGAAGCCAAACGTTGGGATGTCAGTTACGGGTTCGGCTTCGAAGTCCAGACAGGGACTCCTTCCCAGGGCTGTCTCTCGCTGGCCGAACAGGAGCTGCTCGGCATCACAAACAGTTACAAATGCAATCCCAACGGCGCAACCGGCGCGAGCCCACGCGTTCTGTTCAACGTGAGCCGAACCAACCTGCGGGGCACCGATCAATCGATAACCCTGCGCACCAATTACGGAACCCTGGAGCAAGTGGTGCAGCTTAGCTATCAGGATCCCCATTTCCTGAATAAGCCAAAGTTCAACCTCACGCTTTCGGGCGGGTATAACAACAGCGCCGTCATTACCACGTACAAGGCGGCCATTCTTTCCGGCGCACTACGCCTGACCCAACGCGTCAACAAGCCCACCACCTTTATCTATTCCTTTTCGTATCGGCGCGTCTCAGTCAATTCCAACACCCTGCAGGTGAGCTTGTCGCAGATCCCTTTGCTGGCCCAACCGGTCCGGGTGGGCGGTCCAGGCTTCACCTACATCAGGGATACCCGCGATGTAGCACTCGATGCGCATCACGGCAGCTTCACCACGGGCGAAACCTTTCTGGCCGACGGCAAATTTGGGTCGCAGGCGAACTTTGCACGCGTCGACCTGAGTAATGCCACGTACTACGACGTCGGCCGCGATCATTGGGTGCTCGCACGACAGACTCGTTATGGCCAGGAGCGCGCGTTCGGCGATGGCGACGCCGAACTCATTCCGCTGCCGGAGCGGCTGTATGCCGGCGGCGCCACCTCCCATCGTGGCTTTCCCATCAACTCCGCCGGGCCGCGAGATCCGCAGACCGGTTATCCCGTGGGGGGCGCAGGCGTCTTTGTCAACACGCTGGAACTGCGGCCGCCCCCGCCGACCCTGCGCTACGTTGGCACAGATCTAAGCTTTGTCCTCTTTCATGACATGGGCAATTCGTTCGAGAAGTCGTCGCAGATCTGGCCGTCTGCCCTGCGCACCAAGCAGCCCCACAGCTCCACCTGCCGCAACGTCAAGGTGCCTTATACCACCTACAACACGCCGGACACTTGCGACTTCAACGATTTCTCCCACGCCCTGGGCCTTGGCCTGCGCTATCACACGCCCATCGGCCCGGTACGCGCCGATTTCAGCTACAACCTGAATCCGCCGATTTACCCGGTCATTTACGACTACACGACCACCTCCTCCGCTCCCGATCCGCACACCGGGCAGGCTGGCCATTTCAACTTCTTCTTCAGCATCGGGCAAAGTTTTTGAGCGGCCTTTTGCATTCCACTTACCAACGGCGTATGCCACACGGCCAACCCCTGCGCCTGTGTGGGCATGCCGCTCCGGACCGCTGGCGGTGGCTTGCGTTGCTGTTGATGGGGTTAGCAGTCGCAGCGCAGGGCCAGTCGGGGCCGATTGCTGGCCAGTCGGTGGTGCTCGATCACGTAGTGGCGGTGATCAATGGAAGCGTGATCCTGCAAAGCGACATCAATGAGGAGTTGGCCTACGCGGTTCTGCAGCCCTTCAGTATTCGGCGCCAGCATGACACGCCACAGACTGCACTGCAGCGCCTCATTGATCGCGCACTTATCCTGCAACAAATGGATACCGCACAAACCATCAACCCTCCCACCCCCGAGGAGGTGCAAGCAAGCCTGGAGCAACTTCGAGGCCTGATTCCTGATTGCGTGCAATACCACTGCAGGACAGAAGAAGGATGGCAGGCTTTCCTCCAGGCGAAAGGCCTCACCGAGCAGGAGGTGAATGCCCGTTGGGGTCAACGCATGCTGATTCTTTCTTTTATCCAGTCGCGCTTCGGCGCGGGTGTGCGCGTCACCCCGGCCGAAATCTCCGACTACTACAACAAGATCCTGTTACCGCAGTTTGCGGGTAAGCCGGTCAAGGTGCCGGCTCTGGCAGCCGTTTCACCGCGCATTGAAGAGATCATCCTTCAGCAGCGAGTCAGCTCACTCCTTCTCGACTGGCTGCAAAGCCTGAAGAATGAAGGAAGCGTCAGCATCCTCGATCCCCTCTACGGAAAAGTGGGAACCACCGGTTCCGGGGATGAGTCGGGAGGGCAGCCCTGAGCGACGAACGTTCCGGCGACATCAAGCGCACGCCTCCACCTCTGCCTCCCTCCGCCCCTTCCCGGTCCGGAGCCTGGGCTTACTTGTGGATGGCGGTCGGCTCCCTGTTAATCCTGGTCCTTCTGCTGGTGGGCGGACTTATGTTCTATGCTTCCACGGCTCGCTTCTCTAACCAGGTCCGCCTCAAGGTGGTAAGCGTGCTTGAAGGTGCGACGGGCGGTCGCGTTGAACTAAAGGCCCTCCACTGGAACCTTCGCCACCTCTCTGTCGAGATCGATGACCTGACCATTCATGGATTGGAAGCTCCGAAGGAACTGCCCTATGCGCATGTGGACCGTATCTACGCGCGGGCAAAAATCCTGTCCCTGGTGCGGGCCACGCTGGGTCTCGATTTTCTGCAGTTGGAACGCCCCGCCATCCACCTCATCATCTATCCCGACGGCTCGACCAACCAGCCCAAACCCAAGGCTACGGAAGAACACAACGATTCGCCCATTCGCACCGTCTTCGATCTCCAGGCAAATCGAGTCGAAGTGCAGGATGGCAAAGCACTGGTCAACGAGAAATCGATTCCTTTCTCTCTCGCCGCCAATGACATGGGCCTGGTCATTACCTATGCTCCCACGTCCCACCGCTATCTTGGCAGCTTCACCTGTGCTGATGTCACCGCCCAGAAGGGCGCCGGGCTACCGGTCCACAGCAAGCTCGATGTGAGCCTGGAGGCGGGGACAGACCAGGTGGCGGTGAAGAGCCTGCAGTTCTCCACCGGGCAGTCCCAACTGCAGGCGACCGGCGACTTGAGGGGCTTCGCTCAGCCACAGTGGCAATTCACCACGAGCGGAACCATCGAGCTGCCGGAATTAACGGCCCTGGGAGCAGTCGAGGGGTTCCGCCGTGGCACCGTCGATCTTTCGCTCACCGGCCACGGCAATGGGAGCAGTCAGTTTGTGGTCGACGGCTCCGCAAAAATCAATCGAGCCGACTACTCCATCCCCTACTTCGTGATTGACGGCCTGGACGGAACCACCCGCGTCCACATCACGCCACAGGAAATCACGCTGCCTGATCTGGTTGCTCGTCCGCGCCAGGGCGGAATAGTGAATGCAAATGTTCGGTATGTCGACTGGTCAGCGCCCGCACTGCCGCCCCCGGCGCAACGGGAAAAACGGACAAGCTTATCGCGCCGGCCTGATCGCAGTGCACCTGCAAAGCCGGCCGCGGTGACCCCGGTGATGACGATACGCGCCCGTGTCCGCGGCGTACGGCTCAGTACGGTGTTGTCCAGCGTCGTTGAGCGGAGATACCAGGATCTTGGCTTTGATACTTTTGGCGAGGGCCCGGTCAACGTCGATTGGACGGGCGATGCCTCCGACCTTACCGTCTCTGCCAACCTGGGAATGACAGCCCCGGCCTCGTCCTCTGCCGGGCAGCTGCCTCTTAGCGGACACGTGGACGCCAGGTACTTTCAGCAAGGCGGTCTGGTCCGCATCAACCAGCTTCAGGCCCACTCGCCAGCAACCAACCTTAATGTCGCAGGCTCTTTAGGGGTTTATCCGGTGACCCGGCCATCGAGCCTGACTGTGCACCTGGTCAACCACAACCTCGGCGAGTTCGATCACGTGCTCAAAACGCTCGGTCTGGGACTGAATGGGAAAAAGGGTATCTCGGGTGTGCCCATTCAGCTTCATGGGAACGCCACCTTTGACGGTCTGGCCACGGGCTCCCTGGTGGACCCGGCCTTCCAGGGCCACGTTGTGGCCAATCAGTTCTCGACTACCTTCATTGTGCCTGCCAGGGCGATTGTGCCTGTCACGATTACTCCTGCCAGGGACACGAAGGTTCCAGTCGCTTTGCCGGTAGCTGGTAGCAAAGCGCCGCACGCAGTTGCCCCGCCGCCCGTCGTGACCACCATCGCCTGGGACAAACTGGATGCCACCGGCAGCTACTCCTCGAGCCTGATCTCGATCGAGCAGGCAGCACTCACGCGCGGCGCCACCGTCATCCATGGCTCTGGGCAACTACGAGCTCACCAGATCGGCCGGCGGCGCGTCGCTTTTGACGAGCAGTCCACCATCGCCGCGAACGCACGCATCCAGGATGCCTCGCTGACCGATCTGCTGGCGATAGCCGGGCAACATCTGCCGGTTACCGGCACTGTCAACTTCCAGATGCACGCCACCGGCGCGTTGGATAACCTCGATGGAGGCGGCAATCTGACGGTGCAGGGCGGTACCATCGAGGGCCAGCCTTACCACAGCCTGGTGGCCACCCTGGTGCTGGCTCAGCAGAATGTCAATCTCACCCGGCTCACCCTGCTGCAGGACGGCGGCACTGTCATCGCCAACGGAACCTATAACTTCCGCACCGGCCACTTTCTCGGCAACGTGGACGGCGCCAACTTCGAGCTGGCCCACTTCCCCCAACCGCAAGATCCACGCCTGGCGATTGCCGGGGCGGTCAAGTTCGACGCGCATGCTTCGGGGACCGCCGACTCGTTCTCCGTGCTGGCCGGACTGCATCTGCGCAACCTGGTGTTAGGAGGCCAGCCGGGCGGCGCACTCGAGGTCATCGCCCATACGGAGGGAGGCACAGTTTTCTTTAGCGCGCAGAACAGCCTCATCGCCGCAGGCCTGCAAGTGAAAGGGCAAACCGAGTTGGGTGGCGGCTTCGAAACCAAAGCCAAAGCAGTCCTGAGTAATCTAAACATTGCGCCGTTCCTGCGCGCTTTCCACGTACAGTCCGTCACCGGCAACTCCGCGATCGGCGGCACCATCAGCGTAGCTGGCCCGCTGCGAGATCCCAGGCAGCTGAGTGGCGATGCGGAGATCAATCAGTTCTCGGCCAACCTGCAAGGGATTGCTCTGCAGGCCGAAGGCCCACTGCGCCTTTCATTGCACGAGGGCATTCTCCACGTCACCCAGGCCCATATTACTGGCCCGGATACTGACCTCTCCGTGATTGGTACCGCTGCCCTCGTGGGCAATCAGGCGCTGGAAATGACCGGGAACGGCGCGATCAACATGAAGCTCGCGCAAACGTTCGATTCTGATATCACCTCGTCTGGCCACGTTGACTTTAATGTCGATGCCAACGGCACACTCAAGCGGCCATTACTCTCCGGCCGGCTGCACCTGGCTAATGTCGCGGTCGCCCTCAATGATCTGCCGAACGGCATCAGCAAGCTGAACGGCAACCTGGTGTTTGACCAGAATCGATTGGAGGTCCAGGAGCTTGTCGGCATGACCGGTGGCGGCCAATTGAAGATCGGCGGGTTTTTGGCGTACCAGCAGGGGATCTACGGCGACTTTACGGCTACCGGAAAAGACGTGCGCGTGCGCTATCGCGGGATTAGCGCGACCGCCGATACCAGCATGCATCTGCAGGGCTCGCAAAACAACATGCTGCTCTCCGGCAGCGTGCAGATCACCCGCTTTATCATCGGGCCGAACGTGGACTTCGCCAGCTTCGCTCCCGGACCTGCGGCCTCGATCCCACCCGACCCGAATGCTCCCTCAAGCCACGTGCGGCTGGATGTACACATCTTCTCCGCGCCGCAGTTGGATTTTCAGAACTCCTTCGCGCAACTCGCCGGCAGCGTGGACCTGCGCATCCGCGGAACGGTTGCGCAACCGGCGATTCTCGGGCGCATCAACATCACGGACGGGACGGCCAACTTCGCCGGCACGACCTATCACTTGCAGCACGGTGAGATCTACTTCACCAATCCTGTCAAAATCGAACCCCTGATCGACATTGACGCGACCACCCGCGTGGAGGAATACGACGTCACCATCGGTCTCCACGGCAACGCCAACCAACTCACGCCGACGTTCCGTTCCGAGCCTCCACTGCCACAAGCCGACGTGATCTCGCTCCTGGCGCTGGGCCGCACCCAGGAGGAGCAGGCTCTCTACTCCCAACAGGAGCAATCGATTGGCGCCGATTCCACCACCAACGCTCTGCTCGGCGGAGCGCTCAACGCTGCCGTCGGCAGCCGCGTACAAAAACTGTTTGGCGGGGGCAGCGTCAAGATAGACCCTACCTACGTCGGCAGCATCGGCAGCTCCAGTGCGCGCATCACCGTTCAGCAGAATATCTCCAGGAATGTGCAACTCACCTACGCCACCAATGTCAACGCCACCGCGCAGCAGCTCATCCAGGCCCAGGTGGACGTCACCGGCAGCGTATCTCTCCTGGCCGTGCGGGATGAAGCAGGGGTATTCAGCATCGTGCTCAAGGTTCATAAACGCTACCGTTGACGACTGCTTGTGCTCGTAGTACACAAGGATGGCAACTCCGCGCCAAAGCGCGTGTCTATATTGGTGGGTTCTCGGCGCAACCGAAGGACAAATCAGCGTTCACATCAACGGATCGTGAGAGCCATGAAAGAGGAGATAGCAAAATGAAGACCGTATTACAGCGTTTAACTTTGGCAGCGGCTGTTCTTGTTCTGGGTTCTCAGGTAGCCATTCCTAAGGCTGCGTTCGCTGTGGGGCAAAACGCCCAGACCGACAACAACATACAGGCTGACTTGCAGAATTCCCTGAAGAAGTTCAAGGGTGTTCAGATTTCCGTGAAGAACGGAATCGCCGATCTCGAGGGCACGGTCAATACCTATGCCACGAAGGAAGAAATCGACAAGAAAGCTCATCGCGTAAAGAACGTGGTGGCCGTGCGGAATAATCTGCAGATCGCACGCGCTGGCGAGATGTCAGACCAGCAGCTGCAGCAGGCGCTTGTGAAGAAGCTCCAGTATGACCGGGTAGGATACGGCAATGCCTTCAACGCCATCAGCGTCAGCGTGCAAAACGGCGCCGTGACCCTGGGCGGCAATGCGCTCGGCCCCGTCGCTGCGGATTCCGCGGTTTCCCTGGCGAGCAACTTTCCTGGTGTGCAGGACGTGATCAACGAAATCAAGGTCGACCCGCTCTCGCCCATGGACGATCGTTCCCGCATGCAGGTGTATCGGGCTGTCTATGGATTTCCCAGCCTGAACAAGTACGCGATTGATCCGGCGCAACCGATCCGCATCACGGTGGTGAACGGCAACGTGACTCTGGCCGGCGTGGTGAATAGCCAGGCCGATAAAGACACCGCCGGCATTCGCGCCAACGGCGTCCCGGGCATCTTCAAAGTCACGAACAACTTGCAGGTCGCGAACTCTTCGAACGAGAAGTAGCCTGGCGAGTGAAACAGAACGCTCTGCGCGAGCTGAACTTAAGCTCGCGCAGAGCGTTTCTCTTTATGTCCGAGAGGCCCGACTTTCTTCCCTGTTTTCAGACGAGGCGGTGGGTCCGTCAACGGACTAGCCCGGATTTCTCACAAGTAAGCTGTAGATCTGGGTAGGAGAATTTAGA
>CAZZVD010000074.1:0-19462 GCA_964657465.1 uncultured Acetobacteraceae bacterium | reverse complement strand
GGGAGAAAGGCGCACAGCAGATCCCTCGACTGCGCTCGGGATGACAAAAGGGGGGTTGTCTCTGGGAGCGACTTTCCTTCGCAGTTGCTTGTAGCTTCAGGGTTCGTAAGAAAACCGCCCTGGCCAGGCGAGAACTGCCTCCGCTTTTTTGACGGTCTCCCTTGGGGGTCCTCGTGCACTACCCCTGGGGCTCGAGGTGAGCCGGGACCAGACAGCCTGAGTCTAATGCGGCATATCCCGGTGGACGGCTTTCACGCGGTAGCCTTCCTTCGCCAGGCGCTTATGCACTTCTTCCGCGATCATCACCGAGCGATGTTGCCCTCCGGTGCAGCCGAAGGCCACGGTCAGATAGCTCTTTCCCTCCTCAATGTAATGAGGCAAGAGAAACAAGAGCATCTGGGTGACGCGATCGAGAAACTCGGCCGTCTGCGGAAAGTCACGGATGTACTTGGCAACCTTCGGATGGCGCCCCGTCAGGTGGCGAAACTCCGGAACGAAGTGAGGGTTTGGCAGGAAGCGTACGTCGAAGATCAGGTCTGCTTCCAACGGCACGCCGTTTTTATAGCCGAAACTGATGGAGGAAACGAGCAGGTTCTTGTCACTGTCACCCCGCTCGAACTTTTGCAGAATGTAGGCGCGTAACTCGTGGACGTTGTAGCTGGACGTATCCACGCTGACGTCCGCCAGGTTGCGAATGGGATCCAGCGCCTTTCGTTCTGCGTGGATGGCGCGCACGACCGTCTCCGTGCGTCCCAGCGGATGGGGACGGCGTGTCTCAGAAAAGCGCCTTACGAGGGAGGGATCGGAAGCATCAAGAAATACAACGGTGGTGGCGAGTACTTTCCTCACCTGCTTGAGAATGGCCGGGAAACGATCAAGGTGCTGTCCCTCGCGGATGTCGACTACCAGGGCAGCCCGATTAATCTCTGCGGATTGGCGAACCAGGTCAGCAAAGGCCGGGATCAGCTCCAGCGGCATGTTATCTACTGCATAGAAACCCAGGTCTTCGAAGGCTTTTAGAGCCGACGCCTTCCCCGATCCCGAGAGGCCGGTAAGGATGACCAGTTCCGAGGCGACAGGGGGCACACTGGCAGCCGCTTTTTTGCTGGCCTTCTTAGGACTTCGCTTTACCGGAGTAGCCTGCTCCGTGGGGGGGCGTCTGCGAGGCATGCGCCATCGTAGCATTCACCCGGCCCTGCGCAGCATCCCGCAAGAGCTCCAGTCACTGATTTCAAAAGACACAGATTGCCGAAGGACGTGACCGCGGCCCTAAATACGCCAACGCCCCTTTTCCAGCAGTGCCTGTGCCTTCTCCTGCGACACCGGGGTCGAGAAAAAGTGACCCTGCCCAAAATCGCAGCCATATTGCAGCAGGGCATCCAACTGCTCTTTCCGCTCAACGCCTTCGGCCAGCATGTGCACCTGCAGCATGCGTCCCAGATCGAAGATACTTTGCAACATCGCCGCCTGTTTGCCCGGGATGGGCAAGTACGCGACCAGACGGCGGTCTATCTTCACCAGGTCGATGGGCAAACGGATCAGGTGGTTCATCGAGGCAAGGCCGGCGCCGAAATTATCCAGGGCCGCGCGTATTTTGAGACTGGCAAGACCATGCAGGATCTCAAGCGAGCCTTCCGGATCCTGATTGATGACTGTTTCTGAGATTTCGAGGCGCAGTTGCGCGGGAGAGATGTTCCAGCGCGCAAACAACTGGGCAAGGTGGCGCAGCAGCTCGGGATCTTTGAATTGCCGGGAGGACAGGTTGACATCGATGGTCGGCGCCGCGCCGGGAACAGCCGCAGCCCAACGGCTCAGGCATTCGCCAACCTGCTCGAGCACGAACAGACCGATCGGCACAATCAGGCCAGTCTCTTCCGCCGTGGGCAGAAACTCCTGCAGGGGAACAAACTCGCCGGTGGGCTTGCGCCAGCGCAGAAAAGCCTCAAAGCCTTCGATCTCACCATTAGCGAGCCGGTAAATGGGTTGGTACCAGACCTCGAGTTCCTTGTTGGTCAGCGCGCCTTTCAGATCCTGCTGTTTCCTCATCTGGGCGGCTACATGCACGTGCATGGAGCCGTCGAACACTTCGTGGCGTGCGTGGCCGTTTGACTTAGCCTGGTACATGGCGAAATCGGCATCCCGTAGAACATGTTCCGGGCTGGTGTGATCGAGGGTGCCGAACGCAATGCCGATACTGGCCGAGATAAACACCTCGTGGCCGTTTATTTCTATGGGCAGGCGAATGTCCCGCTGGGCGCGTTCTGCGATGTTGGTGACATCGGAAACATTGGTGACATCTTCGATCAGGATGGCAAACTCATCGCCGCCGAAGCGGGCCACGGTATCCTCGGGCCGCAGGCAAGCCCGCAGGCGGGCCCCGATGCGGACCAGCAGATCGTCGCCCGAAGCATGACCCAGGTTATCGTTCACGGTTTTGAACCGATCCAGATCGACGAACATGACCGCGAAGTTCAGCCGGGAGTGCCGTTGCTGGCGAGCCATGGTGAGCTGCAGGCGATCGAGAAACAGGGCGCGATTGGCCAAACCGGTGAGCGGATCGAGCAGCGCGTCATGCTGCATGCGCGCTTCTGATTGCTTCTTATCGCGGATGTCGCGATAGCTTACGAAATTACCGACATCCACCCCAGACATCTGGATGGGCGCGACCAGGATCGACACATCGATCAACTCTCCCGATTTGTGCAGGCGCACCGTTTCCATCGATGCCCGGCCATGCAACTGCATGGTGTGCTCCAGCATGTCGAACTCATGACGGCGGGTTTGCGGGATCAGGATGTCGTAGGTATTTTGCCCCAGCGCCTCATCTGCGCTATAGCCGAACAGCGCCTCGAACTCACGGTTGATATGCAGGATCCTGGAGCCGCGCGTGATCATGATGGCTTCGGGTGCGGCATTCAGGAGGTGCTCGAGAAAATTAGACGGCGACCCCTGGCCCGCCGCGCCGCTCAGGTTCTTTTCCAGTTCCTTTTCTGAGTCACGCCGAGCTCGCAACGCGACGATGAGCAACTCCGGCTCTGGCTCGACGCGCAGGATACGGAAGCTCCCGCGGACAGGGACCGCAGGTTCCACGGGGGTGCGCATCTGGCAATTGAATTCCGACGAATAGGCCTGGCTCCCGGAACCAAACACGTTGCCGGTTCCAGTTAGGGTGGAGTGCGGGTGAGCGTAGGCGAAACCAGGAAACTTCCCGTCGAACAACTCCTCCACTGGCAGGCTCACGGTCTCTCCCAGGTGGAGGGCTTCGCGCGCCACGCGGTTGGCGTAAACGATATGGCCTGCTCGCTGTACGAAAACGTAGCAGGGCAGTGCTTCGAGTAGTGATTTTTGCTGAGCCGTAAGCACGGCAACATCAGCTTCTGTATGCATAGGAATCGCCGCCCGAGAACAGCCCCACTGGGTTGAGTATCAGGGGCGCTTTCGGCACTGGAGTATCCCCTGAAAGAAGTACCGTCCGACTCTGAGGTCGCAGTTACTTAGGTATTTACTCATCGCCCGAGCCCGGGGGCGCATCCGGTGGGCGCTGTTTAGAACGCCACGGCTGCGGTTAACGGCGAATTCGTCGCATTGGCTGTAGCGTTAAGGAGCCTCGATCAGTTCCATCTTGCCATCACGCTTGCGATGCAGGATTTTTACGTTACCTTCGTTATCCCGAAAAACGAACACATCCCGATCGCGAAACTCGGCTTCTTTGACAGCCTCTTCCAGAGTCATGGGCCGGAGCGCGACCGAATCAAGAGAGCGGACGATGTGGGGCTCGGCAATCGGCAAGCGCGCGGGGAAGGAATGTACGGTCACAGGAATGCCAGGTTGGGCGTGGCCTTTACCGTTGGCCGTTCCATTGGCAGCGGCTGCTCTGGCTACCGGCTCACCACCCCGGCCGCTGCGCACCATCGCGGGCTCAATGAGGAGCTTTTCCAATTTGGGCTGACGCTTGCGCGTCAGTTGTTTATCTTTGTGGCGGGTCGCCTGGTGTTCTATTTTGACCAGGGCTTCGCGCAGCGCGGCCTCCATGCTGAGGCTCGATTCGCACAGCGCAACCAGGGTGCAGGCGCGGGTTTTGATGGTCACTTCCGCAATCTGGCGATACTTTTCGGCGGTGAGAACTACGTGAGCGCTGCTGATTTTGCCAAGGATTCTGGCGATCCGCTCGATGCCTTCTTCGGCCAACGAACGTAATGGGGGGGTAACCACCACTTGCCTGCCCGTGCACTCAACCGGCATATTGAGACTCCTCAAAGACCGAATAACAGAGCCAGAACCCCCGGCCCTGCGGGATGCCCGATTCTATAGCATATTGCCGGTCACGGTGTGGCAGAGGCAGGTACGCCAGGATGACAGAAATGCCAGATTAGTCACGGACGCGGCGTTGGTGGGTACTCGGGATGCGCAGATCTTCGCGGTATTTGGCTACCGTGCGGCGGGTTACGTCGATGCCCTGCGCCGAAAGCATGCCGGCGATCAGATCATCGGTAAGCGGCTTGCGCGGGTCTTCTTCATCAATCAATTTTTTAACCTTGCGTTTCAGTAACAGCAATGGTGTGCTGCCGCCCTCGGGGCCGTGTACGCCTTCTGAGAAGAAGAAGCGCAGTTCAAACACACCCTGGGAGGTGTGGACATATTTGCTCGAAACGGCGCGGCTCACGGTCGAGGGGTGAACACCGATCTCCTCTGCCACCTCTTTGATCATCATGGGCTTCAGAGCGTCCACACCGCGTTCCAGGAATTCTCCCTGGCGGCGAACGATGGCTTCGCAGGTTCTCAGGATAGTGTTTTTTCGCTGCTCGATGTTGCGCATCAGTTGCAGGGCGGAGCGGTAGCGCTCTTTCACATACTCTTTGACGTCGCGCTCGGTACCTTCCTGCGACAGGAGCTTGCGATATCCCTGGTTGAGGCGCAGGGTGGGCAGATCTTCTTCATTCATGACCACCACGAACTCAGCACCGCGTTTGACAAACGCGACATCGGGCTCGATCAAACGTGCATCGGAGCGGTTAAAGCGCTGGCCCGGCCGGGGATCCAGACTGCGGATGCAGTCGATGGCATGCTGAATGGTTTCGGGCGGGGCGGCCAGGACTTTGGACATTTCCCGCAGGTCTCGTTTTTGCAACAGCAGCAGGTGCTGATCGACGATACGCATGGCGAGCGCGAAGACCGGCAGGCGATCCTCATGCGTGCCGTTCCCGTTCACTGCTTCCCCTTCGGGAACGATGCTCGCGGGAACGATGCTCGCGGGCTCGGAGGCGGGCCGGTGGCGCCCGAGGGAAAGTTGATACTCGCGGCGGCGGCCCTCGATCTGCACCAGCAGACATTCGCGCAGGCTGCGCGTAGCGACGCCTACGGGATCGAGATTTTGTACCAGCTGGATGGCCTCTGCCAAAAGCAGCGCAAGCGGGTTGGCAGCCGGCTCGTGGCCGTTGCTAATTCCATTGGTGGACGCCTCGGGCTGGGCGGGGCGCTCCGGTGTTTCTCGAACCGCCGGAGCGCCGTACTCGCGTGCGAAGCCGACGAGCAATTCCTCGTCCTCGGCCACCAGGTAGCCATCTTCGTCCAGATTCCCGATGACGTATTCGGCCGCGACGCGCAGATCTTCGGCAACGTTTAGCGACCCCAGTTGCCAGAAAAGGTGATCGGTGAGGGTGCTGGGTTGCGACAGAAAGTTCTCAAACGACGGCTTATCCGTTTCCTCAAAGCCATTGGGCGTGCGGAAGCCGGGATCGAGATAGTCCTGAAAGTAGGAGCCAAAGTCGATTTCGTCGAACGGATCTTTGTCGCGCTCGGCCTTGGCGGCGACTTCTTCCACGCTGCGATCGCGCTCCACTTCTCTGAGCGCCACTTCATCTACCAGCGGGACGGTCTCTTCCAGCTCTTCGAGCACCGGGTTCTCGACAATCTCGGTGTTGATGAGATCTTTGAGCTCGAGCTTATTGAGCGCCAGCACGCTGACCATTTGCATCAGGCCAGGCGTCAGTATCTGACGCTGCGCGATTTTCAAGCTGAGCTTAGGTTGTAGAAGAGCCATGACCGTCTGCACCACTGCAAGGACTAAGGGCCTTAGTTTACCTTCTCCCGGAGCAACCTGTGACAGCCTTTTCGCACCGCGGTTCGGCGCACACGGTTACCGGGTGAGATTGTGTTATCGGCTAAGTTACGTCTGTGCTTAGGTTTCGCACGGGAGTGCTGCTTCCCGCTTAACCTTGGTTGCCACTTGCGCCGCTAAGGTGGCCAGTCGAGAACGAAGGGGCAGCGCAAGACCAGCCTGTCTGGTGTCTGACGATCTAGTGCAGCGAAAAGCCCTCTCCCAGATAGACTCGGCGTACCTCAGGATCGTTACCCAATTGCTCCGGAGTGCCGGTACGGAAGATGCGGCCTTCGTTGATGATGTAGGCACGATCGGTCACCGAAAGAGTTTCCCGTACGTTGTGATCGGTAATCAGAACGCCAATGCCACTCGCCTTTAGATCGAAGATGATCTCCTGCAGATCCAGCACTGCAATGGGGTCAATGCCGGAGAAAGGCTCGTCCAGCAGAATGAACGATGGCTGAATACACAGGCAGCGGGCAATCTCCACACGGCGCCGCTCGCCGCCCGAGAGCGCGTAGCCGCGCGTCTTGCGTATGTGGCCGAGGTTCAGTTGATCCAGCAGCTTTTCAGTGCGGGCGCGGCGAACTTCGAGCGCCAGCGACTGCACTTCAAGCACAGCCAGGATGTTCTCTTCGACCGTCAATTTGCGAAAGACGGAAGGCTCCTGCGGCAGATAGCTGATGCCGTACTTGCGCGCTCGCAGGTACATGGGCACCTGGGTGATGTCTACCTGATCGACGAAGACCTGCCCCGTATCCGGAGTGATCAAGCCGACAATCATGTAAAAGCTCGTGGTTTTGCCGGCGCCGTTGGGTCCGAGCAAGCCGACGACTTCGCCCTGGCAAACCTCGAGGTTGACGCCTCGCACTACCTGACGGCCCTTATACGATTTGCCGATCTCGTCTGTGCTGAGTTTCTGCATCATCGTGCGACACGCGTCTGGATCACTGCTTTGGACGCTCCACCACTCACGATGACGCTATCATCGCGATCATTGAAAATCAACGAAGTACCGGTGACGCTGCCGCGCACGTCATCACTCAGTCGAGGCGGGGCAGAGCTGGTTCCGGTGAGCATAAATTTACTGTCGGCCGCAGTGTAAGTGAGCTCTTCGCCAGTGCCTTTGCGTCCTGGCTGCAGCAACTCGACAGCCCCGCGGGCGACGATTCGTTCGACCCTGCTCCCCGCCTGACTTTCCTGTTTGGGCGAGGATGGCGGCGGGGATGCGGGGCTGAAGTAGATGTCCATGGCATTGGCATGAAGCGCACCCGTGGCGGTCTGGGCCACGACGGCGCCGCTGAACGTGGCTCGGTGAGCGTCTTCGGCATAAAGCAGGGTGCGGCTTTGTAACCGAAGCACCGGCGCAGCCGCCGTAGCAGCGGCAGGCGGGGCGCCTTTCCTTTGACTGGCAGGCTCGCTTACCAGGATCGCGCTCACCGCCGCAGCGTCGCCGCTGACAGCATGCGCCGCCAAGGTCGAGTTCGCCCGGGAAAGCTCCAGCACCGGCGCTGTAATGGAATCACTGCCCTGCCACAAGCGCGCAGGGGTGCCAGGCTTTCCGTAGAACGTGGTTAGTCCCGTGGCATGGTCGAGGTGGGCGCGGTCGCTCACTACGTGCACCGAACCGGCTGCTGAGAAAGGTACGCTTTTCTGCCCTTTTTCCTGATGGTAGGTTGCCTTCACGCCGTCGCTGGCGTTGGCGTTCCCGGTGTCATGTTCCACTGCAATGGCCCCAGCGCTCAGTTCCCCGCTGCCATTACGGATGCGCGGATTGCCGGAAAGCTGCACAATCTGGCTTGTTGCGTCGTACGAGGCTTTCTCCGCAACTGCCGTGGTGAGCCCCACACCCGCGCTCCCAGCGCCCTTCGTCTTGTTACTATCGGCGGAAGCTTCCTGGGTTAATGTCACATTGCCCATCTGCACCACTGATTGCAGCTGTGCAGCCATTTGCGAGGCAGACCCCTTGTTCGCGGCGAACGTCAGCAGGAGAGTATCTCCGGTGCTGCGTTGCTTCGCGCCGTTAGGGCTGATTTCGACCAAGCCGGTGTGGCCTGTGCCTCGAAGGCTGGTGAGCACAACTCCTCCAGCCAGGGTCGCCACCAATTCATCGCCCTGCACCGTCGTGTCCTGGGGCGGCGTGTTGCTGTAGATCGTATGGACATTCAGCCTGGCAGCCCCAGCGGCGATAATATGTTCCGCTTGCGGGCTGCGGCCGCCGCCAGGCGCAAAATCTACGTCCATGCGCGTGGCCTGGATCTGGCGAGAACTGGACACTGGCTTATGCTGTTTCGCCTTACCCGCCTCTGCATGAGAAGTTTCCGAATCAGGAGCCGCAAATGTCTCCGCTTCGACCAGGGAGACGGCGTCCCGCAGCTGTGCGTGCCGGATGGACATCAACGGCCCGAGCAGAAGAGTGCCGGAAGAAGCCGTCCCGTGGAGTTGGCGGTTCTGGTCGCTGGCCACGTAGAGCAGACCACCTTCCATGCTGGCCTGCACCGGTTCGCTCTTTGGACCCAGATCAATGTGGGCTTTGCGGGTGGTGATTCTTTGCGCGGCGCTGGTGAGCAGTACATTTCCCGCTTCCTCGACCCGGGAGGCCGACCCATCCTCACGAAAAGAGATGGTTGCCTGGTCGGAAGAACTGTGACTGTCCTCGAAATCGGCCACCTCCTGCAAGAGGTACAACAGCCGGCTGTCGCGATCAAATTGGGCATGGTGGGCACGGATGGAAAGCGGATTGCCGTCCAGGCTGGAATTGAATGCCACGTCGGAGTTCAGGACGACCACGCCGGTTTGCGAGTTGAAGCTGGCGCCCACGGCGCTGCCAGCCGCTGCGGCTAACCGGAACTCAATCTTTTCCGGGGTGCTGGCTAGCCCGGTCTCTTTATTGAAGGTCAGGCCTGAGGTTTTGACGTGCACCGTACCCTTGCCATCTCCGTCCGGCGCCACGTTCGCAGCTTGTTTTGGATTGAGAGATGCGTTTGCCTGCAGATCGATATCTACTTCACCCAAGGCGCGGGCGATCCCTTTGACGGGATCCCAGTCGAACGCGCTGCCATAGATACGATTGGCGGGCGCGCCCTGGGCGTCAAAAAGAGTGATGCTCACATCATGCAATTCGGCGTGCCCATCGGCCTTGAACTGCACTGCTTTCGAGGCGTGCAGGGTATAGAGGGTGTGACCGCCGCGGGACTCCGAGTGGGTAAAGCCCTGGGTGGATTGCTGAATCGACTTGGCCAGTTCGTAAGGGAGATCGCGGCTGAGACGCCGGGCGAGCCAACGTGCGTGAAGAAAGAACGCTCCGATGGCCACGATGAGGGCTGCGGCGAAGATCAGGATGCCATTGCGCAGGTGAGCCGGCTTCACCTCGACGGCCCATACTGGCAAAAATCAAGCTGGTTACCGCTCGCTGACCTGTGCAGGGTACACCCCATATAGCCCATCTTCTCACTCTTGCTCATCGGCCTGAAACGACTGTTACAGAGAGCTTAAAATGGGGATATGGCAGATCGGTTGTACCTGAGTCTTTGGTTCCCTAATTTCCGCTTGCCGGCGCTGGCCCCGGCAATCGTCTCGGTGGTGCGCCAGTTCGGCGCCCCGGGTCAGGCAGTGCGCGTGCATGCGGCCGCCGCTTACCCCATTTCGTGGAACGAGCCGCCGTTTTACCAGAGAATTTACGAAGAGGAAGAAGTGCAGGAGTCTGTGCCGGAAACGGCTGTCGCGGAGGCCACAGAGATCCTGCACGGTGACTTCGCCTACGAGTTCGAGCTGAAGTGGGACTTGTGGATGCCCGAAACCGGGGGTGGACTGGACCCCACCTGGAAGCTATCGCCGGTCGTCGTCCGGGTCGTCGGTTTTGGCCCGGAGTTCGATGAAGGTGCTTACGAACAGAACGGGCAGGTTCGCGTTGATTTTGGGCTGGACAAGCCGTTTCTTGTAGAGAACATCGACCTGGATACCACGGGCGCCGAGTATGTGAAGCGAAACGTGCAACGGCTGGTCGACGTGACCAATGCTATCCAGGACCACTGCGGGATCAGCAGCCGGCTTTTGTGGTCAGATTCAGGCGAAAACCTGGCAGAGAAGTTAATCGCCCGTTTGCAACGCGTGCATTGAGTGGGCTACTGAATGTGGAGAGCGTGGCCGTGGCGCACGTCCGCGCCGCGCACCCAGAAGATGACGTCTTCCGCCATGTTGGTAGCGTGGTCGGCGATCCGCTCCAGGCTGCGCGAGATAAAGAGCAGGTTGATGGCGGAGCGGGCTGCAGTGGAGTCGCGCGCAATGCAATCCAACAGGACGCTCTTGGCCCTGCGGTTCATCTCGTCCACTGCGTCGTCCATGGAAAGCACGCTGATGGCGAGCTCCGCATCGCGCTCAGTGAGCGCCTGGAGCGCTTTGCGCACCATCGTCATGGAGAGTTCCGCCATGCGTGGAATGTCAATAGGAAAGTCGCAGGGGCCGCTGCCCGCCAGCTCTTCCGCCAGTAACGCGATGGTCATGGACTGGTCGCCGACCCGTTCGAGGTCCGAGTTGATTTTGATTGCGGCCAGCACAAAGCGCAGGTCCACCGCCATCGGCTGTTCCATGGCGAGCAGGTCCAGCGCCATCTGATCAATCTCGCGTTCGGAGCGGTTGATGATGCCTTCGTTCAGGCGCACTTTGCTACAAGCAGAGAGTTCGCCGCGGCAGTGGGCGTCGAGAGCCAGGGTGAGCGTTTGTTCGGCCACACCGGCCATCTCCAGCAGGCGTTCCCTGAGGTTTTCGAGTTTCTGGTGGAATGAGATTCTGGTCATGGGCCGGGCCTCCTGGAAGATTTACTAAGTGCCTTCTGCCATGCAGGCACACTGATCCCTGTTGGCCGCAAACTGCTGCAATTAGGGGGGCCAGTTCGCCGGCAGAGACGAACTGTTTTGTCACTATAACGGTTTTAACATTCTATTAACATATCTATTTATGGTCGGATGCCAGAACTGCACGCAAGTTGTACTTTCGGGGTTAGGCGGCACGATTCGACGCGGCGGGGTGAGAGTTAGCGATTGGAAGCGGTGGATTCCCACATCTCCCGGCTGGAAAACGTCGTGAGATATGGGGCACCCCAGCCGGTGACACCCCAAGCTAAAAAGCCGGACCCGTCAACGAAATCGGGCGCCCCATATCTCACGACGTTTTCCAGTCGGGAGATGTGGGAATTCACTGCTCTCAATGACAAGTATTTCCCGGTTGATGCGCTCTCAGCCGGGGACGATCTCTGAGAAGTCAGCGATGCGGGAGAACTCGTTGAGCACTGCGGCGATCAAGGTCAGCCGGTTGACGCGCAGTGGGGTCTCCGGAGCCATCACCATCACCTTGTCGAAGAACGCGTCAATCGCGGGACGCAACGTGGCGATCTTCTCCAGCGCCTGCTGATACTCACGCTGCGTGCGGAGTGCTTCCACCAGCGGCGCTACTGTAACCATGTCTACGTGTAATTGGCGCTCCGCAGGCTCGACCAACTGCTCGGCGGCGATCGCATGTGCGGGTACATCCTGCTTCTCGGCAGCCTGACGCAGGATGTTCTTGATGCGCTTGAACGCAGTGGAAACGGCGAGCAGATCGTCGGAACCGCGCACCCGTGTGAGTGCCTCCGCCCTTGCCAGCGCGTCCGGAACGGTGGTGAGCCCAGTCGACAGCACGGCGTTCACGACGTCATAAGCGTAGCCTTTTACATCGCGAAGATAGAAGCTCAGGCGTTCTTTGAAGAACGATTCAATCGCCGCAGCAGGTTCCCCGGAGCGGACGCGGGGCAGAGTGTCGAGGGCGATTGCCTGCAACCCAGCCACGGTCAGCGGCAGCCCGGACTCGCCAAGAATCTTGATAATCCCGTTCGCCGCGCGGCGCAGCGCGAACGGATCCCTGGAGCCACTTGGCGCCAATCCGAGAGCGAACATTTCTGCGATGGTGGCCATGCGGTCCGCCAACCCGAGAATCTGCCCTTCTACCGTTTCAGGAATGCGGTCCTCAACGCCGGCCGGCATGTACTGCGCATAGATGGCCTGAGCGACGGTTTCTCCTAACCCCTGGGCGCGCGCGTACAGCCCGCCGACGATGCCCTGCAGCTCAGTAAACTCCTTGACCAACTCAGCGGTGAGATCGGTCTTGGCCAGACGCACTGCTTGTTCGAGAGCGGCACGATCGACCGCAACGGATTGCGCAGCAAGTTCCGCAGCGACTGCGTTTGCCATCAGCAAATTGCTCTCGGTCTTGTCGAAGTAGCTGCCCAGGTCGCGCTGGAAGGTGACCGTCCTCAGCTTTTCCAGCCGTTCGGTAAGCGGAATCTTCTGGTCATAGTCCCAGAAGAAGCGCGCATCGTTGAAGCGAGCACGCAGAACGCGCTCGTTGCCGTGGCGGATGACGGCCGCGCCGGGAGCGTCGACCTCAGTGTTCAGCACGGTCAGGAAGTGGGGCGCCAGTGCCCGCCGTCCATCTTCCACCGCGAAATATTTCTGGTGGTCGCGCATGACCGTGACCAACACCTCTTCCGGCAGCGACAGGTATTCCGGCTGAAAGCTGCCGGCCAGTACGGTGGGCCATTCGGTAAGGTGAGTCACCTGTTCGACCAGATCCTCGTCTTCGCGCCAGCGGGTACCGGGCAAGGTGCGGGTGACTGCATCGAGCGCCTTGCGAATGCGCTGTCGACGCGCGGGGACATCCACCATCACGAACGCTGCTGCAAGCGACGATTGATACGCGGAAGGGCGGGCAATGGTCACGGGCGCGCTCCCATGCAGAATGCGGTGGCCGTAGCTGAGATTGGCGGCGCGAATGCCGGCAAACTCGACAGGGATAATGGCCTCATCCAGCAGGCAGAGCAACCATTGCACCGGACGCACGAAGCGCTCCGGTTTACCCGCCCGCCAGTACATGGTTTTGGGCCATGCGAGGCCGCCGATTTCCTGCGGCAGTGAGCTGAGTAGCACGCTCTCCGCGGTTTGCCCGGGGCGCTGGACAGTGGCTGCGGCGTATTCGCCTTTGGGCGTGGTGATTTTTTCGAGGGCGGTGACCGCCACCCCGGCCTTTCTGGCAAAGGCTTCGGCAGCAGGGCCAGGCTGCCCATTCGGGAAA
This sequence comes from uncultured Acetobacteraceae bacterium, assembly GCA_964657465.1. Lineage (GTDB taxonomy): Bacteria > Acidobacteriota > Terriglobia > Terriglobales > Acidobacteriaceae > PALSA-350. The sequence goes on along the minus strand of CAZZVD010000074.1, from coordinate 6,258 downwards.
GCAGCTTTCCAGGCCGGGCCGGTGAGCTGCTCCTGCATATCCTGCTGTTGGGGCAGCAAGCCTTTGATATGAACCGCGAGACGCCGCGGGGTGGAATAGCTGGTCACCGCCGCGCCTGCGGCCAGCAAACGCTGGCGGGTGAGCAGCGCTTCGACACGGCGAGCCAGTTCCGCTTCGGCGGCAGCGATCATGCGGGCAGGAATCTCTTCGAGCCCAATCTCCAGTAAAAACTCAGCCATGTGGGTTTATGGTCTTTCCGCAAATGTGCGCGAGTACGCTTTGGCGATGCCGACAGCGAGGTTGCGAATGCGAGCGATGATGCCGACGCGTTCGGTGACCGAGATGGCGCCACGCGCATCCAGCAGATTGAACAGGTGCGAGCACTTGAGGCAAAGGTCGTAGGCGGCCAGCACAGGAAAACGGCGTAACGTCTGCAGGTCAGCTTCCGCCGGCAACTGCCCGGCGCGGCTCAGCAGTTGTTGACACTCCGCTTCGTAGAGCCGCAGATGCTCCCAAAGCTTCTCCACATCGGCATCTTCGAAGTTGTAGACAGAGAACTGCACTTCTTCCAGATGGCGTACTTCCCCGTAGGTCACGATGCGCGGGCTGCGCGTCCACACGATGTCGTAGATGGAGTCCACATCCTGCAGAAAAGCGGCGATACGCTCCAGGCCGTAGGTGATCTCTGCGCAAATGGGGTCGAGATCGAGCCCGCCGCATTGCTGAAAGTAGGTGAACTGAGTGATCTCCAGACCGTCCAGCATGACCTGCCAGCCAATGCCCCAGGCGCCGAGCGTGGGCGATTCCCAGTTATCTTCTTCGAATTTCAGATCGTGCTGACGCAGATCGATACCGATTGCCTGCAGTGACTCGAGATAGAGTTCCTGCACGTTATTGGGCGGCGGTTTCAACACCACCTGGAACTGGGTGTGTTTGAACAGGCGGTTCGGGTTCTCTCCGTAGCGCCCGTCAGCGGGGCGCCGGGAAGGCTGTGCATACGCCACGGAGAACGGCCGCGGGTCGAGCACGCGCAGAAAGGTCTCAGGGGACATCGTGCCGGCGCCTACCTCGACGTCATAGGGCTGCTGCAACACGCAGCCGCGCTCAGCCCAGAACGTTTGCAGACGGAAGAGAAGTTCCTGGAAGGTGAGCGCGCTCGATTCGCTACTGGATTCGCGCGAGGATTCGGGGTTGACGTTACCGGATACTTGCAGAGCCACCGTTGGATTCTAAATCAAACGCTTTCGGTGTCCCGGCGGCGGACGATGCAATACACTGGTGTGCCCCGGAGATTTTAGGAGGAAAACGCCATGCAAAGCCGGATTGTCGGCACTACCCTGCCGGTTCTTGAGTTCATCCTGGAGCCCAACGAAACAGTTATTTCTGAAGCCGGCGAGCTCTCGTGGATGAGCAGCACCATTCAGATGCAGACGCACACCCAGTTTGGCGGAGGCGGCGGATTCTTTGGCGCGCTGAAGCGGGTCGCAGGCGGCGGGAGCCTGTTCATGACGGAGTACAGCGCGGTCGGCGGACGCGGCGAAATCGCCTTTGCCACGCGTGTTCCGGGACACATTCAGCCGGTGCAGGTGGGACCCGGGTTGGAATACATGATCCATCGCCACGGCTTCCTTTGCGCTACCTCCCAGGTTTCCCTGGGTGTCGGCTTTCAGCAATCGCTGGGCGCGGGCGTGTTCGGCGGAGACGGATTTTTGCTGCAGAAAGTCACTGGACAAGGCGCCTGCTGGATCGAGCTGTCGGGTGAGCTGATCGTCAAGGATCTGCAGCCTGGCGAGACGTTGCGGGTACACCCTGGTCACGTGGGCGCGTTCCAATCGAGCGTCTCGTTCCAGATCACCCGGATTCCCGGCATCAAGAACATGATCTTCGGGGGAGACGGAATCTTTCTCGCTGCCTTGACCGGCCCCGGCCGCGTCTACCTGCAAACGCTGCCCATCGCAAAACTCGCTCACCAGCTGCAGCAATACATGCCGTCAGCGACGCGCGAGCGGACCGAGGGCGGTGTGGTGGGCGGCATCGTGGGTTCATTGCTCAACAACAGCTAGAGCGGCTCTTCCTCTTGCAAACGAACGACGGGTGCCCCACATCTCGCTCGTTTTTGGCGAGATGTGGGATTCCACGGCTGTTCAGCATTTACTCTCGACCTTCAACATGTCTTGATGGAAGGCATATGCACCCCAAACACTCAGGTGCCGAGATCTGCGGAATCCCACATCTCGCGAAAAACGAGCGAGATGTGGGGCACCCGTCCTTCGTTAGGAACCGGCGAGGCGGGAGAGGGCCACGGCGGTGCGGAGCTTGCGCTCCAGGTGCCGCTCAAGGCTCTGGATGGCGAAGCGGCGCAGGTCGGCGCCGCGGTTGCGTGGCCATGCTTCCGCCGCAAACGCAGAAGCCGGTGAGCGGAAGATGCGCACTGCCAGCACCTGAGAGTCAGGTGTGAGCGTAGCGCCGTGGCCGCTGTTCTCGCCCATTTGCCGGTGCTCCACGCAGAACAGGCCATCCGCAAAAAAATGGAAGTAGGCTGGTTGGCCGGCCAGCGGTATGCCGCAATACAGGCAGCGGCTTAAATCCGGCAGCCAACCCAGCAGGCGGGTGGTCCAGAGAGCGAAGTAGGTGACGGGCATCCAGATGTGGTTGACGCGGGTCTGCTCGAGCACTGAGAGCAGCAAGCGAAACACCAGATCGTTGGGGTCGTGATCGGGTAGTGTCTGCTCCAGCACCTCAGCAAAGAAGGCAAGAGCAACAGCCCGTCCGTAATCGACGGGTTCTGCCAGCGGCGAGTGAAGAATGTCGCAGGAGTCGAGGCGCACCAGCTCCTGGGCCGGCTTCTCGACGTAATGCGCGCGGACATGCGTCATGGGCTCAAGCGCGCCGCCAAAACGGCGGCGCGACCTGGCCGCTGATTTAGCGACGCCCTTGATCTTGCCAAAGTCGCGCGTGAAGAGCGAGACGATCTGATCCGCTTCGTGGATAGGCCAGGTGCGCAGAACGACGGCTTCGACCTGGTGAGCGATCATGGCTTGCGGGGTTCCAACAGCCAGAGACGCCGGACTACGCGGAGAGGAGTAGCTCTATCGGCCGAAGTGGGCAGAGTTCTTTTCAGTGAAGCCCGCCCACTTTTCAGGAAGATCATCTCCTGCAAAGATGGCCGACACGGGGCACACAGGAACGCACGCGCCGCAGTCAATGCACTCCACGGGATCAATGTAGAGCTGCTCGACTTCACCATATTTGGCTTCGTCTTTTTTGGGATGAATGCAATCTACCGGGCAGGCATCGACGCAGGCGGTGTCTTTGGTGCCAATGCAGGGTTCTGCGATCACGTAAGTCATAAAATTACCGGTCTCCGGAAGGGGAAAGAATCAAGCCAAATTGTAGCAGCAGGTCTGCAGAGTGCAAGACCGCTACCTAGGTTCGCGATTGACGACGCGCAGCAAACTCAGCCGGTGTGGGCACAGGCTCGATGCCGCGGCCGGCGAACATGTCGCCGAAGAATCCCAGGATCTCACCAGTCACCTTGCCGTTGGTCGCCAGCACCTCCTGGCTGTCGAGGCGGAACGGGCTGCCGTCGAAGCGCACCATGGCGCCCCCCGCTTCCATCACCAGCAAAGCACCGGCGGCGCAATCCCAGGGGTTCAGGTTGAACTCCCAGAATGCTTCCATGCGGCCGGCGGCACAATAGGCCAGATCGAGTGCCGCAGCACCCGCGCGGCGGATGCCGTGAGAGCGCAAGGTGAGCTGCTGGTAAAAGTGAATGTTGGGGTTGGCATGGCGCTTCTGGCTGGGAAACCCTGTGGCCAACAGGCTCTCCTGCAGCAGACTGACGGAAGACACGTGCAGCCGTTGCGGAGTCCCGGACTGCTTCTGTAGCCAGGCGCCTTTGCCCTTTTCTGTGAGGAACAGTTCCTCATGCACGGGGTCATACACCACACCCGCGACTAACTCGCCATCGGCATCGGGCGCGAGCCCGGGAGTACGGTACTCCAGCCCAAGCGATACATTGAAAAAAGGAAAGCCGTGCGCGAAGTTCGTGGTGCCGTCGAGCGGATCGACGTACCAGCGGTAACCGCGATCGAGCCCGAAACGCGTGCCTTCTTCTCCGAAGACGCCGTGTTCTGGAAATGCTTCGTTCAGGCGGCCAACGATGAGTTTTTCTGAAGCGCGATCGGCTTCCGTCACGATATCGACATCGCCCTTGTACTCCGCGGTGACGCCTCGATCGAAGTAGCCACGCAGCAGGTGACCGGCTTCCAGAGCAATGGGCGCGGCACCGGCGACAAAACCAAGATCCAGCTGGGTGGGGAAGTTGCTCAAGGTGCGGTTCTCGCAACCTGGCTGGCCGCGCCCGGTTTGCCTAATTCGCGGCGGCCGCGTTCGCTGATGGCGCGGATTTGGTGCTTGTAGATGAACAGGTTGGGCCGCCCCTCGCGGGTAAGGCGAATCATTGTGTCGTCGAAGTACTCGATCCAGCCGGTAACCACTTCGCCGTCGCGCAGCTTGACCGTCACACGCACCTGCTTCTCGCTCAGGAACCGCAGGTACAAGGTCTCCTGGCCTGTTTCGCCGAGAGGCGGATCTTTCTTGCCGCGCCGGTTTGCCGGTTGGATTGCCATAGCTGAATGATACAGAGATGCCAAAACGGGGCCTGCTGGATGTACTTAAAAATCCATGTGGGCACGTACGCCGGGAACGACGACCGGGCCTCGGTCCCGGTTGTAGCCGGGATTGTTGACGTAGGAGAGTTGCACCGACAAGTACAGGCCGCTGATGACATGAGCTGTGTAATAGCTTTCGCTGACGGCCTCACGGCCATAGCGCAGGCGGCCATCGCCGAGGATGAAGCCAAGCCCACCCAGCGCCAGGTACTGGCGATGCTGGGTGCTCATGCCGCCGGTTTCAAAGGCAGTGCCCACGCGGTCTTCTTTCCTGTGCCAGGCGTTTCCGGCAAGGTCGGCGCCCAGCGCCAGCGTGCTGTTGATCTCGGTATAGGCGAACGATTCTTTGTGACCCTCGTTCCAACCCGTGCGCAGGAAGGCGCGAAAGTTGGCCGGCAACTCCTGCTCGAGGTTAAGGCCAAAGCCCTGCTTCAGCGATCCCTGGTGACGATACTTGGTAATGTCGGGGGTCTTGTCACCATGTTGCTGGTAACCGTTGATTGCCTGGCCGTAGTCACCCATGTTGGCGTGATTCAGGTAGGCCAGCGGCCGGATACGGGTCTCGAGGCCCTGAAATAGCTGGGGCCTGAACACCAGTTCGAGATTTTCTGAGCGAGCGCGGCGGAGGTTGGCATCGAGGTCGATGCCGTTTGCCACCGTGGGCACGAGTGCTTCGCCAAAGCGCGCCTCGAACCCGGGGCCTGTGTAGCTGAGGATGGCAGCCACGGTGTAACCACGGGTGTTGGCCGCGTAATCGTAAGCGCCATTGTTATCAATTGCCCAGTTGGTGAACTGCAGGTGGCTGTCGCTGCCGACCGCGTTATTGTCAAAGAAGTCGACCATGCCCATCTTGCCCATGGTGAACTCGATGCGCTTTCTGGGGAGAGAATGCTGCAGGTAGAAGGGATTGGGGTTTTGTTCGACACGATCCGCGGAGAGAGGGAAGGTCTGGTGGATGAAGTACCGGGCCGCGTAGACGTTCTGCCCGAGCGAGGGATTGCGGACTACGTCGAGATTCGTGAACGCGGCGATGCCCAGAGCCTGACTGATGCCTTTGCCGCCGGTTTCTTCCGCATTGAAAATGAATTCGCTCCAGCGCGCGAACCGAATGCCCGTGTACAGAGTCAGTACACGGGACAGGGCGTTAGTCTGCAGGCGGCTCTGAAAACTGTTCGGTCCCGCGTAGGGGGAGTGAAAGGGTCCGTGCGCCTGAAAGATGAAGTTGGCCTGACCGGAAATCCAGATGCGATCGGCAATCAGGTGGTGGGAAAAAACGGCCGGATTCAACTGGTCGTCCGATTGGTCTGCTTCGCGCTGGTTTATTTGCGGCAAAGACGACGGGCGGGGATGGGCTGATTGCGCCGTGCTTTGCACCTGGGGAGCGTCTGGCAAGGAGGATGCTCCCACCGGCGCCGCGAGGCACACCAAAAGAACGGCCACCCACGGCGAAAAGGACATCCACACTCCAAGATAAGAATGAACTGCTGTTCCCGTAGGGTAATTGACGCGGCGTTCACAATGATGACGACCACTTGAATTCTGGAGTCGCGCCATCGCTACCCCTCTTGTCATCCCTACCCCCAAC
>CAZZVD010000073.1:0-19604 GCA_964657465.1 uncultured Acetobacteraceae bacterium | reverse complement strand
CGGAGTCGGCGAACATGGGGCACCCGTCCAGGGGTGGGGGCATTGTGGTTGTCTCTGGACAGTCGCGGTGATAAATTCGGTCTAACTAACCCGCAAAGAATGTCGTCGCACACCAAGATTAATCTAACGCGCAAGGCCACCAACCAAAACAAAGCAACAGGTTGAGCGCTTCCTTCAACCTGTCGCACCACCACGACTGTCCGGAGACAACCACAATGCCCTACTTCCTGGACGGGTGCCCCATTAGCAAGTGGCGTGAGAACGTTTGAAGGGCCACGTTCGCGGTTTCCCCATTCCAACCGGCTTAGAAGGAATGTGTGTCATCTCACCTTTGCGGAACTTGTGGGACTTGGTAGTCGAGCAAAGCAGTTGAGATCAACCGCCGCCGCCGACTCGGCGCTTTGTAAGCCAGCTTACGTAATCGGAGTAAAGCCTGGCGGAAGCCGGGCAGCCCGCGAAGGCGACGGAGCCGGGTCTATTCATCATCCCCTGATATTGATAGGCCAGTATCCTATCGACCCAAGGCGAAAGCGCCTCCATCTGATGGAGGATCCGGTCGAAGGGAGCCGGCATGAGGGCGCTGTTGTAGACGTCGCCCTGGAACTCGAATATTTCCATGTCTGCCCATAGCTTCGCTTTTTGCGCGCGATCATGCGCTTGGCGCAGAATCTCAAAAAAAGCAGAGGTTTCTGTCGTTTTCGATTTGGCCACGCCCACTTCGTCCTGGTAAGCGAAGATGTCGACATCCATCGCGTCCAATTGTCTGACGTATCTATCATCGGCAACCGCGGTGCGCGTGCCGTAGGGCGCGATCATGATAGGTGCGTTGGGCGTTACCTGGCGCGCCACCCGCGAACAAAGGTTCACATAGTCGATAAACTCCTGCGTGTAATAGTGGTCGATCTCCGCCTCATCGGGCCAATACCAGCCGTAGAAACTCGGATGATGGGCATAGCGGTTGGTAAGCTCTTCGATTGCCTGCAGGCGCTTCTTCATGGCGACCGGGTCGGAGATGGTCTTATTGCTTTGCCAGTCTCCATAAAACCCCACACCAATGAAAAACTTTACCTTGTATTTATCAGCAGCGGCGAGCACTGCTTCCAGGGGATCCGCACAGGCTAATTGCCATTTCGCAAAAATGGGTGTTTCAAAAAAAGCGCGGTAGTATACGGCGGTCGCCATCAGGACAAGCGTGTCCATCCCAATCTCGGCCGCTTCTTTTACCTTGGCATCCCACTGCTCCGGGGTGAAGCGAGCACAGGCAGGGTTCCAGTCAACGCCCTCCACCGTGGCATGATGCTGAAACTCAAACCAGCTCCCCGAGATCGGTTTGATTTTGCCAGCCGGTGGAAGCGCAACCGCGTCGACCGGATCGATCGCGAGTGCGGCCGCTCCGACACCCAGAGCCAGAAGGAAATCCCGGCGACTGCGATCTGCTGTCATCAAGTCACCCCCTCTTTCTCGACACTAATGCGCGTGCTCCATCATCCAGCTGGCAAAGTCGAGGCGATGCATCTCTCCGGAGAACTTTCCAACGTTGAGCCCGGCTGCCCGCAGATCTTGCCAGCGCAGTGAAGTCTTACCTTGCAGGACCGCAGCATCGGCCGGTTTGATCTGCCCGGCCAGGGCCCTTGCAGCGCTCCGGCCATCCACCAGCTCACCTGCGCCCCCGTGGAGCGTTGCCGGATCGACAAACCACCAGCTCCGCGTGGCGCCTAACTGCATGGCTGCGAAGCCCGGCGAGTTGACGGGGATGTCGTCGAACCAGAAGATCGGTTGGCCTCGCAATACCAGCTCGCGTTGCAATCCTTGAATCTGTTGCGGATCGCGATCGATTGCCGTGGGATTCGTGTGGTGCGTAAGCGACCAGGAGAGAGCAGCGCCCGCGGCCTCGCCCGTGGCCCACTCGGTGGGGTGCAGCCGGTAGGCTCCGTTCGTGATGTGAGTTGTGCCAATCGCCTTGCCGACAGCCATCAGGTTGTTGGCGTCGCGATCAATCAACGCACCGAGCGGGATCTCATAAGGTTTCGTCTTCGAAACAAAATCCTGCCGGTCACAACTATGAATATCGATTGCGTACCAGCCGATGCCGACCGTGTCTGGATAGAGCGCAGCTCGGGCGCCCGGCTGAAAGGCAATGGCAAGATCTTCCTCAACAATCGTGCGCAGCGGAACGATGCGGCGCGACTCGCGGATGTAGGGATGTTGAGAAAGCCCGTCATCGCTGCCCATGGCATTGGCAATCACCGTCATCTCCGGATAGCCGACACCCTGCTGATCGTCGCGCGGGACCGCGTGGCGAATCCACCAGGCGAAGCCGAGCGAGGCTCGCTTCGCATCCTGCAGCGCATGCGCCTGGAGCAGAGGATCACTGCCCAGCAGGTTGGCGTCGCAATGGTCGTTGCTACTCCAATTGATCATGCTGCGGTCGTCAGGAAAAGCACTGGAACGAAAGAGCGAAGCGTCTACCGAGCGCCGGTAGACCCAGAATGAGCCCGGAAGGCCTGGCCGCGCAGCAAAGAATCCGTACGTCAGGAACTTGCCATGGCCGTAATCCACTGTCAGCGTATAAAGCGGTACGAATGAGTCGTAAGCGACCGGTTTCTTCTCATCAAGCCCCTGTGGCTGGGCATGCTTTTCCAGGATGAACGGGTAAGTAAAGCTCTGGCTCGCGCGTGGGTCGGCGACTATGGGCGCGTTGCGCTCATGAGTTTCCGCTTGTGCTTCAGCGCCCTTGCGAAAAGGCAGCCCGCTGATGGCGATCAGATCGCCCAGTTCGCTCGCCTCCACAAAGAATCTGCCGTGCAACCGCACCCAACGGTCGTGCCCAAAGTCATAAACCACCACTGCGGTGAGGGTGCGGCCATTACGCTCGACCCGCACCGGCGCCGTATGCAACCACAGGCGAAGCTGCCCTTTTTGTAACAGCGGCTGCAGCATGCCGCGCAGTATCTGCTGAGCGGGCGCCGGCTCAAAGCAAAGCCGGCTCACCCAACAGCCACCCGGATTCGAGAGCGGCCCCTGGATCGCCTGCGCCACCGGCATCTGCGTATCGCGACGCGCGCCGGCATAATAGCGGCGGATGCGGTTGCTCAGATCGAGATAGGTGGCGCTGCCACCGGTGGTATCGATGTACTGGTTGTCGTCGAAGGCAGAAACACCCTGCGATGTTGCCTGGCCACCCACCCAAAGGGTTGGCTCGGTCATACAAATATGATGAGCGCCAGTGGCCGCAGCCAGCGCCGCGCTGACACCGCCAAGCCCCGCGCCAACGATGACGACATCGCAGGCTACATCTTCGACCGGTCCCTCCTTTGGGGTAATCACCGCCTGCCTAGGGTCGCCCGCAGCGGACACACGCATCACATCGAGCAGTTTCGCCGCGCCTTGAACCGTGGGCTGTTGCGCAAGCCCGCTGGAGGGTGGCAGCACGACCAGAAGCACCATCACGGTTACGCAATACCTGCGAACGCGATCGCGAACACTCATTGATTGTCCTCCATGTTGTAGGTCAGCGGCGATGAGCGATGTGGTCCGGTTAGAGCTGCCGTTTTCCTTTGGCCTCGAATGAAGATTCACCGGCAGGATGAGCAAGCGATTCGATCGCGGGGATGCTGAGCACCGCACGATAGCGATCGCCACGATAGAGCGAGTAGGCCATCTCCATGGGCTGGCCTTCCCCATCCAGCAGCGTGCGTGATACCACCAACAAGCTCGATCGGATGGGGAATTTCAGCAATTCGGCCTCCTGCCGTGTCGCTCCCCGCGCCTCGATGACTTCGCGAGCCGAACCGATCTTGACCCCGTATCGCTCCCGCAGCGTCTCATACAAAGAGCGGCGGCCGAAATCGATCTTCTCAATGCCAGGAAAACGTGTCTGCGGAATCCATGCTTCCTCAATAGCCATGGGCTCCCCATCTGCAAGGCGCAGCCGATGCAGCCGCAGCACTGCGGTTCCCGGGGGTAGTAAGAGGGCCGCGGCCACCGTTGGGGTAGCGGTCACCAGCCCGGCGCCCAGTACCCGCGTGCCCGCGCTTAAGCCCAGCAGGCGCATCTCTGTGCTGAACCCCTGTAGGTGCGCGATGTGTTTCTCGACCTTGGAAGGAGACACAAAGGTGCCGCGGCCGCGTTCGCGATAGGTGAGGCCATCCGTGGTGAGCCCCTGGAGAGCCTGCCGGGAGGTCATGCGGCTCACGCCGAATACGCGCGAGAGTTCTGCCTCGCCAGGCAATGGATCATTGACACTCAACCTGCCCAGGCGGATCTGCTCCCGCAACTGCGACTGTATCTGCGCATACAACGGCTCAAAACTTTTTTTGTTCAAAGGAGCAAAGGGATGATCGGCGAGCGGTGGCGAGCCAGGGGAGTTCTTCGCGATGGCGCTGCCCTGCGGCGCTTTCGAGGCTCGCTTGTTCGTACTTTGTCTGCGGTTGCCCGGCACAGGGTTCTTCATAGCTTTAGTTTGCCTTACTGAGAACAACAATGGCGACCACCAGAACAGCAATGCCAGAAAACATCCAACTGAGTGCCGGGCGCGGCGCGCCTTCCCACTCCCCAAGCAGCAAGCCGGCTATGTTGGCAACCAGCAGACCAGTGGCCAGGCTGAGCGGCCAGCCGATCGACGGACCCAGTATGCCCATCCGCGGGGCGGCTGCTCCATAAACAAAAATACTGCCGCCCCACAGCAAACCCATCAGCAGGCCGAGCCCGTACAAACGTCGACTCCCTGGTTGCACGAACCTGGCCGTGCTGTGGTGGCGACGAAGAAGGAATGCACAAAAGCCAAGATTCGAGACAGCGCCGCCGCCGAGCATCAACACCCAGATCAGATTGTTGCCCATAAACACGCTCAAGCCGCGGCTTTGGGCGTAGGTTGAGATGGGGGTGGCCAGCACAAAGCCGATATTAAACACTGCGGAAAGCAGCCCCGCACCCCCGGCCAGCAGCAGCGCTGTGCCCAGCGGACGGCGAACGCCTACCAGGTCGCCTCGTTGCCGCGAGGAAGCTGTCCTTTGCCCTGCCTCTCGCAGCATGCCGGCGCGGCCGCACAAGGCAATGCCAACGATCTCGATCACCAGGCCCAGCATAATCATGTGCCCGGGCCGCTGGCTGAGTTTGTCTGGAGCAAGCAGCAGCATGGGCAGGAGCGAGCCCAGGGCAGAACTGATGGCGAGCACAAACGTGTTGGCCAGCGCGATGCCGATCGCGCTCACACTCTGGCCAAACATCACGGCGCCAAAGCCCCAGGCGCAACCACTGCCCACGGCAATCAGCACTGCGTGGGCGGGCGCAGCCGCGAGCACGCTGAAGGCCGCGGGCGAGATGAAGAAAACGATCAGCGGCGGCAGCAGCAGGCAGGAAGTTACGATGAACACGCTCCACACGTTCTCCCAGGACCAGCGTCCGAGAAAGCGCATGGGGAGCGTGAACAGTCCGTTCATGAGGCCCGAGACAATAGCGAGTAGGGCGCCGAAAGCGATCGCTTGCTGCATGGATGGCGGTTACCGCCTCACCCCAACGGGTTTGATTTACAAACTGGCCTACCAGACTATACAACTATACTCGTCCCGGTTCTGGAATCGAGGGCAGCGCATGCATGAAATCATCCGCCTACTGAGGCACCGGCTCATCGTGTCTTGCCAGGCGGCGCCCAACGACCCGATGGAAGATACCGAGACGTTGCGCCGCGTCGCGCGCTCCGCCATGCTCGGTGGTGGCCGGGGGTTTCGTCTGAACGGCCCGCAGGATATTCGCGCGGTTCGGCAGGATTCCCGTTTGCCCATCATCGGTATCCAAAAGAATTACACCGGCGGCCAGTTGCGCATCACTCCCGACTTCGCCTCGGCAGCCATTCTGGCAAAAGCCGGTGCTGATATTGTTGCCCTCGACTGTACCGATCGCGAGCACGCTTATGGTGAGCCCTGGCGCGAGATCGTCGCGCGGATCCACGCAGAACTCGGTCTGCTGGTGATGGCTGATATCGCGACCCTAGGCGAGGGCATTGCGGCCGCACTGGCCGGCGTCGACCTGGTGGGAACAACACTTTATGGCTACACCGCTGAAACCTGCCAGGCTACCGGCTTTAATCCTGCGCTGGTGCTCGATCTTCAGCGGGAGACCGGGAAAGCCATTGTTGCGGAAGGACACGTGGCGACCCCGGGGCAAGCAAGAGAAGCGCTGCAAGCCGGTGCGTGGTGCGTTGTGGTTGGGTCTGCTATCACCCGCCCGGGAACCATCACCGCCACTTTTGTGCGGGAAATGCAGGCCGCGGCTACGGCTTTCCCGGCAGCGCAATCGAACGAGGAAAGATACGTAGCTGCGATCGACCTCGGCGGCACGTTTACCAAGGCCGCGATCGTGTCCGCGAGCGGGGCGGTTCAGCACGCGCAGCAGGTGCCTACGGCAATTGCTGAAGGCCGCGACGGCATAGCGCGCTCGCTGGGCACAGCCGTGGACCTGACGTTGCAAGCGGCGCAGGAGGCACACCTGCACCTGGTGGGCATCGGCATTGCGAGCGCTGGAGCGATTGATGCGCAGAACGGCATCGTATTTGCGGCGACTGAAAATTTGCCCGGCTGGGCGGGCTTTGACTTCCGTGCATTTCTCAAAAACCGTATCTCCCTGCCGGTCTTCGTGGAAAACGATGCGCAGGCAGCGGCGTTGGCCGAGCTGCGTTTCGGCGCCGGCGCTGGGCTCGCCAGCTTTGTCGCGCTCACGGTCGGCACAGGGATTGGCGGCGGGATCGTCCTCGACGGCAAATTGCAGCGCGGCCATTACGGATTTGCCGGCACAATCGGCCATCAGACCATACGGTTTGATGGCAGACCCTGTAATTGCGGGCGCCGCGGATGCCTGGAAGCGTACGTGTCCACCGCTGCCCTGATCTACGAATTCCGCGAGCTTGCCTCAGGGCACCCGCTACAAGGAACTGCCGCCGAGATGGCTCGTGAAATTGCGCACCTGGCGGAAACCGGCGATGCGGCCGCCGTCGCAGCCTACAACGTGTTGGCCGCTTACCTGGCCGAAGGCGTAGCCAACCTGGCTAACATTCTCGACCCGGAAGCCGTGATTCTTTCCGGCGGCCTCATCGACAGCCAGACCGGCTTTCTTGAAGAGGTACAGGCCAGGGCGCAGTCGCTGCTTCACTTCGGCCAGAAACGACCGCCGCGTATTCTGCGCGCGCACGCTGGCGTGTACGCCGGCGTGCAAGGTGCGGCAGCTACCGTGTTTGAGCAACTGCCGGCGACTGCACAGCTCTCGTAAAACAGCTTGGGGCAGAATCCTGGCAGGTTGGGGAAAAACTCATTCAGGTCACCACAGAAGCCCAAACCCTGGGCGGGAATTTGTGTGGGTAGGCTCTCGGCTCACCACCAGCCCCAACCCCTGGAGGGTAATTAAGTAACTGAACTCTCGGTTCACCACCCGTCCAGGGGTGGGGGCATTGTGGTCGGAAGCCGAGGGTTGTGTTGAGAAATGCGGGCTAACGTGGGCCGAATATGGGGTTTTTTCGAACGCTCTTACTCAACAGACAGAGAACGTTCGATGGGGCTTCGCCCGGCTTGTTCGGCCCACGTTAGCCCTTCGGCGAACATGGGGCACCCGTCCAGTGGTTGGGGGCTGGTAGTGAGCCGGGAATTCAGTTACTTAAATTACCGTCCAGTGGCTGGTGGTGCAAAGGAGGTTTTAGAGACCTGACTCCCGGTCCAGGGGGTGAGGCTTGATGGCGAAGGGACAGTCTACTTCCTTCTATTCATGTTTTCGGTATAGATGTATAGTCATGTGTACGCATTGCACGTTATGCGCCAGCAAGCCCCTGCTTTCACGCGTCAACAATTCATTCTTGCCTGAGAGGTTACGGATGCGCTCACTCCGCCTTGCCCAAAGTAGAAGGCTCCTTTCCACGCTGGCAGCCATTTTTCTGCTCTTCCCAATGCAGGCTTTGTGGTCGCAGGTGGCGACCAGCACCATCACCGGCAGAGTGACCGATACCACAGGCGCGGTCATACCCGGAACCAGCATTACCCTGACGCGCGGGGACACGGGTTTGGTACTGCACGCGAATACCAACGGCGACGGTCTCTACACGTTTCCTTCTCTGGCAACGGGCTCTTATACGGTGGAAGCATCGCATGCAAACTTCAAGACAACGAAGGCTAATCTAACACTGGCCGTCGACCAAACGGCGCAGATGGATTTTGTGCTTCCGGTTGGCAGCGAGGCAGAGAGCGTAACCGTTGCAGCCGATAGCGCCACAGCGCTCGATACGCAGCAGGCCAATCTGAACTACACCGTCGGTAAAGAACAGGTAGCGAATCTGCCGCTGAACGGCCGCAATCCTTACGGCCTTGCGGCGCTCGCACCGGGCATTATGCCCGGCGGCAGCTTCGGCGCAGGGCTCAGCACGGCGCGCGGCGCGGTGGTTGCCGCGGCCACCAACAACTTCCAATCAAATGGCGGGATCGGCGGCTCGAACGAAATACTGCTCGATGGCGTTTCCATCGTTGTCTGTTGTCAGGGGCAGCCACCGCTCACTCCGTCCGTCGAAGTGGTGGATCAGTTCAAGGTGCTGACCTCTGCGCTGCCTGCCCAGTTCGGGCGATCGAGCGGCGCGGTGCTGAATATTGTCACCAAAACAGGCACAAATAGTCTTCACGGCGATATCTACGAATTTCTGCGCAATGAGCAGTTGGATGCAGCCCCGTACTTTACCAAACGCAGTGGCGTCTACCCGATTCCCGGCCGCCATGACTTCCGGTTGCCGCATGTCTTTAACCAGTTCGGCGGCTTCGTGAGTGGGCCGGTGTTTATACCCAAACTCTACGATGGCCGCGATAAATCATTCTTCACCTTCGGCTATGAAGGCACGCGGAACGTGAGCAGTACCTACACCACGACGACTGTTCCGACTCTGCTGATGCGGCAGGGTATTTTCACCGAAGCACCGGCCTTGATCTACGATCCCAACAATGTTGCTGCCTCCGGCTCTACGTTCGTGCGTCAGCCCATTCCAGCCGCCTGCAACGGGGGCACCTGCTACCCAGCCGGACGGTATGTGCCCACCATCGATCCCGTAGCTGCCAAGCTGTTGCAGTTTCTTCCCTTGCCCACCGCCAAGGGCGCGACCAACAATTACAGCTATTCGCTGGGCACAGTCAGCTCAGAAAACCAATATAACTTTCGCGTCGATCACAACTTCAGCCCCAGCCAGCGCAGCTTCGTAAGAGGCACCCGCGATATCGACAACTATCATCAGAACGATATCTTTGGGAAACCGACCGGTCCGAATGCTATCAACCAGGCGCTCACCGCCTACCTGTTTGCCGCAGGCCACACGTGGACGGTTTCGCCGACCATGTTGCTGCAATTCACCTATGGCTTCGCCTATCAAAAGAATTTCCAGGTGCCGGAGAACTTCACCGGCTACGACGCCGGCACCTACGGCTTCTCTGATAATTTTCTTTCTGAGCAGCAGATACCTGGTCTGCCGGTCATCACGATAGGGGGGTTGCAACAGATCGGCAACTCCACCGCGGCCAACTACTTTGAGCACTTCACGCACTCGCTCGGCTTCACCGCGACTATGCAACGCGGCAATCACACGCTCATCCTGGGCTACGATGGCCGCTACATCATTGAAGACGAGCAGAGTGTGGGCAATCCAACCGGATCATTTGCTTTCGACTCGACCCTGACCAATGGCCCGGCTACCAATGCAGCCGTGCCGTCGGGGCAAACCTCCTTCGATTCCTTTGCGGCGTTTCTGTTGGGCGCTTCCACCACCAGCGCATTGCAGCGGCAAACCACGGTGGCG
Organism: uncultured Acetobacteraceae bacterium; assembly: GCA_964657465.1. GTDB lineage: Bacteria > Acidobacteriota > Terriglobia > Terriglobales > Acidobacteriaceae > PALSA-350. Next base: position 9,793 of record CAZZVD010000073.1, on the reverse strand, counting down.
TTCACCCAACCGTACAACGCAGTCTTTGTGCAGGATGACTGGCGCCTGCGGCCCCGGCTCACGGTTAACCTGGGCCTTCGCTACGATATCGACCTCGGCTTCCGCGAACGTTATAACCGCTGGGCAGACTTCGACCCCAAGGCACAGAATCCGCTTTCCACCGCCATTGGTTTTCCGTTCCAGGGAGGCGCCCAGTACATTGGGGCGCCCGGCAACCCCGGCAGGCTTTGGCAATCCTCCTATAAGAACGCCGCCCCGCGCGTCGGCTTCTCGTTCTCGCCAAACAACACCATGGTGGTCCGCGGTGGCTTCGGGCTTCTCTTTCTGCCAACCTCGCAGCGAGGTTTCGGAGACGGCACCATTGGCTTCTCTCAAAGCACCACGGTCACCAGCACGTCGAACGGTACCCCCGCCAGTTCTTTCTCTGATCCTTTTCCCAACGGGGTGGCGCTGCCGGCTGGCCCGGCTGCCGGGGTACAGGCAGGTACGGGCACGGGCGTGACGGTGTTGCTGCACAACACACCTGTGTCGTACCAGGAGCAGTGGAATTTTGGTATCGAGCAACAGATGAGCAGCAAGCTGGTGTTCAGCCTGAACTATGCAGGCAGCCACGGAGTGAAGCTGCCCATCAATGCGCATCCCAACGACCTCAACCCGATTTACTTCGGCGCGCCCGGCGATCAGAGCCAGGTGTCTTACTTGCAGGCGAAGGTAGCCAACCCCTTCTATGGTTCCGTAACCAGCGGCTCGCTGGCGGCCTCCACTGTGCAGCGGATACAGCTACTCTCCGCGTTTCCGCAATACATCTCGAACACCGCCATGTCGAACAGTTCTATCACCTACGCCTTCGACGGGATCGGGTCGGCATCTTACAACGCCATGCAGGCCGGCCTTTCCTACAGAGGTTCGGGGAACACGAGCGCATCCGTCTTCTACACCTGGTCCAAGCTGCTCGGCAACGTGAGCGATGTAACCAATGGCTTCCTGAATAGCAGCGGTAATCCCGGCATTCAGGATTACTACCTGCTCAAGCCCTATGAGCGCTCGAACCTCGCCACCGATGTGCCGCAACGCATTGTAGGCAATTTTCTTTACGTCCTTCCTCTCGGCCGGGGCCAGCGGTTCGGCGGGAATATGCCGGGATGGGCAAGTGTGGTGGCCGGCGGATGGAAGCTGAATGGCATCGAGTCGGTCCAGTCAGGATTCCCGCTGGGTCTCACGCAGACCGGTGGCCAACCCTTTTCCGGTAGCCGTCCCACCTACGTGCGTGGCAATAACCCGCTCACCAGCGGTTCTACCCACAACCGCCTGGGGGGAACAGGCGAGTCGCAGACTTACTTCAATCCTGCGGCCTTTCGCCTTAGCCGGTCTTTTGAACTCGGCGATGTTCCGCGCTCTGCCGCTGCGCTGCGGTCCCCGCTTACTTTCCAGGATGACGTCTCTGCCATCAAAGACTTCGCCATCCATGATTCGCTGAGCCTGCAATTCCGCTTGGAAGCATTCAATGTTCTCAATCGCGTTCAGTTTGGCTTTCCCAATACGACGTACAACTCATCCGGCTTCGGGCAGATCACGTCGCAGGCCAATCTGCCGCGCAATGTCCAGGCCGCGCTCAAGTTGTATTTCTAAACAGGAGATGGTTCTCACAGGCTGCGCAACACCGAGTGGCGAGTTGTGATTAAAATCTGCGAGATAGGTAGAGAATGAAACTGACGCGGCGACAAACCATCAGGCTGCTTGCTTACACGGGGCCGGCGCTCGCACTACACAACTCGTTTAGCGCGACCCCCAAGCCGTTGGACCTGCTGGTTTATGGGGCGACCGCTTCGGGAGTGATGACTGCCTACTCTGCCGCCCGCGAGGGCCTGCGCGTAGTACTGCTGGAACCCGGAGAGCACCTGGGGGGTATGGTCACCGGCGGCCTCTCCGCAACGGACCTGGGCCACTATGCCATCATTGGCGGCTATGCGCGCGACTTCTACCAGAAAGCTGCTGCTCATTACGGCGTAACCAACCTCGATCAACCCGCCCACTGGCTATCGGAACCACATGTGGACGAAAGTATTTTTCGCAGCATGCTGCACGACGCCGGGGTCAAGGTGGTGTTTCGGGAACAACTGCGCGAACAGAACGGCGTAGAGCTGCGAGGCAAGCGGATCGTCTCCCTCACCACAGCGAACAATCAACGCTGGCAGGCAGCGGTCTTTGCTGACTGCTCGTATGAAGGCGATCTGATGGCGCAAGCGAAGGTCAGCTATACCTGGGGCCGCGAAGCGGCTTCAGAGTACGGCGAGAGCCTCGCTGGTGTGCGGGGGAACACACCGAAGCATCAGTTTCTATGGCCCGTGTCAGCCTATGATGAGGCTCATCACCCGTTGCCAGAGATCGATCCGGGACCGCTGGCCGCGCCGGGCTCGGGCGACAAAAAGGTGCAGGCATATAACTTTCGCCTTATCCTCACCAACGACCCGGCAAACAAGCTGCCTTTCCCACGCCCTGCCGGTTACGACCGTTCCCGCTTTGCCCTGCTGGAGCGATACCTGGGTGAGTTTCCGCAACACATGGGCCGTGCACCTGGCTTTAAAGACGTGACCAACCCGGTGATGATCCGCAATCACAAAGCAGACTTCAACAACAACGGCCCTTTTTCCACGGACTACATTGGCCATAGCTGGAAGTATCCTGAGGCCAGTTACCAGCAAAAGGCGGCCATCTGGCAGGATCACCTGCTCTACACAAAGTCATTCTTCTACTTCCTGTCTCAGGATCCGAAAGCCCCCGCGTCCCTGCGTGAACAGGTCAATCAGTGGGGCCTGCCTAAAGATGAATTTGCCGATACCGGGCATTGGCCGCGCCAGCTTTACATTCGAGAGGGGCGCCGCATGGTGGGAGCCTATGTGATGCGTCAGGCTGACCTGCAGACGGATCGCACCAAGCCGGACTCGATTGGCATGGGCTCGTACAACAGCGATTCACACAATATTCAGCGCGTCGCCATGCCCGACGGAACCGTGCAGAATGAAGGCGACGTGCAGGTGCCGGTGCAGCCGTATGAGATCGCCTTTCGGACCATCACACCCAAGCGGGCAGAGATAGAAAACCTGCTGGTACCCGTTTGCCTCTCGGCGACGCACGCCGCTTACTCTTCAGTGCGCATGGAACCGCAATACATGATCATCGGGCAAGCTGCCGGGGTTGCAGCCAGCCTTGCGATTCGTGGGCGAACACCCGTACAGGAAATCTCCATTACGGACCTGCAGCAAAGACTGCGCGCGCATCATGCGGTTCTCCACCTGGAGCAGGAATTTCGCTTTGAAGATAAATCAGCTTAAAAAGCGACAAGCGACACCAGGTTTGCAGCGCGGCTCCGCAAGCTCCATGCAAAGTTCCAACAAATAAGTAAGATTGTTCGAACAACACCATAGTCAGCCCACGTACGCCGGAGTCGGCGAACATGGGGCACCCGTCCAGGGGTGGGGGCATTGTGGTTGTCTCCGGACAGTTGTGGTGAGAAATCCGGGCTAAGGACGGGCTAAGGAGCACCCGGCAACCAAAGCGCATTTCCGGCAACAATATGGTCCACCTTCAATCCGGGAAACACCAGCCGCAAATCCTCCGCGCATTTTTCCATCCCCGGCTCCTCCGACACTTCATGCCCGAGCAAAATCAGCCCCTTGTGCCGGCCCTGCGCACGAGCATCGCGCACATACTCTACCGTCTCCCACTCCGCCGCTTCGCCCGCAATCAACAACTCAATCCCTTCCGGCCGCAGCGCCGCCACCTGCATCTCCATCCCAGCCGCACCCGGCGCAATGGCAACATGCGTCACCATCAACGCAGGATCCCCGTCCACCCGCAGCGTCCGCGCGTGCAGCTTGGCTTGCAGCTGCTTCGCCAGCGCCTTCAACGAAGTCGGCGGAATCGTCACATGATATGGATCGTCCGCCCTGGCGTACGCACGCCAGCCCAACGCATCCAGCAACCCCACACCGAACGGGTCGGGCGGCGTGCGATGGATTGCATCATGCAGGCGGTACACCACCATGTGGTGCTGCTGAATAAACCTGAGCTTTTCCTGGTACACAGGGTCATTGGCAAAGAACGTCGTATCGTCGCGATGATTATAAAAAGTAGGCTCGTGCGAGATCACCAGGTTCAATCCGCGGCGATTGGCCTCTTTGAGCACATCCATGGTGTCGAGAAATGTGGTCACAATCCCCGTCACTGGAGTGGCGGGATCGCCTGCCTTGAGCGTATCCACCGTGTCGGGAACGGGGTGGGGATATCGCTGCTGAATTTTCAGAAAGGCTTCACCGGCCGTGTAAGTTTGCGCAAGGGCAGGCAAGGGGAGCAGCGCCAGGCTGAGGAGAAGGGTGGGGATCCGCATGCATCCATCATGCACGCGGCTCCTCACCCCGACAAGCCCGTGCTTACACGCTTGGTTGCGACAACACGCCCGCCAGCGCCCGCATGCGCGCAGCATCTGCCGGCGATTTGGCACTGGCCGCCTGCGTTTCTACCGCAGCCGCCATCTTCTTCAGCCGGTCCTGGTCCTTCTTCCCCAGGTGCGACGCCTGCGCTTTCGCGATGGCGCTATTCAGATCACCTATCTTGTTCGCCGGCAACGCCTGCGAACGCGACAGTTGATCCACATACGCCCGCGCCACCACCAACTGCGAAGGCCAGCTGAACTTCTGCTGGCTTTGCACATTCAGCTCATCCCAGTGAACCAGGTTGGCCGCGTCGATCTCGTTCTGCGTCAGGAACTTGCTCGGAACCAACTGCAGCACATCCACGCCGCGCGCAATTTCCGATCCGTAGATGAACCCGTTGTACCAGTAAGCCGACCACTCGCCGCCCAGGATCAGTTGCTTGCTATCGATAGGACCACGATCGAAGTAGGCAATCTCATAGGGATGCGCCGCGTCGGTAAAGTCCATGACGGAAATACCGCCCTGGTACCAGGCCTGCACTTCAATATCGCGTCCTGGCACCGGCACCAGCGATCCGTTGTGCGCCACGCAATTTTCCTGCGGAGTCTGGGCCGCCGGCATCTTGTAATAGCTCGCCAGCGAAAGATGATCATCCTTCAATTGGAACACCGCATCGGCCCCCCACCTGGCAGGGTCCGTCGGCCGGCACCGTGGCTGGATCCCGCCGCCCCACTCGTCCGTAAACACCACCTTGCTGCCGTCATTCGAGAACGAGGCTGAGTGCCAATACGAATAATTGGGATCATTCACCGCATCCACCCGTTTGGGGTGTACCGGATCCTTGATATCCAACAGGATGCCATTGCCCGAGCAAGCGCCGGCCGCCAATCCAATCGCCGGATACACCGTGATGTCGTGGCATTGATTTGTGTCCGCCGGCTTGTCCTTGCCGTGCGTACCGCCATTGTTGAGTCCATTCATCGCGCCGGTGCGTGGATCCACAAACACCCGTGGACTGGAAACGACTTTTGCCTGCTCCGGCGCAGCCAGCGGCACCTGGATCACGTCGATGCGAAACAGGGAAGTGTTGGGGTCCTTTTCCGGCTTCTCCTCCGAGCAGCCCGCCAGTTCTGCCGACGGCCGCACAAACGAAGTGCCGGAGACATACAGATAGACATTCGCTTTGTCCGTAGGGTCCACTACCAGCGTGTGCGTGTGTGAACCGCGGCAGGTCTGCACCGCGGCTACCTGCTTCGGATTTTGAATATCGGAAATATCGAAGATGCGCACGCCACGAAAGCGATCAGCGCTTGCCGCTGGTGTCCGCTTGTCTTTCTCGTGACCCGGCTCGGGCGGAGGAAGGGGAGGGAACGCCTGCGTCCCGCAATCCAACCGGCCGTTGGGCATCTCCACCGACATAAACAGCAGCTTGCCGTAGACCGAAAGATCGCCCTGGCCGCCCGGGCATACGACGGTGGTGGTCAGCGCAATCTTTTCCGGGTGACTGATGTCATAGATATTGAAACCGTAAAAGTTACCTTGAAACAGGTGCGATCCCTGGAATGCAAAATCAGAGTTGCTGAACGCCAGTTGCGCAAACACCGGCTGCATGGCTTTGGGCACCTTGGCCTTGTTCACGTTCAGCGTGTCGAGCGTCTTCTGCACTGCTTCACTCTCGGGATCGTTCGAAGCCAATTGAAACGCCGAGGCCTTCTTCATGGAGGCGACATGCTTCAACCCCATGACCGCCTCGCCGGCATCGTAGAGCCCTGGCTTCAGCCCAACACGTGGGTCGTGGTGGTGGAACCGGTCATCCCCGGGGGCAGGGGGGTCTCAGGAATCGGCGCGAACGGGTCTTCGTCCTCAGCGTCTGCGGCCGCAGGGGCCTTGGCCGCGGGTGCAGGTGCTTGCGCATGCAACTTCATCACAGGGGTACAAACAAACACGGCAGCCAGGGCGGCCGCAAACCATTTGCAATTCATTCTTTCTCCTTCGACAGTGTTTCCATGATTTTGATTTCGGCCCGTTGTGTATTGTCGACATCGGTTGCAAAGTCGAACAGCTCGGCATCCTGCCCGGCCCCCGGCGTGGCAAACAATTCCTTCACCATCACCAGTGCGCCGTTGTGGTGCTGCATCATCCCGGTGAGAAACTTTTGGTCGAAATCGGCGCCCTGCGCCTCTTTAAGGGCCGCCATTTGCTCGTCGGTTAACATGCCCGGCATCAACGGCATGGGCTGGCCGCTCATATCCATATCCGGCATTCCCGGCATGCTCATCGAAACCGGCGCCCCGCGGGCTCGCAGCCAACGCTTCATGAACCGGATCTCGTCGTCCTGCGACCGGCGGATGCGCGCGCCCAGCCGGCGCACAGATTCATTGGTAGTCCGCGTGTCGATCAACCCCGTCATGGTCACAGCCTGCCCATGGTGCATCACCATGCCCTGCATGAACGCGATATCTGCCGCCGAAGTCTTCGGTGCAACCCCCGCCGTATCCGCCGGCAACCGCTTGCTCGGCATCCCGGGAGCCCCCGGCTGCACTACCGTTTGCCCCAATCCCATCGAGCAAAAGAAAACCATCCAGGCCACGCACCAAACCCGCACCACAAATCCCCCCAGGACAAACCGTAACACGCCCAAGCGCACAGGCCTCATAATGGACGGCGGAAGGAACAACCGTGCCCGGCAAACGCAAACTCATCTTTGGACTCGCCCTGATCACCACGACCCTGGCAGCGCAAACGCGCCCCACCCCGCCCACCCGCGATCCCCACACCGCCGGTTACGTCACCGCTAAAGAACTGCCCGACGGAACCAATCCGCTCCCCACGGCCAATGGCAACTTCATCATCGGCCCCACCCACAACCCGGCGCCCGAAGCATCACCGCAGCCTGGTGTGCCCCAGGGCGAGGTCTTCGAGTTCACCATGAACTCGGCAGACAGCAAGATTTATCCTGGCATCGCCCGCGAGCCCAACACTTTTGGCACCGTCGATTCCGCTAACCCGGCCAAGCTGCTGGTGGCCAACAGTCATCCCGCCCCTTACACTCGCCACGTCGCAGTCTATGTGCCGAAGCAATATGTGCCTGGCACGGCCGCGCCGTTCATCGTCGGGGCTGACGGACCCGATCGCCTGCTCTTCACAGTGCTGGACAACCTCATCGCCCAGCACCGTGTGCCGGCCATGGTTGCTATCTCCATCGGCAACGGCAGCGGCGACGCCCAGGGCAGCCAGCGCGGCCTGGAGTACGACACAATGTCAGATACATATGCAAGGTTTGTGGAGCAGGAAGTGCTGCCGCTGGTGGAGCAGAAAGCCACTGTCAAGCTGACCAAAGATCCGAATGGACGCGCCACCATGGGCGGCAGTTCTGGCGGCTCCTGCGCGCTGATCATGGCCTGGTACCGGCCAGATCTTTATCGCCGCGTGCTCACCTACTCCGGTACCTACGTCAATCAGCAGTGGCCCTACAATCCGGCCATCCCGCACGGCGCCTGGGAATTTCACGAGCACCTGATCCCCAACAGCCCAAAGAAGCCGCTGCGCATCTGGATGGAAGTAGGCGACCGCGACCTCTTGAACCCGAACCTGATGCGGGATGACATGCACGATTGGGTTCTGGCCAACGAGAACATGGCCAAGGCGCTGGCAGGGAAAGGCTATCCCTACCAATACGTCTTCGCCCGCAATGCCGGGCACACCGACAAAGCTGTAAAGCAACAGACCTTACCCGAGGCCCTGGAATACCTCTGGCAAGGCTACAAACCCAGGAGATCCGGCCTATGAAAAGAACCGGGTGAAGGGACATCGACAACGTCGCAGTCTAGAAACACCCGGGTGTCCCTATAGGCACGATTGAACCGCGACGTTCTCAAGGAAGAACCTAACCCACACGCTTCTGTTCAGTCTCAGGCGAGGACGGCTCAACCGCCGTTCCCGAGGTTCCGCCCAGCCACTTTGGATTATTCGCGGTACCGTCGAAAATACTAGATGTCTTGAAGGGCTCATACTTACCCGTCAACGCCAGGTCCCTGGTCTTCGCCAGAAACGCCGCCGTCTGCTCCTGGGTAAACGGCTTGAATGTCCGCGCCGCGCTGATCGCCTGGGTCAGCATCTCGGTCTTGTCCATGCCCGTGATCACCACTGACACCGGCTGGGACATACCGTAGTGCAGCGCCTGGATCGGGTCGATCGCCCCGGACCGCAAAATGTAACCATCGCCGAACGTCTTCATCGCGAGCACCCCGGTGCCCGCCTTCTGCGCCACCGGAATCACATTGTGTGTGAACGACCGGAAGTGCGCATCCATCGCATTCACTGGCATCTGAACCGTATCGAAGTGGAACCCGTGTTGTGCCGCCACTTCAAACATCCTTAAGTGAATCTGCGGATCCTTATGCCCGGTAAACCCGATGAACCTAATCTTGCCCGCCTTACGCGCCTCCATTGCGGCGTGAATCGCGCCGTCATCCGCAAAGATCCGATCAGGATCCTCAAACCGGATGATCTCGTGGAACTGAACCAGATCAATTACGTCCGTATTCAGTCGGCCCATCGATTGTTCCAGCTGCTTGTTATAGTCCTTTGCCGTGCGCGCATCCAGTTTGGTCATCAGAAACACTTTCTGCCGATAACCGTCCTTGAGCGCTTGCCCCATACGCACTTCTGAAATGCCGTCGTTGTAATCCCAGCAATTGTCGAGGAACGTAATGCCCTGATCCGATGCCGAACGCACCAGCCGGATCGCATCCTCTGCGGTAATGCTCTGATCCTTGGCCAGGTGGAAACCACCCATGCCGATTACGGAAACGCGTTCCCCGGTCGTGCCGAGTTCGCGATAGATCATGTCTGGGTTTTCAGGCCGCTTCACAGGTGTCTCCTTCGAGGTGGGGGCGTTCGTGGCATTTTGCGCCATCACGGTGGAACTGGCGGCGGCGAATCCGGCGGCTGCGGCAGATTTCAAGAAATCACGGCGTTCCATATGACTGCGCGCTCCTATGGACGGTAGGATGCGCGCCGCTCCACACCGGCGGCGGGAAACTTACGCCGTCTTTTTGCAGGTGAAAGCTTTTGCCGGAATTTACGGCTGTGCTGGGTTGCGGCCAAGCAGTCCGTTGGCCCACTCCAGAAGATAGTTCATGTTCGGCGCATCCGTGTGCCCGCCGTCATGCTGCCGCCAGGCCAACCCACATTTCTCACCACGACTGTCCGGAGACAACCACAATGCCCTTACCCCTGGACGGGTGCCCCATTGCGGGTCCCGAGTCCGCCAGGTCAGTTCCCTTAATTGGCGGTATCCGCACCATGTTCCCCGGATTTCCTGTTGAGTCTGGTGGCGTTGACAAGCTCCATGCGGT
>CAZZVD010000072.1:0-19731 GCA_964657465.1 uncultured Acetobacteraceae bacterium | reverse complement strand
CAGAAACAAAGATTTTCCCTCCTGTTGCGCCAATGGATACGCAAGCGACAGAAAAAACCCTTGACAGGTGTAGTATCTACAACGACATGGCGATTCAGGACAAGATTTTTGGCAAGCCGTTAGCAACCAGTGAAGAACGTGCAGAACAGATTGGCGTAGCAGCGGGCATCCCCATCTTCGGGCTGGATGCCCTTACCAGCGCAGCGTACGGCCCGGAAGCAGCGCTCGCCCTCCTCATCCCTCTTGGCGTTCTCGGGACGCAATATCTCCTGCCCATCGTCACTGCCATTCTTATCCTGCTGGTGATTGTCTTCTTCAGTTATCGCCAGACCATCGCCGCCTACCCGCACGGCGGCGGCAGTTATACAGTTGCGACCGAAAACCTGGGCGAGCGAGCAGGCTTACTAGCCGCAGCGGCGCTGATGATTGATTACATCCTCACCGCGGCGGTGGGTATCTCGGCGGGCGTGACTGCCTTGACCTCCGCGCTGCCTCATCTACAGCCGCACACGCTCGCATTATGCTTGTTCATCCTGGCCATATTGGCAGTAGTAAATCTTCGTGGGGTAAAAGATACAGGCACTGCGTTCATTGTGCCGACATTTCTGTTCATCGGAACTTTACTGGCCCTCATTGCGGTTGGCGCCTACAAAACGTTCGCCGCAGGCGGCCATCCTATGCCGGTGAGCCCGATGCCGATGCCTCTGCCGCAGACCGTCAAATTCCTCGGAATCTGGATGTTGATGAAAGCTTTTTCCGGTGGCTGCGCCGCCATGACGGGCGTGGAGGCAGTCTCCAATGGCGTCATGGCGTTCCGCGAACCGCGCTCCAGGAATGCTCAATACGCTCTCTCCGTCATCATCGCCATCCTGATCGTTCTGCTGTACGGAACAGCGTGGCTTACCAAGCACTACCAGATCACGGCCATGGACCCGGAGGGCGCTGGTTATCAAAGCCTGTTGAGTTTGCTGGTCACCGCTGTCTTCGGGCGTGGATGGTTCTATTTCGTCACCATGGGCTCCGTATTGCTGGCATTGGCGCTCAGTGCGAACACGGCTTTTGCGGATTTTCCCCGCCTGACACGAGCCATCGCCCTGCATGATTTCCTGCCGCATGTCTTCGTTCTGCGCGGCCGTCGCCTCCTGTTCTCGCATGGCATTTACGCGCTTACCGGCTTTACCGCATTGATCCTGATTCTCTTTAAGGGCGTCACCGACCGGCTGATCCCGCTCTATGCCATCGGAGCCTTTCTTGCGTTTACCCTTTCCCAGGCCGGCATGGTCGTTCACTGGAGAAAGCAGCCGCCCGAAGACAAAGGCAGGCTTTGGCACATGCTGGTAAACGGCACGGGGGCTACGGCTACTGGGCTCACCACAATTATCGTTCTGGCGTCGAAATTCCGCTCCGGGGCCTGGGTGACTGCCCTGCTGATTCCAGCACTGATTTTGCTGATGGCTTCTGTAAAACAGCACTATGCGCGCGTGCGAAACGAGACCAGGGAATTAGATCCCCTGAACCTGAAGAACCTGGAATCTCCCCTGGTCGTGATACCCATGGCGGGATGGAACCGCATTTCGGAGAAGGCCCTGCGATTTGGACTTCTGTTGTCAAAAGAAATCAAAGTCGTTCACGTGCATTCCGAAGATGAGGCGCACGGCATCGACCAGGACTGGAACGACAAGATATTGGTGCCCATTCGGGAGCGCGGCTTGCCCGATCCTGAATTGGTAACGATCCCCTCGACCTACCGCTTCATCATCGCTCCACTCATGGACTATATCCTGCACCTCGAGACAGAAAATCCGGGCAGAAAAGTAGCAGTCCTGCTGCCTGAACTGGTGGTCCGCCACTGGTGGGAGAACCTGCTTCATAATCAGCGCGTCCAGTTGCTGAAGTTTTTATTGCTGGTCAAGGGAAATCAGCGCATCGTGGTCGTCAATATCCCCTGGTATCTGTAACGCGGATCACCGTCGCTCATCACTCCTCTTCTCCAACTCGCGACGTGGGTCCCCATGCAAGCCGGCGTTCTGGCTTGCATGGAGACATCTGCACCAAGGTAGTTGGTGGGCGCGCATTTGGACCGCGATTGCTATGGCCAGACCAGAATGCCCGTAACAGCCCTTGATACAAGCGCTGTATCAAAAGCTGGAGAGTGTGGAGCCAGACTCGGGCAGCACTTGCCCACCATCGACAACGATGGTCTGTCCGGTGATGTAACCTGCTTCATCGCTGGATAGAAAAAGAGCAGCATTGGCCACGTCCTCGACCGACCCGAGCCTCCCTGCCGGAATCGCCGACGTCATGCTCGCAAGGTAATCCGGTCCTAAGTCCTCCAAACCTTCGGTCAGGATATTTCCTGGCAACACGGCGTTCACCGTGATGTGAAAAGGCGCGAGCTCAATGGCAACCGTGCGAAGAAAGCCCAATTGCCCCGCCTTGCTGGCGCCATAGTGACTCCAGCCGGGATTACCGGTGATTGGTCCCGTGATAGACGAAGTAAACACAATGCGCCCTTTGCCGCTGGCCTTCAGCGCGGGCAGGCAGGCCTGCACTGAAAGAAAGGTTCCCTTGAGATTGACGGCCATCACCTCATCCCAGGTGGTCTCGCTCAACGTAAACAGGCTTGCGGAAGGATAAATGCCAGCATTGCAGCACAGGATGTCGATGCCGCCATGCCGATCCATAGCGATCTGGGCCACGCGGCGATTGTCCTCCGCCCTGGAAACGTCCGCCGCAACAGCGATCGCGGCGCCCCCACCACCGCGAATCTCTGCAGCTGCTGCTTCAGCCATGGCGCCATCGCGGGCAGCGATCACCACACGCGCACCCTTGCCGGCGAACACACGCGCTATCCCTTTACCGATACCCTTGCTTGCTCCGGTCACAATCACAGAACGCCCGGCAATCGATGTCAGCAACCCCGCCTCCTTTGGCACAAGCGCGAACCCCTAATCGGATCGCAACGTCGCAGAGCTATTTGTCGACCTAATCAGCCTATCTCGTACCAAATTTATTTCTCAGATAGGATTCAACCCCTGCTATCTCGTCCCCCGAAAGCACACGGTTGTACACCAGCACTTCGCTGATCTCACCCTTAAAGTAGGTGTTGTTCACGCCCCGCCCAATGAAGCCGGCCCCGGTGGTTCCGCCAAGCACCGGCAGCTTGTTTCCCTGTCGCAGTGCCAGCAGGCTATTCACGTAGAGCGAATCCGTGCTGCCATTGTGCACTGCACGGGTAATGGTGAAGTCTTCTCCCACGGTCACGGGACGCGCAAAGTAGGGCTGGTTGCCCGCCTGGGTAGTACCGAAACGAAAATTAGCCCTGGTCTGTTGCGGGGTCACGAACGTGTTGCCCCAGGGCGCATTTTCATTCCAGAAAATCGCTGCGGCGGTAGCAGGCGCAGAGTCACCGGGACCCGCGCCTGCGGATTTCGCAACCAGAAAAATCGTCATCTGCTGCCATCCGTCGATGGGCAGATTGAAGTCGAAGAACTGATTCCCGCTAAACGAAAACGCTGGCTGGCATGCGTTGCCGTCCCCTTGCACCTGGCCAGGTTGCTGTAATGGGGTGGTTTGCGTTGCCGGGTGATTGTTCCCAGACTGATCGGGCCACGAAGAAGCATCGCCCACAAAGGGCGACTGCACTGATTCGCTCACCAGCCATTGCTGCAAGCCCCTCTTTGGCACCAGGCCTTGCAGGGAAGCCGTCTTACTCTGCACCCGAATGTTAGACAGGCTGGGTGTTCCGAAATCAGAGCTACCGCCGAAAAGAACAAATGCCGTGGTAAAGCCAACCTGCAGATCAACTTGTTGCAACGGAATGCTGTAGAACTTCGGCGCGATGGTGAGCGTGTCTGCAGAGTTTGCAAAGTTAGGGGGGGTGTCCGACGGTGCATCCGTCTGCAAAGTAAAGTCCGACTGGCGCCCCACACTATTGGCCACCAGCCCGACACCTGAGACTGGTTGACTGAACGTGAGGCTGAGGATTTCGCCGTTCTCCGCCGAGAACCCGTTCAAGATCAGCGTTCCATTGCTGACCGTATAGATGGGGCCCGCTTGCCTACCCTGCAGCGCGGGAATCGTAACTACAGCAGTCAGCCCGGCAATGCCGCTGACCGGGAGCGTGACGGTGAAAGGAGACGAACTCGTCGCACCATTGTCGGAAGCAGGAAAGTTGGGCGCAGCCGGCATGGCCGACACATCAATGTATCCGTCCGCTCGCAGACCGGCGTTGCAGAAAAGATCCATCGTCGGCTCCTGGGCAGTGGCCATCGTGGACACAAACAACAAAAGCACGGAAACAAATAAGAGCAGGCGTTTCATACGGGTCTCCAAAGCCAGTCTGCGGGTCGCTGATCGGGCTGCGCAACTACGCCGGGCGACGCACGCTAAGCATACCCGGAGTACACCACGCAGGCTAACACCAGAGGGATAAAGAAGAAGCGCTTCCGCTGCCTCATACGAGTCCGCTTCACCGGCAGTTGAACCATAACAGGCAGGCTACCTCGCACCACGAGGGCAATCCGGGAGATTGCGGAGCTGGTGAACCGCTTTGGAACGGATTTCTTTTTGGGAATCAGCCCGCCGGAACAACTAGCAAATTATCCGCGCGCAGCGGAACGCCTCGGCCCGGCTTTAGTCTGGCCGCCCCTCGGGGGACCCGTAGATTCGCGCACGATCAGTTCAGGCTCAACCGCAACTTCTGATGGCGATGCAACTGGCGGAGACTTCAGTTGGCCAAGCAGCAGGTCTGCCGCCAATTTGCCCATGGCTTGTAAGGGTTGCCGAATGGTCGTCAGGCTCGGTGTCTGGAACGCGGCTTCCTTGATGTCATCGAATCCGACCACCGACACGTCACGCGGGACCATAAGCTGCGCGTCGTGCAGCGCGCGAAGCGATCCGATCGCCGACATATCGTTGAACGAAACCACCGCTGTGAAGTTGCGATGGTGTGCCAGCAGTTGCTCCACCACAGGATATCCAAGTTCTGGCGAAGTGAGATCCTTATCCAGCTGGATCGTCAGCTCCGGACGAATCGTTAGGCCCAGGTCAGCAGCCACCATCACAATTCCCTGCCATCGCTCTGCGGAGTCCGCGCTGTAAGGCTGGCCGCGCATGAAGGCAATCTTGCGATGGCCGAGATCGTAGAGATGGCGCAGCACCAGTTCGGCGGCTCGCTTGTGATCCAGCACTATGTTCGTCACGCCGGCGATACGGCGGTGACCGGCGATGGCCACAACAGGGACAGGCAGGGAATGCAACAGATTGGTGTCGATGCTGATAATGCCCTCAGCACCCCGGCTCATCAGCAGGCGAGGATACTCCTCGATCAGGTCGGCGCGATGTTTATGATGAGCGATGAAATAAAAGTATTTCTCCTCCATCAGCCGGTCGCCAATTCCGCTCATCACTTCCGCGTGATAGCCATCCGCAAGCACTGGCACAAGAATGCCAATCGTCATCGTACGGTGGTTGCGCAAGGATCGAGCCAGGAAGCTGGGCTGGTACTGGAACTTCTTGGCCGCGGCCCGGATGCGTTCCCGCGTAGCTTCAGGAATCGAGCGGCCCGGCACATCGTTCAGTACAACCGACACCGTAGCCGGGTCGAGCTCAAGATAAGCAGCCAGCGTCTTGAGGCTGACAGGCCCAGCGGGGAGCGTGCTATCGCGCTTAGGCTTGCTCATAAAAGTTACCGTTCGCTGGGCTATCCAGATGGGGTCAAGCGCTTCCTAATATCTCACCTGGGGTGCACGCCTGAGCTTTGCTTCGCATCGTATATCACAGGAGGAACCGGGACAAATCCTTGTCCAGACGGTAGACCCGCGATCACATTCTTACTTGTGGCTTTGCGCCTGGGCTGGCCCTGCGCTGGAGACAACACCCGAACCCTCTTTTATCTTGTAATAGCGGTCCGCTGTCAGACCGGTGAGCTTTTCACGTTTGCCGTTCGGCCACCTAATCTCGACCGTGTCCACCTTGTCGCGTGCGCCCAAGCCGAAGTGGAGCCGCAGATCGTTCTGCGACAGGTAGCTGCCCCCGCTAAGCACTTCCCCTTCCTGCACCAGATCGCCCGCTGTCAGTTGCACCCGCGCATTCAGCGCTAACCGGTTTGGGGAACCCTGGAGATCCAGGCTGATCCAGTGATTGCGTGATCCAGTCTCCACCCGCAGTAACATTGGGCTCCCTTCCAGGTTCTCCACCACAATCTCCTGATGCCCGTCATTGAATAGATCCGCTACCGCGAGCCCGCGGCTTACCTGCGGTAGCTGAATCGCAGCGCCCGCAAGCTTGCTGATATCGCGGAAAGTACCATCGCGTTGATTGAGGAAAAGCAACTTCGGCTCACGGTAGCGGGTACCGATATCGCGGGTATCCACCTGCGGGTAAACATGCCCATTCGCAATGATCAGGTCGACCCAGCCATCGTCATCCAGATCAACAAATGCGTCGCCCCAGCCGACGTACGGAACACTACTGCGGGCGATGCCCGACTCGCGAGAAACATCCGTAAAGCTCAGAGAGCCGTCGTTACGAAACAGGGCTGCATATTCCTGGCTGAAATGCGAGATCACCAGCGACTGCTTTCCCTTGTGCTGGTAGTCGGCAAGCGCCAAGCCCATGTTGGCCTGCTCCTTTCCGTCCAAATCGACGGCCACGCCCGCCTGGTAAGCCACCTCCGTAAAGTGTCCATTGCCTTCATTCTGGTAGAGGTAGTTGGGCTCGCCATCGTTGGCGACGAACAGATCGAGCAAACCGTCGCCGTTGAAATCAGACCACAGCGCGGTGAGCCCAAAGTACCTGCTCGCGTCGTCCACACCAGCCTGCTTCGAAACATCCGTGAACGAACCGTCATGGTTGTTGTGGTAAAGGTTGTCGGGCGAACCCTTCAATCCGCGTGGACCGCATTGCACGTCGATGCCGTAGTACTTGCAAGTCGCTTTGGATCCGAAGGCAGGCAGATCCTTGAGGCTGAAGTCCACGTAGTGCGCCACGAACAGGTCCGGCCAGCCGTCACCGTCATAGTCCCCAAAAGCGGCGCCTGTAGCCCATGCTTTATCATCAGCAAGCCCCGCCTCCCTAGTTACATCAGTGAAGGTTCCATCGCCCTGGTTGCGATAGAGAACCACTCCGCCAAAACAGGTAACCAGTAGATCCGGACGGCCGTCGTTGTCGTAGTCGCCGGCCACTGCTCCCATCGCCCAGCAGGGCGTGCCCACACCGGCTGTGGCGGTCACATCCGTGAATGTGCCATCGTGATTGTTATGAAACAGCGCACTGGGGGCGCTTTTACCCGCGAGCGCCATGTCTACCCCCGGCGCGTTGGTGAAATAAATGTCAGGCCACCCGTCCCCATCGTAGTCAATGATCGCAACACCACCGCTCATCGACTCAACGATGTACTTCTTCTCGGGGGAGGAAAGATGGTTGAAGTGGATGCCAGTTGAGTTGGTGATGTCGACCAACTGAGGCACCACCGGGGTAGCTGGTTTCGCGGCCGGATGTTTCTGGCACCAACCGGCGGGCGCCGCGGCGGCGATGGCCAGGCCAAGGCCAATGACAAGAGTAAGACCGCTGGCCACGGTTCTGCGGCCGCGCGCTCTAACGATCACGGTCGAGGGTTCGCGCAACTACTTCATGCCTTGTTCTTCTTCGTGCAGCCCAGCAGGATGCAACTGCATTTCTTTAAACTCCGCTTCCAGCTTCGCCTTCATCGCCTTGTACTTCTTGTATTCATCCACCGCATGCTGCGACTCCGCGGTACGCCCTTGTTGACGATAGAGCGTGCTCAAGCGAAACAGGGCGGCCGTGTTGGTGGGGTCGAGTTGGACGGCACGCTCCAAAATGGGCAGAGCCCTGGCCTGCTCGTTCTGCACTATAAGCGTTTTTGCTACCCCGAATGCCGCTTCTGCGTCGTTCGGTTGAAGGCGGAGCGCGGCCGAGTAGTGCGCGAGGGCTTGCGCCATATCACCGTTGCGCGTCGCGATATCCCCAAGTCTGCATTGTGCTTTGTCGTCAAACCGGTTCTCGATGGCTGCTGCCTTGTATTCCGACTCTGCTTCCTGCCGCGTCTTCTGATCGTCAGCACTATTCAGCAACTCACCCAACTCGAAATGGACGCCGGCAAGCCGGGGGTCCGCTTCAAGCGCCTTCTGGTACTGCGCCCGGGCACCCGCCGTGTTTCCTTGTCTCGCCTCCTCGTGCGCCATCAGTTGATGCATCTGCGCAGAATCGGGAGCTGCCAGTGCCAGGCTCAACATCGCTTCGCCAGCCAGATCAGAATGAATACGATAGGCCGCGTACAGCACCAGGGGGTTCGCCGGATCCTCTTGCTGCAGGCTGTACACCACCACAGCCGCCTTTTCCAGCTCCTGGGTCGCGGTATACAGCTCAACCAACTCCAGGCCAATCTCTGTTTTTAGCTTCTTCTCCGTGATTACGGGAAACACCGCCTCGAGATGCTTCCGAGCGACGGCGATATTCCCGTTTCGCTTTTCAGCCATGCCCAGCAGTGCTTCAATTTTGGTCAGGCTCGGTTGCAAATCCAGCGCTGCGCGTAAATGAGGTGCGGCCTTACCGTATTGGTTTTGAAAAAACAGCAACACGCCCAGGTTCCCCTGGGCATCCACATTGTTCGCATCGAGGGCGACGACGGCTTCCAACTCGGGAATGGCAAGTTCCGGCTTGTGCTCGTTGAGATACTGCTGCGCCAACCGGGCATGGGCCGCAGCCTGATTTCGTGCCCCCGGCGGTGCTTGACCGAACAAAGGGAGAACACCGGCGATACTCAGCAGCAGAACGAGGACTTTTTTTTTGCGCGCATGACTTCCGCATAATACAGCCGCCACACGGACCTAAGCCAGAGGTTAGCTCGAAGCCTCAAACATCACTCCAGAGAGCCGACTTTGGCAGGATGCACAAACTCCAATGCAGCGTCCGCATACCGCTTGACAGCCCTCTATCGCTTCCTGTTATATAGCTGGCGCAGCCGTTTGTCTGCTTAGACAACCGTTTGTCTATGCTTACGGCGGCAACCATGAACAAAGAGTGCGATCCGTCCCCGTACTGCGTGGGCACGCCGATGGCAACTCTGGCTCGCCGGTTGGTACGGACGCAACCGGCGCTACGAGACGAAACGGGGCCGTACAAACTTCGGAGGTACCAGTATGAAAATGAAATGGACGCACGCACTCGCCGTAGCGGCGCTTGCCCTCGGTTCCCTGTGCTCAGTGTTTGCCCAGGCGACCAACTCAGGCGACCTGAGCGGAACAGTGACCGACACCAACGGCGCTGCCATCCCGGGAGCCACTGTAACCGTTCTCAACATCGACACCGGCGTCACCAGGGACTACACCACCAACGGTGCCGGCGTCTACGACACCTCCTCGATCGTTGCCGGGAACTACAAAGTCACATTCTCCAGGGACGGCTTCAGCCAACTGGTGCGCTCATCTGTCACCGTGAATGTGGGCACCACCCGTGTCGACGCGCAACTGGCCGTGGGTACCGTCAGCACCCAGGTGGTCGTTAACACCGACGTGCCACTCCTCACCACCGATACGGGAGCGATTTCGACCACGCTGACCGCCGAAACACTATCGCAACTGCCGCAAGTCGGCCAGCAGGGGCAGGACTGGTCCTCGTTCAACATCCTGCAGCCAGGCTCCGCAGGTGCGCCGGGTGGCAGCCAGGGAACCGCCGGTACAGGCACGTCAAACGGCACGTCGCTCGCCGTCAATGGCAATCTCCCCTTCAGCACAGTACTGGCGGACGGTGCAGAAACCACTCTGCCGGCCAGCGCCAACTCTGATATCAACGTCCAGGAAACCATCCAGGAAGTGCAGACCAGCAGTTCGGCCTTCTCGGCGCAGTATGGCGTCGGCGGCATCCTCTACAACCAGATCAGCAAAGGCGGGTCAGACCGCTTTCACGGCTCTGCTTACGAATATCTGCAGAACACGGCGTTGAACGCGAACAACTACACCTTTGGCGCCAACACGCCGACCCCCATCATCCATTTCCACGAGTTCGGCGGGTCCATCGGCGGACCGATTCTCAAGCGGAAGGCCTTCTTCTTCTTTGCCTACGATCAGATTATTGACAACGGCGGTTCGCAGGCCAGCTTCTACACGGTGCCGACCGCGGCCGAGTTGTCCGGCAACTTTGCCGGGCTGCCCACGATCTACGATCCGGCGTCCACCACCGTCATCCAGCAGACCGGCACTTACACTTACCCTGGCCAGAGCACCCCAACCACTTGCCCCTGCATCAGCCGCACGCCGTTTCCCAACAATGTGATTCCGCAAGACCGCTTTGATCCCGTGGCGAAAGCGGCCCAGGCGTATTTCCCAGCACCCAACACCAACGGCACTGTCTCTAATGGTCAGGTGCAGAAGAACTACACCTACACCGCTCCCAATAAGAACCCATTTAAGAAGTTCTTCGGGCGGTTCGATTACGACGTCACCGATAAGAATCGGATCACCGCGTCTGTTACCGAAGGCGACAACCCTGGCCAAAGCTTTGGCCCCGGTCTGTGCCCCATCGGTTGTCAGAGTGGAGACGTAAGCCGCTACAACGCGCAAATTACGGATGTTTGGGCCATCAGCTCCCACATCACGAATGAAGTGCGTTTGGGATACACCAACCAGCTCAACTTTTTCCAGCCCACCACGCTCGATAAGGGCTATCCCGCCAAGCTCGGTTGGCAGTACGCCAAGTCAGACAATTTTCCCAACATAAATATCACCAACTTCAACGATGGTCCGAACGGAAACACGGTTCTCTCCTCGCAGACCAATGCGGTCTACAAGGAACACGCGTTCGATCCGTCGGATGTGGTCACTCTGATTGCGGGCAAGCACATCCTGCACTTTGGCGGCGAGTTCCTGATCTACCAGAACAACTCCACCGCGTGGGGCAACCTGAATGCAGGCCAGCTGAATTTTACCGGCCAGTACACGTCCTCGAATGTCGGCAGCACCACCAGCGGCGTGCCGTACGCTGACTTCCTGCTTGGCCAGGCACAACACTGGGAAGCCAATGAGACCCCCGAGTATGGAGGCCGCGAGAAACTGCCCCAGGTCTTTATCCAGGATGATTACAAGATCCGTTCCAACCTGACACTGAACCTGGGCTTGCGTTACCAGATTCAGACGGGCTGGAGCGAGGTCAAGGGCAACGAGGCTTCCTTCGACCCCACGGTACAAAATCCCGTTTCGAACACTCTGGGCGCTATCTGGTTTGGGTCGACCCATGCCAACGGCCGCACCCACCTGCAAAAGCCGGTCTACAACACTTTCCTTCCGCGCGTTGGCTTTGCTTACCTGCTCAACAACAACACCACCATTCGCGGCGGCTTCGGTCTGTTTTCGTATAACTGGAGCAACGATACTTATGGCGGTGGCATGGGTCAAGCAGCTGGCTCCAAGGGCAGCGTGAGCGACGACACCAACGGCATCACCCCGGTCACAACGTTCGCCGGCACGGGTGCCGGCCTCCCTTATGTGAGCAACTCAACTGCACCCGGTGCCTACAACGGGCAGAGCTTCAACTACAACGCCTACCACGAACCCGTGGGCGGCTCGTACCAGTGGAACGTACAGGCACAGCGACAGATCAGTACCAACATGGTGGTGTCGCTCGGCTATGTGGCCAGCCACGGTCACAACCTGCCCTTCCCGGTTGATCTGAACCAGGTACCTGAGGCATTGCTTTCCGCCAACGATCAGGCATCGCGGCCCTACCCGCAATTCCAATCGCTGAATGTATCGGGCGCTCCTGCAAATGAGAACGCCATATCGAACTACAACTCACTTCAGGCCGTGATCACCAAGCGCGTCAGCCAGGGGATCAGCTTCGATTTCAGCTACGTGTGGTCGCACTTCCTGGATGATCTGGACACCTCTGGTTGGGGTAGCCACGGTGGTGCACAGTACGTGCAGAACTCCTACCGGCCGTCCGCCAACTATGGAAATTCCAACTTCGATATCCGAAACGCCTTCAAGGGCGACGTCATCTATCAACTGCCGTTCGGCCGCAACAGGATGTTCCTCAACAACAATCGTCTGCTGGATGAAGTGGTGGGTGGATGGCAGCTTGCGAGCACGCTTATTGTGCAGAGCGGTCAGCCGTTCACCGCGATCATGGCGAGCGGCACCAATTCCTACTCGCTGGGAGGCAACAACTTCCAGTGGTACCCCAACGTGATTGGAAATCCCAGGCTCGCGAACCGCAGTCCTACGCAATGGTTCAACGAAGCCGCTTTCGCTGTGCCTGCGCCGGGAACTTTTGGAAACGAACGCCGCAACCAACTGACGGGTCCCGCATTTGAGCGCGTGAACCTTTCCCTGGGCAAGACGTTCGCCATTACGGAAAGCATCGGTGTACAGGTGCGCGCTGACGCCAACAATGCCTTCAACCATCCAGGGTTCAACCTGCCGAACAATTCGCTGACGGTATGCCCGGATTCGGGTAATTTGCCCAGCGGATGCAGTGGATTCGGCGCGATCGCTACCGGAACCTCAACCATCACCAGCGTGACCAGCCCCGGGCGCACCCTGCAGTTGAGCGCGCACCTGACCTTCTAACAACCAGCAAGGCCAAAAGGGGATAGCGGACTTTCCGCTATCCCCTTTTTCATGCTGAGGGTGGTCCATTCAAGCCGTCTTCCGGCTTGAGTGGGGGACATCTTTGCACCGCTACGACTTCCACTTGTTAAGAAACGCCGTAATCAATTCCGGGCTGGTGTGCTCAAACTCTTTTTCGCGTTCGGCGTAGAGTAACTTACCGTGTGCATCCAGGACCGCTAACGCCGGCACTCCCCTGGTAATCGGCACATGGTATTGGCTCGCGATGTCAGTGTTGTGATCCATGTGGCCGATATCTACGCGAACCACGACGAAGTGCTGTGCCAGCAGGCCGGCATTCGGCGGCTGCTTGTAGTAGTAATTCAGCACCTGGCAATCGCCGCACCAGTTGCCGCCAAACTCCAGCAGTATCCGCTTGTGCGTGCTTTGCGCGGTACGCTCCGCCGCGGCGATGTCAGCGTGCGCATCGGCCGTTTCCGAGTACAGGTGCTTGTCCACGTGGAACGCCGTTTGTGCCGTGCTGGCAAAAGGAAGCGTGAAGGAACACAACACGAGCGCCGCGATAGGCAGGCGCTTTCTCTGGGTAGGTCGGAAAGTCATGGGTTAGCAAACCTCTTCTGGTGTGGTTGATGTGGTCTGACGCAGAGAATTGCCAGGCGGTGCGACATATCAACAGCTTATCTGCTGCCGTTTAGAGTCGAAAAGGGTCGATTGGGAACACGAGGAATCAAATATTCTTTTGGGTGCCGGATAAATATCCCCCCTTCCACCCACCGTCTGTTTTGGATCCCTGTTAGATCCACAAAGCCGCCGAGCCCCCTACCCAGGCAAGATCCCGATTGTGGTCGACCCCCATCATCATGCCGCGGCCCATGCGCAGCAGCGGCAGCACAGGCCTCAGTTCCCCGCGCTCTGGCCAGACATACATGATGCGAATCTCCACCTGGGTTCCCCCATGCGGCGTGTCGATCACAGGCGCAAAACGCATGCGCTCCTGCAGCATGTATTGGTGTCGCTGCTCCAGCGGAATGGCATCCACGTCCGCCTGCGTCGGGGCGAACTGGATTCCCTTGCCTGCAAAGGAATAGAGCGGCTTCAGCAGGTAATTTTCGTTATCGTCCGGCACGGTAGTCTCGCCATCCAGCAGCCACGTCTTGGGTACACACGCATGCTGCAGGTAAGGAATGGAGAATTTGCTGATGCGGTAATACCAGTTGGGATGCCCTGCCCATTCCACATTCAGGGGCTGAGTCAAATCAACCGGCAGCACCACGTGCTCCCGCTCCAACTCATCCGCAATGCAACGGTTGTAGATGCGATCCACCGGGATCTCGCGCCCGGCCTTTACGTAGTACAGCCGTTCACCACGCTTCCTCAGATGGAGAATGTTGACGATAGCGATCCCCAGATCTTTTTCAGCAACGAGAAAGTCGCAGAGCGTTTTTTGCTTCTCCGGGTTCAGCTCCAGCAGGATCACGTTCTCGGGATCATGTCCCGCCACGATCAGATCACGCATCTGCTGTTGATACGAAAGCCGGTTGTACCCGCCCAGGTAAATGCCCAAATCTGCAGACAGCCGGAACGACTCGACGTATTGCTCCGCAAGGACTGGCTGATAAGCGTACAGCGAAGGGAATGCCTGCAATTCCACCAGCTTGGGCTCAAGCTCACCCTCTGGATTGCGTACCAGCCCGAAGTCGACCTGGAGAAACATGGGCCGCGGCGGCTCGTTAGCGACGTTGTACCGCGACGAAACCGTGACGTCTGAAGCACGCAGGTACTCCGGATTGTCCACCAGCTGCAGCACCAGGTCACGGCCGTACTCCACCATCTGGTCCAGCAACGCGCGGGGCAAGAAGCAGGGCGTTTCAGAGACGCGAAACGCGACCGGCGTACCGGCCTTCGCACCCAGGTCTCTGAGAAACTGCTGATAGACTTCAGGGCGAAACTCGCGGTTGAAGGGTTCGCGGAGAGCGGCAATCATGCTAGTCCTCTACCAGGAAGCGGCCCTTCTCCATAATCTGGCGCTCGTCCACCCAGATGTCGAAATTGCGGCCCACCACATCGATGTGAGTTCCCGAAAACCACTTGGCCCCGGTGTGTTCTCCGTATGGATTACCAAACGCGATATGAATGCCCGGGAACTTCTCATCCTGCAGAATTTCTCCAATCACATCGGTCAGCTCTATGTTGGTCCCAATGGCAAACTCGCCGACCCGGTCGCTGTTCTCATCCGTGTGGGTATAGGCCCAGAAATCCTGTTCCAATGCCTTGTTTTCGCTAAACACTTCCGTGATGCGGTTCTGCTTCATGTGAATGGTCAGTGGTTGTTGCTGGAGGTCTCCGTATTTGTCACAGAGGTAGTCACCGACGACGCCGTCGACCACGTAAACCCCATTCACTTCCCCTGGCGCCGTGAAGATTTCGCCGCCGGGCAAATTACCCCACTTGTCGCGACTGATGATGCCGCTGGTTTTCAGCCAGTGATAGTCAGGGTTCAGCATGCCTGTGAAATCGCTACCTGCGGCGGTTCGGCCGGTGATCTGCTTCGCCTGGCGGACGATCGCCAGCACTTTGCTGCTCAGGGCATCCACCCGGTTGAAGTCGGCGCGCATGCCTTCCAGCATGATCTGGCGATTGATGTTCACCATGTGCGCATGGCGCATACGGCGGCGGTTGACGATAGCTGTCATCTCCATCCGCGACTTCAGTTCGTTGGCTTGTACGCGCACAGCGAAGATACTTACATCGCTGGTTTCCATGTCGTGCGCGATTGCAGCCGGCAGACCGGTTAGCGGCCTCGGTGCAAGATCTTCCAGCAAGAAAGCTTTGTAGTGGCAGCCCACTTCTGTCAGCGCCTGGGCCAGGCTAGCCGCGATCTCGCTGCAGGCGTTATCCGTAATCAAGGTGACTTTCTCTGCCGACTGCACTCGCAGGCAGGTGTTTACGGCATTGAACGCTCCCGGAGCAAACTCGGGATCGAAGGCCAGGCTGGAAATGTCAGTCACCACGGGTACGAAAGCATCTTTCTTGTCAGATCGCACGGCGGGTGCAGATGCCCTCCACGCAAAACGGAAAACGGCGTGCATGCTCCACCCAACATTCGTAATGCGATGGGGTTCAATGCCTGCAACTCTCGCTTGGTCGATTGCTTAGACATGCAGGGCGGCTGCTTCCTGCATGACGCCTACGCGGGTTTCGGCAACGATGTAATCGACCACTTTCTTCAGGTCACCGGTCTCGGCATAAACTTTCAGCTGCCGGTCGGCACCGGTGCCCATGCGCAGCATTTCATGGATGTACGCGATGTCTCGCTGGCAGCCCAGCTCTTTTGCTGCCTCGGCAATCAGATCCATGTACTCGAGCATCAGGTCGCGCATGGGCACTTCTTCTTCCCGGCCAAAGTCGATCAGCTTGCCCTCAATGCCGTAGCGTGCCGCACGAAACTTATTTTCCATAATCAACGCGCGCGAGTAGATGCGATAGCTCTTGTTTTTGGCGTGCAGGTCCCACAACATGCGCACGGTCGCCTGTATGAGCGCTGCGATCGCCATCGTCTCGTCGAGCCGCATGGGAATGTCGCACACGCGCACTTCCAGCGTTTCGAAGAATGGGTGCGGGCGGATATCCCACCAAACCTTCTTCCCGTTGTCGACACAATTTGTCTTCACCAGCAGGTTGATGAAGGTCTCGTACTCATCCCAATTGGCATACACATCTGGAATGTTGGTACGGGGAAAGCGCTCAAAAACTTTGGACCGGTAGCTCTTGAATCCAGTCTTCGTGCCCTCCCAGAATGGGGAGTTGGATGACAACGCCAGAATGTGCGGCAGAAAGTAGCGCATGGAATTCATGATGTGGATCGCCGTGTTGCGATCTTCAATGCCGACGTGGACGTGCAATCCGAAAACAAGATTCGCCCGCGCCACCAACTGCAGATCTTCGACCACCCGCTTATAGCGTTCGTCCGGGTAGATCTCCTGCTCCGTCCAGTGAGCGAAGGGATGCGTACTGGCCGCAGCCAGCCACATGCCGCTCTCCCCGGCCAGCGTGATCATCTGCCGCCGCAGATCCAGGATGTCTTCGCGCGCTTCGTCCACGTTGCGGCAGACCCTGGTGCCCACTTCCACCACTGCCTGGTGCAACTCCGGCTTGGCCCGATCCATCGTGGCGGCCTTGGCTTTGGGAAGTATCTCTGACTGGATGTGGGAGCGAAGATCCCGTGTCTCGGGATCGATCGTTTGATACTCCTCTTCAATCCCTATGCTGAAGCTGGGACGTTTCATCGGCGAACCTCTTGGCTTATGTTGCTTTGCGGAACACTGTCGAATCGCCTGGGAGCGTGCCCATTGACCAGTCCAGGTTCAGACCCGGCCAGAAAGGCGCTCCAGCGATAATCTGCAACTTTGCCAGTATGGGTGCGAGCCTTCTCGACAGCCAGCGCAGCCACTTCATTCACTATCCAATCGAAGTTCGCCTGCCCGACCGAAGCGAGATCAGCGTCCGGGGCGGGATTCATGAAATCGATCGCATACGGAACGCCGCCTTCGCAGGCAAACTCCACTGTGTTCAAGTCATAGCCGAGTGCGCGGCAAAGGGTGAGGCAGTCGCGCTCCACGCGCTCCAGCAAGCCAGGTGCTACCGGCGCCGGATTCTTGACATACCGCTCATGGAACGGAGCGCGAGGATCGTACTGCATGATGTGCACCTTCTGCTGCCCGACGCAGTAGCAGCGAAAATACTCTTTGAACTGAACAGCGGTTTGCAGGGTCATGCACAGATCGCGCGTTTGCTCGTAAGCGGCAAAGAACTCCTCTGGTGAGTCCACTTTAAAAACATCTTTCCAGCCACCTCCATCAAACGGCTTGAGGAATGCCGGGAAGCCGATGTATTCAAAAATGCTGTCCCACGGGAGCGGAAACTGCAGGTTCCGCATCGATTGTTCGGTGGTGCCGGGCGGATGATGTTTATGCGGCAGCAACACGGTTTTCGGGATCGCCACGCCGAGCTTTGAGCCCAGCGAAAAGTTGAAGAACTTATCGTCCGCGCTCCACCAGAAAGGATTATTGATAATGATCGATCCGCAGAGAGCCGCGTTCTTCAGGTATCCGCGGTAGAAGGGAATGTCATGCGAGATGCGGTCGATGATCACATGGTAAGGCGACGGCTCAGCCATGCGTACTTCTCCGATGCTGGCCAGCTCGGCGCTCACCCCGGGCACGTGTAACCCGTTGATCTTCTCCACCAACGCGGGCGGGAACGTGGACTCCATCCCGAAAATGATTCCGATGTTCTTCACGGTGGCTCCTAACGGGCTCGCGATTGGTTTTGCAGGCAATACAGAGAAGGCCCGAGACATGACCGTGGGGAGTCGTGTGTCATTCTAAAACATTTTGGGCATCCCCCACATTGCAATTTGCAGGAGTCCCGGAGCGCCTTATGATCGAAACATTGTGGGTTTTGGGGTTATCGGGTGCGGAACTACCAGCAGCGTCAGCGGGCACATCACGGCTTCGACATCCTTCTTACCCTGCTGTTCTGGTGCACCCTGCCGAGCGCGGCAGCAGCCGGCACGCCCCCGGAGGATCCGGAAGCATGCCACACCTATCAGGTGGTGACTCTCCCCGGCAGTCATCAGTTCGGCAGTAGCTTTCTTGAAGCGATGAGCAGCGACCCCGATCCGAAAGCCGCCCATGCAGGGGCGGTGTGGGGCCTGACCGCAGACCTGAGCAGCCAGGTTCCCGCGGACGACCGCTCGATGTACATATCAAAATCAACGGATGGGGGAAAGACGTGGACTGCCGTCGCTCGCCTGGGCCCGCAATACTTCAACGCCGATATTGGCGAAGGCGAACGAAACGGCCTGGCAGTCTCTCCGGGCGGCAAAGACTTTGTTGTGACTACTCAGCGAGGTGCGTTCCAGGTGTTCCCGCGGCGGCCCGGATCTGCCACCGTGGTGAAATCAATTCCCGGCCCGCGGGTTCCAAGGCCGGATGCGAACATTGTGATCCCCAAGCGGGAGGGCGATCCCGTAACTGCCGGCGTGGTCAGGATCACCCCCGACGGCAAACGGATGATGGTGGGCTACGGCTACTTCGACCTCGCACCGCAAATTCTTACCTACCGCCGCAGTGCTGATGGCGCGTGGCGGCAGGACAAGCCTCTGCCTGCGCTGCCTACCGATATGGATATCCTCTCGATGGAGTTCGGGGACCGCAAGACAGCAGCCGCCACCTCGCTCTACGTGGGAACTGGTGATCAGGCCTTTCGCCTGAAAGCCCGGTCCAAACAGTGGACCCGTATCGCCGGCGTGGGCGATGATTCCGCGATCCAGGGAATCAGTACGGTCGGCGGGCCGCACCTCGCGGCTTGCTGGGGTGTGTATAACCCGATCAGCGCCGATGCAGTCGAGAGGGTGACCCATGCAAACTTCCTCTTGCATCGGAATGAGGATGAGGCGGGTCCTGACATTCGGGCTTTCAGCGTAGAAGTGGATCCCGCCCGGCCCGGTCATCAGATAGTGACCTCGCTTACCGGCGCTTACGCCAGCAGCGATTCTGGCAAAACGTGGAAGCGGCTGAATGAACTTCCCGATGGGGAGTTTCGCTCGACGCACTTCAATGGCAAAGATGGCACCGTGATTGTTTCCGGAATCTGGGGCACCTTCATCGCCGACCCCTTTTCGAAGAGTTGTTCCGCTCGGCTTAGAAGGCGCGCTCCCTAGTGCCCAGAGGTAGGGCGTTGTGGTCGAAGCGCATGTTTGTGCCGAGAGACTCCCCCGAAGCAACAATGCCTCCACCCCTGGATGGATTGAAAATCAGGTTTTTTCTGATGCTTTCAGTAAGTGTAGTGGGAACGTTCGAAGGGCTTCGCCCGTCGTATTCAGCCCATGTACGCCGGAGTCGGCGAACATGGGGCACCCTTCCAGGGGTGGGGGCATTGTGGTTGTCTCCGACAATCGTGGTGAGAAATCCGGGTTAGGGCTTTGTGGTTGAAACGAATGGTTGTGGTGAACGGAGTGGAGTGAAGAAGTTTGACTGGCTTCGCCCCACTATCCAGGTTGTGTTGAATGATTCCCCCGAAGCAACAATGCCCCCACCCCTGGACGGGTGCCCCATGTTCGCCGACTCCGGCGTACATGGGT
>CAZZVD010000071.1:0-20036 GCA_964657465.1 uncultured Acetobacteraceae bacterium | reverse complement strand
CCGCTAGCCCGCATTTCTCACCGCCCCTCAGGGTAGCGAGATATCTCTTTCTAACGAATGACGGGTGCCCCACATCTCGCTCGTTTTTGGCGAGATGTGGGATTCCACCGCTGTCCACCGGCCACTCTCTCCTGGCAAGAGGTCTTCAATGAGGGTCATGCCAACCTTCCACACTTCGGGGGCAGAGGTCCGTGGAATCCCACATCTCGCAAAAAACCAGCGAGATGTGGGGCACCCATCATTCGTTAAGGAACAGCACGTGAGCAATGCGGGCTAACTAGCTAACCCCCAAAACATGTTGTCGCACGCCGAAGATCAACCTAACGTCAACCAGTCGCACCAATCAGTACTGGTGAGAAATCGTGGGCTAATCTCAAATGCCCCTGCAGTACTGCTCTATGTGCCGATGCGCAGTTTTTCCGCAGCGTGGCAAGGCGTCCGTTTGGCCAGGAGCGCGATCGTCCTCAGTCGACCCTTGCAGGCACCCGGGTGCGCTTGAACGCACCCGGATTTGCCATCGCGATTGTTGCTAGACCGAGCTCTTGACTCTCTCTAACAGGTCCTTGCCCTTTTCTTTCAAACCAGCTGGTGAGCCGAGCGCTTGCTCCTTTTGGCCAAAGGTGTCGGGCCGGCCAAAGCCGAGATCAGGTACCTCACCCATTGGGCGATTCACAAATGCTTCAAATGTGCCCTTGCCATCTGGCGTTGGACCACTTGACCAGGGTTGATTGGCTTGGTCGCCCACACCCTCAAGCGTGCTGATGAAGAACTTGTATGAGAATTCGAGGTTCTCCTGGCTCTGCGGGAAGCTATTCGGGATCGGCAGGTGAGACGGACCAAGATCTTCCAGCACCGCGAGCCACTGCTGCTGATGCATCGTGTCTCGCGCAATGTTGAACGCCAGCATCTGCTTCATCCCCGGATCGTTGGTTGCATTATAGAGACGAACGGCCAAGGCGCGGCCAGTCGCTTCCGCAGCAACATTGCTGTACATGTCAGCAGCAATATTGCCGCTCGCATATATGTGCGACATGTCGAACGGAACACCATTTGCATCGGCAGGCAGGGCCGCCAGCCCGGTCGATAGTATGTGCCGCATGTCCATTCCGTTTAACACGGCACCGGCGACGGGGTCGGCGGCTATTTCTGCCTGAAACGAAACGGGAGCTTTCTCCAGATTGAGGGCTACCGCGGTGGCCAGCATCTCGATGTGGCCGATTTCCTCGGTGGCCGTGTTGAGCAGCATATCTCTGTACTTCTGTGGCCCGCGGCTACCCCAGGCCTGGAAGAAGTACTGCATGCAGACGCGGATCTCGCCTTCCACGCCCCCGATCGCCTGCTGGAGCATCCGCGCAAACACCGGGTTCGGCGTTTCCACACGGACGGGGTATTGCAACTTTTTGTCTGTGTAATACATTGTGTCTCCTGACTTTGGGTGAGTGCACTGCGAAGGCAACCCGAAGGGCATACCTACCTTCATTGAGAGCAGAGCCCGCTGGCTTCGCGTTGCACCCAGGTCCGGCGTCGTTTTGCGTCGCATCGAAGTCGGCGAGAACCCAACTACCACGCGAACCGGAGAACACCACTCCTTCCACTGCTCAACTTGTCACCGCAGGGGAGCGTGGGACAGTGAATGGTAGATTATGGTCGGGGAAACGCCGGTTGTGTTCTATCGCGTTACTCCAGAAAGAGGATTGAGCCATGCCATCGTACCCAGGCCCGCTTGCGCCACAGCAGTTGCCGGCATTGCTCGCCCAGGCGACGAAGCACCTGCGCGCGGGGCGACCGGGCGAGGCGATCGCACCCTTGCGTCAGGCAGCCCTCCTCGAGCCCGGTAATGCCATGGTTCAGCACGATCTCGGCCTGGCCTGTCTGGAGGCTGGCAACATCCCGGAAGCAATCAGCGCGTTGCGGCTGGCGATTGGGAGCAAGCCGCGTTACCCCGATGCGCATTTTCGCCTGGGGATCGCGCTCGAAAAGCTGGGAGACGTTGGCGGCGCCATCGTTGCATACGATCACGCGACGACGCTGATGCCCTCGTTGACGGAAGCGTGGTTCCGCGCCGGAGCGTTGGTTTACCTGCTGGGTCATCGGGATGAGGCGATCGGCTGTTTTCGCCGCGCCGCGGCGACCGGCGGCAAAACCAGCTTTGGCCGACTGGGCAAAGCTCGCGCACTGCTCACCGAGGATCGTAACGAAGAAGCAGAACTGGTGTTGCAACAGACGGTGGCGCAAGACCCCACAAATGCGATGGCGTTTGATCTGTTGGGCAACCTCTTGACTGAGTTTGGACGCTTTGCGGAGGCCCGCACCTGCTTTGAACGGGCGATCGCGATGGCGCCACTTCTGGCGGGGTGCTACTACGACCTGGTACGCTGCCGCACTATCACCGCCGAAGACGAAGATCTGCTGCTACGCATGGAAGCTGCGCTGAACACTCCGGGTTTGGAAGCGGCTCACCGCGGGCGGGTTCACCTTGCGATCGGCAAAGCGGCCGATGATCTTGGTGATTACCGTTCGGCGATGCAGCATTTCGATGCGGCCGATGCCCTTCGCCGAAGCGCGCTATCGTTCAACTCGGCAACCTTCGCGATGGAAATCGAACAGATGATCAAGCGCTGCACGCCCGCGTTGATGGCCCGGGCGAACCAGGTCGGCAGCAACGACACAACTCCGATTTTGATCCTGGGCATGCCGCGGTCCGGGACGACCCTGGTGGAACAAATTGTGTCGAATCATCCCGAAGTCGGGGCTGCGGGCGAACTGTACTTCTGGAACCAGCGCGGGTCTACCTGGCACCGCTCTGGCACGGAAGCGATCGAGTCACCATTCCTATCCCAGTCGGCTGCCGACTATCTGAGATTGCTGCACACGATTGCACCCGGGGCGGCGCGCGTTACGGACAAGATGCCGTTTAATTTTCTTTGGGCTGGCGTAATCCACATGGCGCTGCCAAACGCCATCATGATTCATTGCCGCCGCGCCCCGGTGGACACAGCCCTGTCGATCCATCAAACGCATTTTCATCCTGGCCTGGCGTTTCCCACGGGAGGCGAGGAACTGGTGGAGTACTTCCGCAGCTACGAGCGGCTCACCGCGCATTGGCGCAAGGTGCTGCCGGCTGATCGCTTCATCGAGGTCACCTACGAAGAGTTGACGCGAACGCCGGAAACCGAAATCCGCCGCATCATCGCGGCATGCGGTTTGCCCTGGCACGATGCCTGCCTAAAGCCCGAGTCAAACCCACGGGCCGTCAGGACACCCAGCAGGTGGCAGGCGCGGCAGCCGATCAACCGCAACTCGGTCGCACGTTGGAAGCGGTACGAGCCCTGGCTAGGGCCGCTGCGCGCACTCGCCCACACCCAAGTGTAGCTGACATAGATACCAATCCAATAACAACCTTCGGTTAAAAAATTCGGCCCAAACATTACATAAACGTAATGTCGCCGTCACCCACTCGTCAGAAACCGTTTGTGATACTTGGTTCGCTGAGGAGGAGTGCTCTGCTATCGGGCACTTACTCTGCAGCGCTGTCCGGGCCCGCTCCAGTACACGTTCGCGATTCGACAACTCGCGCTTCCATCCACTTTGCAACCCGGTATCCGCACCTACCCCGCGGCCGCCCGCTTGCTCTCGTACCGAGCCACCGCCGCTTGCCCCTATAGCGACCGGTCGGCATGCCCTAATCGCGTGATCAACCGTCTGGGGAGAAGAAGTAATGTCCAGAAAAGCGTCTCGAAATCGTTCCAAACTTCAGCGAATGCGTCCACTTGCCGGTCTACTGGCGACGGGGCTGAGCCTTCCAGCGTTCGCCCAGTCAGTGCCGTACCCGACCTACTCCACTGGCGCGCAGCCAAACGGCTCCTTCGTCGTGAGTAGCGGTCAGGTCATCACCCCTGCAGGCAAACAGGTGGACCTCGGTATCAGAGTTCGCGCCAAAGCGGTTGCCATCAACCCCGCAGCCAAAAACCACACTGCCGCGGTGCTCACCATGGGCGCCTCCGAAGCCGTGGAAGTGTTTGACACCAACACCGGCGAAGTTCTGCAGAATTACAT
Organism: uncultured Acetobacteraceae bacterium; assembly: GCA_964657465.1. GTDB lineage: Bacteria > Acidobacteriota > Terriglobia > Terriglobales > Acidobacteriaceae > PALSA-350. The sequence goes on along the minus strand of CAZZVD010000071.1, from coordinate 15,980 downwards.
CGCGTTCGGTTCCGACTCGCAGGGCAGCTACAACGGCATCGCCTACACACCCGATGGCAAGTACCTGATCTTTAGCCAGGACAGCAGCAACGTCACCATTGCCAATGTTTCCGCAGAAGGTTTGCTCAGCGACAACGTGCAGGTGAGCGTACCGCCGAACAATTCGTTCATTCAATGCTTCCCCAACAGCCCACCGGCTTCGTATGCCAACCCCTGCGGCACCTTCTATACGCCTGCCACTTCATACCCGGGCGGCATCGCCGTTTCGGGAGACGGGAAGAGCGCGTATGCCCTGCTTAACCAGAACGACACCCTGGCCAAGATCGATCTGAGCGCGTCGCACCCGACCCAGGGGCAGCAGATCCGTGTCGGCAACGCGCCGCACAGCATTGTGATTGATAGCACCGGGAACACCGCTTACGTCAGCAACGAGGGCGGCAGGGCGGCTACCGAAGCGGATTTCCAAATCAACTCGGCTGGTACAGAAATCGTTGCTAATCCAGTCACGGGCGCGGCGATTACCGGTACCGTCTCGGTGGTTGATCTGCCTTCGATGAAGGTAACGGCAACCATCCCGACGGGTTTGCACCCGACCGGCATGGCATTCTATGGCGGTTACCTGTTGGTGGCTAATACCTACAGCGACACCATCTCCATGGTCGACACGGCAACCAACGAAGTAAAGACAACCTTCAATCTGGGTCTCCCAGTCAAAGTGCCCGGTCAGCGCAAGGCTGCCTATGGCGCGGCGCCGAACTCGATTGCCGTCGACGAAGCGACTGGCATCGCCTACGTCGCTCTCTACAATGCCAACGCGATCGCAGTTGTCGATCTCAACGGTAACCCGAAAAAGCCTGTGTTGGGCATGATCCCCGTTGCCTACGCACCGAGTTCGGTGGTTCTGAACAAGGCAGAAAACAAGCTGGTTGTGGCGAACGACAAGGGTGTCGGTACCCTCTATTCGTTCGAAACCGATTACAAGGTAACCAACTTCAACACCCACCAGGACAATGGCACCATCTCTCTCATCAAATTGCCCAACAGTGAAAAGTTGAGCAAAATGACGGCCCAGGTTTACGAGAACAATCACTGGGATCTGACGGAGAACATCAAGTCTGCTTCGGGCGGCAGCGTGGATACCAAGCCCGTCGCGCTTCCTGCCAAGATCGGCGACCCTTCGCTGATCAAGCATGTGTTCCTGATCATTCGTGAAAACCGCACCTACGATCAGGTTCTTGGCGACGTCGCAGCCGGCAACGGCGAGAGCGCTCTGGCCGTGTTCGGCGCGAAGGTCACCCCGAACGCGCACAACCTGGTAAAACGCTTCCCACTGTTCGACAATTTCTACGACCCGAGCCGCCAATCGGCCGACGGTCACCAGTGGATCATCGAAGCGCTCGCACCCTATGCTGATGACATTCAGTCCCCTGACTGGGTGCGCAGCTATCCTGGCGGCAACGCCGGCGATGCACTCGCTTATCAGAAGAAAGGTTTTCTGTTCTCTGAGGCAGCGCAGAAGGGCTTACCCGTCAAGATCTACGGCGAATACGTAGAGAACGATACGTTCCTGCAGCCGAATGGCTCGACCAAAGAGCCGTCCTGGAGCGATTTCTTTGCCGATACTCAGAAGTTCGAGAGCGGCCAGGAGAAGACCCTGTACTACCAGAACACGGTACAGGCACAAGCCTCCATCCCGGCTGTCTCCCAGCACCTGATCACCAACTTCCCGCAGTTTGATCTCAACATTCCTGATCAATTTCGTGTGGATGTCTGGCTGCAGGACTTTAAGGCTGATGTCGCGGCCGGCACGGTACCGGCACTGAGCATCCTGTGGGTCATGGATGATCACACCGGCGGGCCACCGACCCCGATCGCGGAACAGGCCGACAACGACCTGGCGATCGGACGCATGATCGATTACATCAGTCACAGTAACGTGTGGTCCTCTTCTGCAATCTTTATTGAAGAAGATGACGCGCAAAACGGTGTCGACCACGTAGACGGTCACCGCAGCCCGGGATACGTTGTCAGCCCTTACACGGTACAGAACGGATCCGTCGACCACACCTACTACACGCAGGTCAACATGACGCGAACGATTGAGCAGATTCTTGGTCTGCCGCCGATGAACCAGTTTGACCTGGTAGCATCGCCCATGAGAACGGCGTTCGTCGATGGCGATGCTCCCGCCGACAACTTCAAGCCATGGAGCCACCTCCCAACCCTGGTGCCGCTGGATCAGGGCGTCACGGTAGCCGCTGCTTCCATCGAAGACATGGCGCCTGCCGCCAAGGCACTCAAGGTTGCGTGGCTGAAGAAGAAGAAGCAGGTCTTCGCCGGCAAGTTAGCCAAGCCGGACGCCGAAGACCCCGACACCGTCAATCACTTCAACTGGTACATGTCGACCGGATTTACACGGCCGTATCCTGGCGAAAGCAAGGTTCGTCCGCCGAGCGAATTTACCAAGGCAGCGCCCAAGGGTGAAGATCTCGACGACTAATGCTCCGTTTTGCCACCTGGCCCTTTCCCCGCGAACCGGGGAAAGGGCCTTTTTTGTGCATGATCGAATAAGATGAGGGTCCATGCTGCAGGCGAACAAAGTCGACAAGGCAGTGCGCGCGCAACAGAAGCGGCAGCGGCCGTTGTGTCTCTGGTTTACCGGGCTTTCAGGTGCCGGGAAGTCCACGATTGCCGAGCTTCTGGAACAACGGCTGTTTCTGGCTGGGCGGCATACGTTCATTCTGGACGGCGATCATGTGCGCGGCGGGCTCAGCAAAGACCTGGGGTTCTCTGAAGTGGACCGAATCGAAAACGTTCGTCGGGCTGCGGAGGTAGCGCGGTTATTTGTGGAGGCGGGGCTGATCGTGATTGTTTCGTTTATCAGCCCATTCCGGGCCGAGCGCCAGATGGCACGGTCACGGTTTGCACCGGGTGAGTTTTTTGAAGTGTTTATCGATGCACCGCTTGTAGAATGCGAACGCCGTGATCCCAAGGGGTTGTACGCGAAAGCGCGTCGCGGAGAGCTGGCCAACTTTACTGGTATCGACAGCGGATACGAACCACCAGTGTCTCCCGAGATCCACCTGGACACGGTGGCCTACTCGGCGGAGTCCTGCGTCGCGCAGGTCCTGGATTGTTTGTACCCCGATGGTTTGCAGAGCGCGGCATCCAGGTAGCGAAACGGCCAGAGTCGCACCTGTAACCACCTGGGGTGCCCCATATCTCACGACGTTTTCCAGTCGGGAGATGTGGGAATTCACCGAACCCCACCGTCAACTCTTCCCTATCCAACCCGCTCAGGAAAGCAATCCCCTCCGTTGTCACCAACCCCTCCCAACCTGTCATCCCGAGCGAAGCCGAGGGACCTGCAGTGCGCCTCTACTCCTCCACGCTTCGGAGAAGTAAAGGAATCTGCTTTGCGGCCGCACAATCCATTCCGAAAGCACAGACTGGAACGAACTCGGTTCACAACTGTGCCGTCACGGTTGCAACTATTGAGGGCTTTCAGAGGGTGCGTGAGAACTCCAAACTCCGGCCTTCTTGACCACAAGCCTGGGTGCCCCATATCCGACAGCTTCATCGTCGAGAGCTGCTGGAGTAAGCAGCTCCCACCAGCAACTCCGAACATCCAGAAGCGCTTTAGGAAAACAGATACGTTAGCCTCTAAGGTTGCTGCAGGTTTCAGGGTTGCGGGTTGAGCGCGGCTTAATCCCACATCTCCCGACTGGAAAACGTCGGTAGATATGGGGCACCCAGGCTTGTGGTCAAGGAAAAGACCGAGTTGGCAATTCCGACGCAGTCCTTGGCATTCTTCGCACCACAAAGACCCGTCGGCCAAATACTTCCCGCGAGGTCCGGGATGAACGCCGGGGCGCAGCAACTGCCGTCCTGCAAAACCATCAACCTGAACTGCGGACAGGCATGGAAAGCGTGACCCGCGTTCCCTGCCCCAGGCGGCTCAGGATTTGCACATTGCCGCCATGCAGCACAGCGATACTCTTCACGATGGCCAGGCCCAGACCGCTGCCCCCAGAGTTCTGCGAGCGCGAAGAATCGACACGGAAAAAGCGATCGAAGACTCTCGGCAGAGCTTCCGCCGGAATCCCAACCCCGGTATCCGATACCTCAATGCGGATGCTGGACACATCGGCGGCGGTTTGTAAAACGATCGCTCCCCCGCGCGGTGTGTGCGCTAATGCGTTCGAGACCAGGTTGCTGATGGCCCGCTGCAGAAGCGTGCGGTCCAGCTCGGCAACCACCTGGCCCCCTGATAACTCGGTGGTGAGCGAGACGGCCGCTTCTGCAGCCGATGCTTCGTAGTACTCCCGTACACCACTCAGCAATTCGCCCACATCGATTCGTTCCCGGTTCAAATGCGATAGAGGGCTTTCCGCACGGCCCAGGAAAAGCAGGTCGCCAATCAGGTCCGACAAGCGAACGGCTTCCTCAAGATTCGACTCGACTACATTGCGGTACTCGGCGGCGCTGCGAGTCCGCCGCAGCACCACTTCGGCCTCTCCCCGGATGTTATTCACAGGGGTACGCAAGTCGTGCGCAATGTCTGCCGAGAAGCGCGAGATGCGCTCAAACGATTCTTCGAGGCGATCGAGCATCTGGTTGAAGGTGCTGGCCAGCGACAACAACTCGGAAGGGTACCCTTCCGAGTGAATGCGCTGCCGCAGATTGCTCGAACTTATCAACCGGGCAGTGGTCGCCATTTCTTCTACCGGGCGAATGGCATGCTGCGCGATCTGATACCCGAATAGCGGGAAGATGATGAAGCTGGCCAGCAGGATCGTCCAGAACGCAAACCGGTAACGAGCCAGCAACGCCTCTTTCTGCGAGACGTCAATTGCAATCTGCACTGTGTCTATTTGCCTGACCGGAGAGCCTACTGCCAATGCAGCGGTGACGACACGGAAAGCCTTTCCGTTCTTGCCCTTGATGTGAATAGTGTGATCGGGCCGCCCCCGCGTCGCGCGAGCCAGCCATGTCAAATCAAGCTGCTCCGCCATCGATGGGGTGATCAACAACTGTTTGCCCTGGGGATCCAACAACTGAATATAAAACTGTTCGTACCGGCGTGCAGCTGATTCCAGCTCGACTTCTTCCCGCAAACCCTCCTCGTCGTCTGGCCTGTCCTGCAAAAGCGTGCTGAGCACATGCACTTTGTCAGCCAGAAACAGATCGGTGCTTTTCTCCAACTCACCCACCAACACCAGGTACAGGCTTACGATCGCCAGGAACACGAGGCAGAGGCCGACCAGGGCGTAGCCGGCGGTGAGCCGAAAAGCCAGCGTGCCCCATAGGCGGGAAATGGGCCCTGGGCTAGGGTTCCGCTTCCAGAACATAGCCGGCACCCCGCACAGTATGGATTAACTTGAGCGCGAACGGGTCGTCCACTTTGCTGCGCAGCCTGCGCACATTCACGTCAACGACATTGGTGTCGCTGTCGAAGTTCATGTCCCAGACGGCCTCGGCAATCAGTGTGCGCGAAAGCACTTCACCGGCACGCCGCGCCAGCAGGCAGAGCAGCACAAATTCTTTCGATGTAAGGTCCAGTCGATGCCCGGCACGGGTCGCCCGTTGGCGCAGCAGGTCTATCTCCAGATCAGCCAGTTGCAAGGTCTCCTGCCCACGCGGGGGCCCGCGACGGAGCAGGGATCGTACGCGTGCGAGCAGCTCAGAGAAAGCAAATGGCTTTACCAGGTAGTCGTCGGCCCCTAACTCGAAGCCGCGCACGCGCTCGTGGATGGCATCGCGCGCTGTCAATAGCAGCACGAGGGTGCGACGGCCCTGTTGGCGCAAACGGGAAAGGATCTGCCATCCATCGAGCCCGGGAAGCATGACGTCGAGAACCACGAGATCGAAGTGCGACTCCTGAGTGAGGTGCAAGCCCTCGACTCCGTCGAGAGCGACGTTGACAACGTAACCTGCTTCGCTCAGCCCCTTCTTCAGAAAGCTCGCGGTCTTGGCTTCGTCCTCAATGACGAGCAGTCTCATATCTGAGGGCCTCGGCAGCCGGATTCTGGGACCGCACCGACATGCGCTGAAGCCACGGACCACAGCACCAGTCTCAGGTCCGACCACAGGGGGCTTTGCCAACTGGTCGATGGAAACAAAACGGGGAGTGAGTTGAGAAGCATTGGGCGGTCGGGGTGCAGTACCCCCGTACTCATCCATCAAACACCTACGCTTCTCGCGCAACATTACGTAAGTCTTGCGGCCCGGTTAAGATTTCGTGAACAGCCAGCTTTGCGCGCCCTTAGGGGATGAATCTTCATGCCGTCAGACGCTGGATGCATTCTTTTAAACATAGCTGCGCCGTATCGCGCCATTGTTATCGGGCTTCCTCGAAACCTGAGTTGACCAGCATCCGATTAGTTTGTTGAAGATTGTACAAATGATCGACAGGATGGGTGTTTCTGCCGCGGCGCTATTTCGAGGTTCCTCTTTTTAAACAGCCGCCCTTGACGGGCGTGGCTTTTGCCAGGTGCATGAAGGCGGAAACAAGTATGCGACCAAGCATTCTTATTGTGAACGACGACGAACGGCTTTGCGCAACCCGAAGGTTGCTTCTGGAAAGTTGCGGTGCGAAGGTTTATACCGCTTGCGGTCGAGCTTCAAAAGTCAGGGAAGAGCTGGGCCATGAACTCGACCTGGTGCTCATCGATTCCACCAACGTAGGCATGGCGCGCGGCGAGCAGCTTTGCGACCTGGTCAAATCGGTGAGCACTTTACACTGTGTTGCGCTGCTGGCCGCAGTCGAGCTAGGGATGGCAGAGCCTGCAAACGCCGACTTCCTTATCCCTCGAAGCGGACCACGCGAGCTGTTGGTGCGCACTAATGAACTGCTGGATAGACGGCTAGACATCAATCTTTGGGAGTCGACTACTAAGCATGGAAATAACGGTACTTCTTGTTGAGAGCCAGACAAGCCGAATTGAACTACCCGTGTTCGGGGGCGCTGACCACGAGATCAAGGTTCTTCGTATCACTACGCTCGACGAATTGAAGGCCGTGGCTGACAGCACTCAATTAGACCTGGTCATCGGCAATGACAATCCTTGCTGGCCGGCAATGGAGGCATGCAAGTATCTGCAGCAGCCGGGGAACGATGTGCCTTTCGTGTTGCTGTTGGGCGAAGAGAACGCGGAGGTTCGGCGGCAGGCTTTGTCGGCAGGCGTTTGGCATACAGCCGTCCGCAGCCACCCCGAGCTGGTCGGTGCTGTGCTATCCCGCAGCTTCGACTATGCCGTGGCACGCCGTGAGCGCCTCGAGTTGCAGAAGGCGCTTGCTCGCGCCGAAGACATATTGCAACGAAATCAAAAGAGTATCGCCATGGGCGTGATGCTGGGTTCCATTGCCCACGAAATCAACAACCCTCTCGAAGGTATGGCGAATCTGCTTTACCTGGCACGGCGGTCCCCGCACGATCAGCAGACTTTGAGCACAGCTCTCGAGATGGCAGAAGCCGAGTTAAACCGCGTGAGCGCGATCACCAAGCAGATGCTGACCTTTCACCGTGAGTCGGAGGGGCCGAAAAACGTGTGCGTCACCGATATTCTGGATGCGGTACTGGCCCTGTTCACCCCTCGGCTGCGCGAGAAACAAACGCATTTGGTGCGTCAATTCCGCAGCCCCGGTTGGATGCTGGCCCAGCCAGGAGAACTCAGGCAGCTGTTCGTGAACCTGCTGGCGAATGCGCTTGATTCTATGGAGATCGGTGGCACGCTCACCTTGAGGGTACGCGAGTCGGCCGGCCCTGCCCGCCGGCTTTGCGTTTCCGTGGGCGACACGGGCCAGGGGATGTCTCGCGCCTTGACCAGGAACATCGGCAACCTGTTCTTTACCACCAAGGGAGAGGCTGGAACTGGTCTGGGGATGTGGGTGGTGCACAGGATCGTGAAGAAGTATGGCGGCGGGCTGTGTGTCCACAGCTCTACCAAGCCCGGACGATCGGGGACGGTCTTCCGATTGTGTTTCCGAGAACCGCATGCTTTGTTTTTGCCAACGCACCCTTCGCAGGCGCAGCACTACTATTCCACGGGTATTCGGGAAAAGGATCCCCGGCTTGATAGGCGAAGACGCCGGCTGTCGTAGCAGCCTGCCGTCTTTGGAGTGGGATGAAGGCGTCTACAGCGCGAAGTGCTAGTGGGTGACGGTCATCTTGCGGATGGTGTTGGTGGTACTCGCGCCATTCACCGTGGGGACAATTTCAACCCGGCCGCCCCAGGTGGTGACATCGTCGCCGCCTACGATGCTTTCGGCGCTGTAGTCTCCCCCCTTGACCAGCACATCCGGTCGTATAGCGCGGATCAGGTCCAGCGGAGTTGGCTGGTCAAACACAATCACTGCGTCACTTGCCGCCAGCGCAGCAAGCACACGGGCGCGCTCCTGTTCGCCGACCACCGGGCGTGACGGGCCTTTGAGCCCCCTTACTGAGCCATCACTATTCAGGCCGATCACCACTTTATCGCCGAAGGCGCGGCATTGCTCCAGCAAGGTAATGTGACCTACATGCAGGATGTCAAAGCAGCCGTTGGTGAACACGATGCGATCGCCGTTGGCGCGCCATTCCGCCAAACGAATCAGTAGCGGAGCAAGTTCAAGAATCTTATCGGGGCCACGCATCTGAGCCGATGCGGTGAACTGGGCAATGAGTTCGTTGCGCGTAATGGGCGCAGTGCCGGTTTTGGCGACGACAATGCCGGCGGCGACATTTGCCAGGGTCACCGCAGTTTCGGGAGTGAGCCCACCTGCAAGCGAAGCAGCCAGGGTGGCGATCACTGTGTCGCCTGCACCGGTCACGTCATACACTTCACGGGCGCGCGTGGGTGAGTGCAATACCGCATCGGGGAACAGAATGCGGATGCCCTTCTCGCTCATGGTCACGGTTAAGTAATCAAGCCCGAGTTGGCGTACCAGTTTCTGGCCGGCAGCAAGCAGTTCCGGTAGATTGCGGGTGGCCACGCCGGTAGCCAGCGCGAGCTCGTTCAGATTGGGGCAGATAGTGGTGGCGCCGGCGTACCGGGCGAAGTCCTTTCCCTTAGGATCGACCAGGATGGGGATGCGGCGTTCCCTGGCCAGGCGGATGATCGTCTGACAAAGTTCGGAGCTCAACGCGCCTTTGGCGTAGTCGGAAAGGATAACGGCGTCGGCGGTACGGGCCAGTTCGATCGCCCTGGCCTGCAACGCCGCGTGCTCGGCTGCTGGGTGGGGCTCGGTGCTTTCGACATCCAGACGCAATAGCTGCTGATTGCGCGACACGATGCGGGTTTTCGCAATCGTGGCATGAGCAGAGACGACCATGCCGGAGACATCGACGCCGGCCTCGGTAAGCCGGGTGCGGAGCTCCCGCATTTCTTCATCGTCACCCCAAAAGCCGGCTTGCATGACCCTGACGCCCAAACCGACAAGGTTCATGGCCACGTTGGCAGAGCCTCCGGGAGTGCTCCTGGTTTGCACGGAACGGAGTACGGGTACCGGAGCTTCGGGCGAAATGCGGTCGACCTCGCCCCAGATGGACCGGTCGAGCATCACGTCGCCAATGACCAGGATGCGCAGATTATGAAAACCGCCCTCAATGAGCGAGAGCAGGCGAGATTGTTCGTTCAGCAGCATCGGGTCGAGTCCCACTTCCTTGGCGTGCAGGCTGGTGGATGGCCGCATGCCTATCATCGCAAAATTCGGCTCCTCTGCGGCTGGCCTATACTACGGGGGAGCCCTGGGAGATAAGGTAGTCACGCTTTCATAAGCAGGTATGGCGATCGCGTTCCCAAATTCCAGTGTCGTGAAGGCAAGGCTTCTGCGGCTCATGCGGCCCCAGACCCGCTGGGCCCGCATGACCGTGTGGCTGGGCGGTCTGTCTCTGCTGTTCTGGATTGCCGCCGCCCGGCCTGGAGCGAACCTGAGCGGCTGGGCCACGTTTGCCACCGTGGTGTTTGCTTTCTTCCTCGTAGTCCAATTGTGCCGCTGGGGCTACCGGCCCCTGCTTTGGCGACTGCGCAATCGGCTCATCGTTACCTACCTGTTCATCGGCGTCATGCCCATCCTTCTGTTGCTGCTGATGGGCGGTGTGGCTGGTTATTTGTTTGCGGGTCAGTTTGCCACCTATGTGGCGATTTCTGATTTGCGTTCTGAGCTGCAGCATCTGCAGGCGGCCAACGATGCGCTCGCCGCACAATTGTTTCCTCTCGAGCAAGCGGGCAAGCTGAACGAAAAGGTTGCTGGTGAATTCACCCGTGCCTCTGACGAACGCTTCCCCGGACGCACGGTAACGATCGATCGCAATGGCAAGGGTTTTGTGCTGAGCACACAGGGCGCCTTGCTGGCGGCGCGCGCTGCCGACGTGCCACCCTTTATCCAGGGTGATTTCACCGGCTTTGTCATGGAAAGAGGGATGCTGCATCTGCGGGCAATCCGTCTGCCCTCGCCCCGGCGAGACCTCTCCCTGGTGTCGGATATCCCGGTCACGGCCGCGCTGCTGGCGCCTACGGCCGAGCCGCTGGGGGAAGTGACGCTCTGGCCCCTGCAGCCGGATCAACGCGGCGAGATTGAAATCGATGGACATGCGGTGAATGCGGGCTCGGTTTCGCGACGCACCCACTGGTTCGATGTGACGCTGCACTTCGGTACGCTCTTTGCCGTCACGGACTGGCAAAACGGCAAGCAGGGCCAGGGGATTCTTTACGTAGTGACCCGGCCTTCGATGCTGTATGCCACCTTGTTCGCCACGCTCGGCGATAAGGCGCTCGTATTCCGCGATATGTTGCTCCTGATTGCGGTGTTCTTCGGCTTTCTCGAGTTAGCCGCTTTGTACATCGGTGTGCGGCTGTCGCGCAGCATGACCGGTGCGGTCTCAGAACTGTACGAGGCCACCGAGCACGTGAACCGGGGCAATCTAACGCACCGTATCCAGGTGCAAGGGCGCGACCAGATGGCTGCGCTTGAAGGCTCCTTCAACTCGATGACCGGTTCCCTGGCGCGCCTGATGGGGGAGCAGAAAGAAAAGCAGCGGCTGGAGAACGAACTGACCATCGCCTATGAAGTGCAGGAGTTATTGTTCCCGCACCAGACGGTGAATCTGCCGTCGCTTGAAGTGCATGGGCTCTGCGTGCCGGCGCGCACGGTCAGTGGCGATTACTACGACTTCATCCCGCTGAGCACCGATCGCATGGTGCTGGCGGTCGGGGATATCAGCGGCAAAGGGATTTCGGCGGCTTTACTGATGGCCACGGTGCACGCGTTTGTGCGGGCGTATTCGGTCGAGCCGGAGATGGTGCGGATGCCGGCAGTGCTCGCGCTGCAACACCAGTCGGGCGAGCGTAACCGCGGCTATGACGGCGTGGACCAGGACGAGAATACCCTGCTGGCTCCAGCCATGCTGATGACTGCTCTGAACTACCAACTTTACCGGAGCACACCCGCAGCGAAATACGCGACCATGTTTCTCGGTTACTACGACCCTGAGGCGCGGGTGCTGCGCTATTGCAATGCCGGGCACTTGCCGCCGTATATTCTGCGGGCTAACGGGGACGTGGTGACGCTCGATGTGAACGGCACGGTGGTGGGTTTGTTCGAAGGCGTGGCCTACGATGAGTCGACCGTGGTGATGGAGCCGGGCGATATCTTCCTGGCTTACAGTGATGGCGTCACCGAACCGGAAAACGAGTTTGGCGAATTCGGAGAGGACCGGTTGCTGGCGTTAATCAAGGAGCACCGCCGCAAGCCTTTGCCGCGGATTACGGAGATTGTGACCAACGCGGTGCTGGATTGGATCGGCGCGGCAGAACAGCCGGATGATGTGACGGTGGTTCTCGCCCGGTGCTGCGGGACTTGATGCCGATGCGCGTTCTTTGCCGCCAATCCTGGTCATTCTGCCAGCGCGCTTGGCAATTCAATTTACGGTTCGGTACCATCCGACTATGAATTATCGGGCGCTTGGGCGCACTGGGTGGAACGTTTCTGAAGTGAGTTTTGGCGCTTGGGCCATCGGGGGCGCCTGGGGCCAGGTGAGCGATGAGGAGTCGCTGGCGGCGCTCAACCAGGCGATCGATTCGGGAATCAACTTTCTCGATACTGCCGATGTGTATGGCATGGGCCGCAGTCACCGGTTGATTGCGCAGCTGAAAAAATCGCGCAAGGAAGAGATTATCGTCGCCACCAAAGTGGGGCGGCGCTTGCCGCAGCAGGTGGTGGAGGGCTACACCCGTGCCAACCTTACATCGTGGGTAGAAGACAATCTTCGTGATCTGGAGACTGACACTCTCGACCTGGTGCAACTGCACTGCCCGCCCACGGATGCGTATTATGAGCCGGAGATTTTCGGCGTGCTCGACGACCTGGTGGGGGCGGGCAAAATCCGGTTTTACGGGGTCAGCGTCGAGCGCGTGGAAGAGGCTCTGAAGGCGATTGAATATCCCAATCTGCAGAGCGTACAGATCATCTTTAATTGCTTTCGCCAGCGGCCGGCGGACTTGTTCTTTGCCCAGGCGAAGCTGAAGCAGGTGGGGATCCTGGCGAGGGTTCCGCTGGCCAGCGGATTGCTGACCGGCAAGTTTCGCGCCGACACGCAATTCGCCGAAGACGATCATCGCAACTTCAACCGCGAGGGACAGCGGTTCGATAGGGGCGAGACGTTTGCCGGAGTGGATTATAAGATCGCGCTCGATGCGGTGGAAGAGATCCGCGCGCTGGTTCCCCAGGGGATGAGCATAAGCCAGTTTGCGCTGCGCTGGATCCTGATGTTCGATGCGGTGACCTGTGCCATTCCGGGAGGCAAACGGCCCAGCCAGGTGGCGGATAATGCCCTGGCTTCCAGGCTCCCGCCGCTTACCCCGGAGGTGATGCAGGGTGTGCGCAGGATTTATGACGCGAAGATCCGGCCGTTGGTGCATCTGCTGTGGTGAGGTATCCAGACCACCCGATCTAAACTGTGGGTTGATCTTCGCTTTTTATTCCCTTATAGTGGTCGACATGCGTGCTCTGTCTTTCCCCAAGTGCTGCGTGGTCTGCTGCAAAAAGTGTGGCCACGACGTGTTGTCCGGAACCGACGGCTTCCCTGCCAGTTCAGTCGTTGTGGTGTGCTCGCTGTGTGGCGAGCGGCGACGCTACCTGCCTTCTGAGGTGATCCACGGCAGGCCGCATTGCGTGGTGCGCGCCAAGCGGAGCAGCGCAGTAGCGGAACGGCGCGGGCCTGTGTCGGCCCAGCCCACCGGGTTTCGCGGCCAGCGCATGGCCGCCGGGCGCTGACCTCATTGCGGTAAAGGCTCGAGCTTGATCGTTTTGCCCTGCCGGGCAGATTGCCGGGCGGCATCGAGTATCTGCATTACAACCATGTTGGTATCGAGCGATGTGAGATCGCCATTGGGCTGCTGCTTGCCGCTCATCACCGCGGCAAGGTAGTGCAGCGAGCCATCGTTGGGTGACGTCAGCGGCGGCGCAACCGCGGTGTGTTCATCCGCCTGACCCTTGGTCCTGGTCCTTAGATTGTTGGGTCCTACCGTGATCAGATAACCGGTTTGGCCGTAAACCTCCATATCCTTGCGGGCGAAGGGCCAGTTCCAGGAGCCCATCAGGACTGCCTGGGCTTTGGGATAACGCACGATGATGGTGGTTTCATCGGCGACCCGGGGATAGATCTGCGGCTTTTCGGTCTGCGTCACGGCGGTCACGCTGCTGGGCGACGCGCCATGCATCAGCCAGGTGACCAGGTCTGCTCCGTAGCATCCGAAGTCGTAGAGAGCGCCGTCGCCGTTCTGCTCCGGATCGGTGAGCCAACTGAGAAATTCTGGCGGCACACCAATCTCTTTAGGTCCCTCGTGGCCATCGTGCACCACCACCCGGCGTATATCGCCCAGGCTCCCCTGCATCACGGCATCATAGGCAGCTTTGTTGCTGGCATACCAGGTGGTCTCATAGTTCACCAGAACCTGGATGTGGTGTTCCCGTGCAGCGCGGCGAATCGCCAGGGCATCGTCCAGCGACATGGTTAACGGCTTCTCGACCATGACGCTCAACCCATGCTGGGCGGCCGCCTCAATCACTTCGCGATGCTTGCCGATTGAGGTGTAAACCAACAGGGCCTGGGGATGCTGAGCGGCGATCATCGCATCCAGTTGGGTGTAGAAGAGGCTTTTGTCCAGGTGGAACTGCTCCGCATATTTATGCGAGAGGGCTGCATCTGCATCCACGATAGCGACGAGTTGCACTTCCTGCTGATTGGGAAACTGTTTGAGAAACCCGGAGACGTGACCGTGTTCCAATCCCACGATGGCCACGCGAAGTGGCGCCTGCGCAGCCGCAGTGCCGAAAGCGAAAAGCGAAATCATCAGACCGAGCGCCAGCCGCATGCATCCTCCAAATACCCAGGAATTGTACGTCCCAGAGCAGGCGACTACGTTTGCGGGGGCGCTTTGCCGGAACGGCGGACCCAGGCGCCATTCTGCTTTTCCAGATACACCCACTCAGCCTGCGAGCACAGGTTGCCACACCAATCCAGCATGTAGACCAGCGCGGCGTTCTGTGCGGTGTTGAAATACACTTCGCTGAAATAGGTGATGCCCAGGTAATCGCCATAGGTGGACTGCAGCGCGGAGCTTGCGTTGAGCGAAGTGCGGGACGACTTGAACTGCAACGTGTCGCTGGGTTTGAGCAGGGTGTAGGGGCGACCCAGGGTGAAGCGCCGGGTCAAGACCATGCGCTCTTTCTTCCGCTGGCGGTAGTCGCTGAGTGCTTCGTTGAAGGCGCGCGGGTTGTCTGGGGGCGGCTGCAGCGTTGCATCCGGGGCCAGCCTGGGGTTGAGATCATCGTCATTCACGGTGGAGTCGCTGATCGCCCAGGGCTTGCCGGCATCCATATCAGAAAACATCTGCCCGGGCATGAGCAGCGAATAAATCTGATAAATGTCGGTAAGCCGCGCGGCGTTGGGTGGCGGCGCCGGCTTGGTCTGCCCGTTTAAGGCCATCAAGGTTGGAAGCATGCAGAGCAGAACCAGGCGGCGGAGATGCCACCGTCGACCCAGTGGGTGGTCTGTTTTCATAGGCTCGATCTCCTTTTTGGCGCTGCCTAGCATGATGACACATGGCAGGTGGGCGAAGGGATCCGCAGTCGCCCGGTAGTATTCTCGATGGATACCAAAGGATGACGCAGAGTGACGAAACCGAACCGCGCCAAGGCCAACAAGCTGGGAGAGGTGGAGCGCGTTTATCGCATTCTTCGCGATTGGTTGATCACGGCCAAACTGGCTCCAGGCGAGTTTCTCTCCGAGGCCGATCTGGCCGAGCGTTGCGGTACCAGCCGTACCCCGGTTCGGGAGGCGTGCACACGCCTGATGCAGGACCATTGGCTGACCCGGATCCGCAGGAAGGGGTTCATGGTGACGCCCATTTCCGTGCGCGACATTGTGGACCTCTACGAGTACCGCAAACTGCTGGAAAGCTACGCAGCCGAAAAGCTGGCGCAAACCGGCGGCCACGAACAGATGAAGGAGCTGGCTGCGATCGTCGCGCCGGAGAACGAGGCTGGGAGCTCACTGGACAAGATACTGCTGGCTAACCAGCAGTTTCACCAGCGCTTGTGTGAAATGGCCGGCAACCAGCGAGTGATCGGGCAGCTTAACCTGACACTGGGGTACGTGGCTCGCCTGGACACGCTATGTACCCAGACCGTGCCGGGGTGGATTGGCCATGCTGAGATCCTGCGTGCCATTGAACGGCACGAGCCGGCGGAAGCCCGGGCAGCCATGCAGGCCCATGTGGATGCTTCGCGCGATAAGATGGTGAAGTTGTTTAGCGCGTAGCGCTGCGGCGTCAAACGCCACTAGCCCGCATTTATCACCCCGACTGTCCGGAGACAACCACAATGCCCCCACCCCTGGACGGGTGCCCCATGTTCGCCGACTCCGGCGTACGTAGGTTGACGATGGTTATGTTCGGAAAGTTCAGCAAAAGTTAAGGGGGTCATGTTAGACCTTTCAC
>CAZZVD010000070.1:0-20321 GCA_964657465.1 uncultured Acetobacteraceae bacterium | reverse complement strand
GAGCGAGATGTGGGGCACCCGTCATTGGTTACTTAACAGATGGTGAGAAATGCGGATTAGAGGCTAACGTGTCTGTATTCCTAAAACGCTTCTGGATGTTCGAAGTTGCTGGTGGGGAGCTGCTTAATCCACATCCTCCCGGCTTTTACTGTTGAAGGTGGAGGCGATCTTCATGCGGTTTTCCTCGTGAAAACCGCACACGTAGATGTGTCCCGTGCAGCGTAGCAGGAAATCCGGTCGCCGGATTTACTGTTGAAGGTGGAGGCCCTGGCGATCTTCATGCGGTTTTCCTCGATGAAAACCGCACACGTAGATGTGTCCCGTGCAGCGTAGCAGGAAATCCGGTCCCGACTGGAAAACGTCGTGAGATATGGGGCACCCAGGCTTGTGGTACAGACACTTAGAAAAGCAGCTTCAGGCCAAACTGAAACACACGCGGAGAACTCGCTGCGGTGATCTGCCCGTACGTTCCTGAACTAACCGTGGACACCGGGTTAGAGAAATTTGCGTGGTTGAAGGTGTTGAAGGCTTCCGCGCGGAACTGTGCGTGTATCCGCTCGCCCGCCAAGAGGTCCTTGAAGAGGGAAGCATCGAGATCCGCATACCCTGGCCCGCGCAGACTGTTGCGACTGCTGTCGCCAAACGTGCCGATCGCTGCCGGCACAAAAGCCGCGGTGTTGAAGTACTGCTTCACCTTGTTTACCCCGGCAGGTCGCACTGGGTTGCCAACGATATCGGCATAGTCATTGCCCACGCCAGATAATGAGCGGTCTGTGCCACTCAGCACGGTGAAGGGTAAACCCGTCTGCAAACTGGCAATTGCATTGATCTGCCAGTTGTTCACCAGCGCACCGGTGAACCCGGACGCATGAACGCGCGGAATGATGTAGTTGACCGAGAGGTTGTAACGAATTGTCTGATCGAAATCGGCGGGCCCGCGCGCACTATCCAAATTGAAAGGGTTCGGCGGCCCGGTATTGCCTTCTGTGCCGCTCGAGGTGTTGTCAATCGTCTTCGACCAGACAATGTTTGTCAGCAGCGTTAGGCCGTTTTGCGCTCGCTTAACCAGGCTTGCCTGCAGGGAATGGTAGATCGAGTACTCATACGACTGTGCCAGTTCGACCGCGCCCAGGCCCTTGAACTGGCGGCGGGAGTTTTCATTCCCTACCGTAGCCCCAGGCGCGAACACTGCCGGATTAAATTGCCGCGAACCCATGATGTGCGTTCCGCGATTGCCTACGTAGGCGATTGAGAAGGCAATCTCGCGAGGCAATTGCTGCTCAAACGTCAGGTTCCAGTTCTGCGTGTAGTTCACTTTCGAGTGGGGGTCGAGTACGCCGCCAGAGACGGGCAAGGCGAACTTGTAATCTTTGAAATCGCTGGGGCTCACATGCTGCCGCGGAAAGGGATCTCCGCCGGGATAGCCTGCATACAAGTCATCCCATGCAGGCGGAGGCGCCGGGTAGCTCAGATACAAATCGACCGGCTGCATGGCATCCGTTCTCTGGTACAAGAGCCCTTCCGGAAAGCCATAGAAGATGCCGTACCCACCGCGAAGGACCGTCTTCCCCAGGCTGCCGGGCGCGTACGCAAAACCGACACGGGGACCAAAGTCCTTCCAGTTTTTCTGGAACACAGATTCCTGCAGACCGCGGTCGCCCTTGAACACCAAACCTACGGGCGCATTCGGGGCGATGCTGGATTGGAAGCCCTGCTCAAACCCGACCAGGGTTTCATTCAGGTCGGTCGGCGGCAGCCATGGATCCCAACGCAGCCCGGCGTTTAACGTCAATTTTCGGTTGACTTTCCAGTCATCCTGCACAAAGAGCGCAGGCCGGCTCACACGCAGATACGCTTTGCGCCCGTTGTCCTGGAAAAACTGTGACTCCAGGCCGAGATAAAAATCTGCGAGAGCGGAACCGCTCGTTTTGGTTCCGCTGGGCAGCGTCGCCCCTGCAGGCGCAGCGGTGCGCACGCCGCTAAAGGTGTTGTCGCCTGGCGTGTAGGAATAGTCGGTCATATCGATGCGGTCGCGCTCGTACTCCCCACCGAAACTAAGCGTGTGGGCTCGCAGCACCTTCACCGCCGAACCCTTGTAGTCGAAGGAAGTGGAGTCCTGCGTGAGTGCGCCGCCGGAAAAGATATTCACGAACCCATTGATGTTGGTCCGGATGCCGGGAAAGATTGACTCGCCGGGGCTGCCCAGCGGCACATTCTGACCCAGGTCCTGCAACGACTGCAGACCCGGTGCCTGGGGCACCTGGGTGCGCGCGAAGCGTCCGGCACTGACCGCAAGTGTCAAGGTGAGCGAAGGGCTCAAGGTATGTGTATCGGTGATGATGGCTGACTGATTGCGAAAGCGGTTGGCCGCGTAGAAGCCAAGCGGTGCATTGAACGGGCGCTGAAAGTTGTCCTGGTTATAGAAATAGCGGCCGCTGAGGTGATTGTTGGCACTGATCACCTGGTCAACTTTCGCCAGGTACTGGGTGCTATCGATATTCGAGTTCGAGCTTGAATTAAAAACCCCGGTGACCGGGTTCGCCGCCAGCGGCACCAGGTACTTCTGTGCCAGGTTCCCTGAAAGCGGGTTGATCGGCGTGGGAATTTTGTTGCCGGGGTAGGGTTGACCGGTGGTGGGGTTATAGAGGGCGATTCCTTTTGCCAGCAGGGCAGAAAAGTCGCCCTGCAGTTCGGCGGCGGTGGGTATTGTGATGGAGATTGGGTTTGGGGAGGATCGCTGTTGCAGATCTTCTGCCGCAAAGAAGAAGAAAGTTTTGTCCTTGATGATGGGTCCGCCGGCTGTTCCACCGAATTGATTCAGCTTGAAGGGAGGCGTGGTTTGTTGAAAGTAGTTACGCGCATTCAGCACCGTGTTGCGCAAAAACTCATACGCAGAGCCGTGAATGCTGTTCGTGCCCGAGCGCGTCGATAACTGTACCAGCGCACCGGCTCCGCCGTACTCGGCACTGTAGTTGGAAGACTGGATCGTAAACTCCTGCAGCGCATCCGGGTTAGGCAGAATGGGAACGGAATCGAAGAAACGGTTGTTGTAAATTGCCCCGTCCAGTTCGAAATTGTTTTGCGTCGCGCGCAACCCATTCACGGTGAGGCCGGTGTTGTCCTGCTGCCCGCTTTCCGTTCCCACGGTAGTTAATGCTGTGCCCGGGGTCAGGGTCGTCAATTGCAGCGCGTTACGGCCATTCAGTGGAAGATCCTGTATCTGCTTTTGTTCGACGGAAGACTGAACACTGGAAGAGCTGGTTTGGATAAGAGGGCTCTCTGAGCTGACCTCGACCGATTGCGTGGCGCTTCCTACGGGCAATGAGAACTGGATCTCGACCGTGCGGCCGGTGAGCAGTTGCAGGCCGGTCTGTTGTTGCGTCTCGAACCCCGCATGGGAGGCTTTCAGGGAATAGGTGCCAATCGGCAGATCCGGGAACACGAAGATGCCGTCCTGGTTGCTGGTAGCCGAGCGTGGCACTGAGGTCGACGTGCTGATGGCCTCTACCGTTGCATCGGGAATCACGGCTCCACTTACGTCAGCCACGGACCCGCGCAGTGTGGCCGTCGCCTGGGCGAAGCCCTGGGGGGAGTCGGTCAGCAAAAATGATGAGAACAGGAGAGATGCCGAGAAGACGAAATCCCGGTACTTGCGTATGGCCGCAAACATAATTCCCTTTCAGGCTCTAATGGCCTCGTGCTCGATGCGAGCTGATAAGAATGAAAAAGCGTGGAATTGGTGACTTACTTCCGTCTCAGAACCGATCTCCCGGGAAGCCGCTCTACAAGCAGCTCATCGCAGGTTGTTATGAGGAGACGAACGGGACTGCAGCTATAGCTGGTGGCTAGCGACAACAACAGAGAAGAGAAGGCGAGGCGATATGCGCCGGGCCGGGCACGGAAGCACCGTGGGCCGCAATGCACATAGTGTTAAGCGCTCGCTTCATGGCAATAGCCTATCATTCGCTCCCAGCGGGTGCAAAGCAGGTGGGGCCGCACGATAGGCGCGGCCGATGATGAATAGCAGGGCGGTGCCGATCAGTGGCATGAAGGCAACCATCAGGAACACCGGGGCATACGAAACGCGATCGACGAGGTAGCCAGTCAGCAATGGGAATAGCAATCCACTCAGGCCCCCCGCTACGCCCGTCAAGCCTGTGGCGCGGCCTACCGCGTGATCAGGGAACAGGTCGGTGATGGCGCCGAACATGTTTGCCGACAGAAA
Organism: uncultured Acetobacteraceae bacterium; assembly: GCA_964657465.1. Taxonomy (GTDB): domain Bacteria; phylum Acidobacteriota; class Terriglobia; order Terriglobales; family Acidobacteriaceae; genus PALSA-350. The sequence goes on along the minus strand of CAZZVD010000070.1, from coordinate 16,096 downwards.
GTTGTCGGCCATAATGGCGACCCCAATCGCCAGAAAAGCGGCAGTGGTGTTTACCAGGTAAGGCACGGCGAGGCTGGTCAGGCACAACAGTGCACTTGAGTACATGGTGATTTTGCGTACGGCATAAATTGGTATGCCTTTGCGTTGCAGCAGCCCGGCGATCCAGCCGCCAGCCACCCCGCCTGTGTCGCCCAGCAGAAAAGGGATCCAGCCCAGGAAGCCAACCTGCAGCAGCGAAAGGTGGCGCACGCTGAAGAGATAGCTGGGGATCCAGTACCAGTAAAACTGCATTACCGGTCCGATGAAAAAGCGGCAGAGCATGACCGCCCAGGAAGAAGAGTTACGTAACAGGAGTGGCAGGGAGACGCTGGCGGCGGCGATTGCCTGCACCGGGCGCTGGTCGCGATCGTGCCAAAGCCAGAGCGGCACCCAGAGAATGCCTAGTAACGCCGGTACCAGGAACGCTGCGCGGAACCCGTAGCGGTGAGCCAGGAAAACGATAAGCGGCGGCGCAATGGTTGCGCCGATCATACTGCCACTGTTGAAGATGCCGATAGCCAGCGTCCGCTCGCCCGGGGAAAAAATACGAAAGATGGTCTTGATGCCCCCGGAGTAGTTGCCGCTCTCGCCGGTGCCCATCCAGAAGCGAGTAAGCCCCAGCTGCAACCCCGAACGGCAGAAGGATTGCGTGCCTGTGGCAATGGACCACCACAGCACAGCACCGGTGAGGCCGAAGCGGACGCCCCATCGGTCCATCAGCCAGCCCATGGGAAATTCCCCGGTCATCATCCCGAACTGGAAGAAGGCGACGATTCTGCCGTACTGCTCGTTCGTAAGATGAAATATTTGTCGCAGTAGCGGTGCCAGAATGGACACTGTCTGCCGGTCAACAAAGTTGATGACCGTTATGGTGAACAAAAGGCCGAGCGTGATCCATCGCCCGCTGGGCACTCTGGCCGGAGGAGAAACCGTACCTTCACTCAAAGGCAGACTCTTCTCGCGGAAATGTAAGTGCAGGCAAACCGCGAAGTGTTCACGTCGAAGCCTTCACATCGAAGTATGGACGCGTGCGGAATTTCTGATGCCTGGCTGGTGGACAAAACCTCTGAAAAACCTGCGCAGGGCTAGTGACCGGCATCGGCCACCTCAGCGGATCGGCCGAAATTCGTTACCCACGAAGTTCTCAGCGGTCTGCGTGTTTTTCTGCGGAGCGGTACTGTCGTCATGACGAATCGGCAGCAGAGGAAACAGTAGCTCGGCCACCCGGTACGCTTCTTCCAGATGAGGGTAGCCGGAGAGGATAAAGCTCTCAATGCCAAGGTCGGCATACTCCAGCATGCGTTGTGCCACCGTAGCTGCATCGCCCACCAGTGCCGTGCCGGCCCCGCTGCGCACCAGACCGATACCCGCCCACAGGTTCGGGCTCACTTCCAGATTAGCGGGGCTGCCCTGCACCAGGGAGGCCATACGCTTCTGGCCTTCGGAGTCAAATTTGGCCAACCCCTGTTGTGCACGTTCGATCGTTTCCTTATCGATGTAGCGGATCAAGTCATTCGCCGCCTGCCAGGCCTCGGCCGTCGTTTCCCGCACAATGACGTGCAGTCGAATGCCGAAGCGGATGGAGCGCCCCTTGCTCTCAGCCAAGTTGCGAGCTCGTGCGATCTTCTCCGCCACCAACGCCGGCGGTTCGCCCCAGGTCAGGTAATAGTCAATGTGCTCAGCCGCGATTTCCATCGCTGCGTCCGATGAGCCGCCAAGGTAAAGCGGAGGATGGGGCTGCTGAACGGCGGGGTAGTACACGCGTGCGTTCTCGACTTTCAAATGCTTGCCGCTGTAGGAGTAGGTTTCCCCCGCAAGAATCCTGCGGTAGATGCGCAGGAACTCGTCAGTGACTTCGTACCGTTCGTCATGGGAAAGAAACACGCCTTCGGCTGCTGCTTCTTTCGGGTCGCCGCCCGTGACCACATTGATCAGCAACCGGCCGCCAGACAGTCGATCGAAGGTGGCCGTCATGCGTGCCGCCACTGTGGGCGTCATAATGCCCGGCCTGATCGCCACCAGGAATTTAAGCCGGCGCGTGCTGGGCATCAACGTGGACGCGACGATCCAGGAGTCTTCGCAGGAGTTGCCGGTGGGCAGCAGTACAGCGCTGAAACCGAGCTCATCCACGGCCTGCGCGATCTGCCGCAGATACGCATAATCCGTCAACCGGGACTGGTGACTCGATCCGAGGTAGCGCCCGTCACCAGTCGTGGGAATAAACCAACAAAGCTGCATGTGTGTCTCCGTCGATGTTTCCGGGGGCTCAGGCCAATTCCGAGCTCGTCACCATTTTATGTTGCCGGTAGGAGCGTAGTGCCATCTGGACCGGCAGGGAAGCGTCGATCCCGGCTTGCAAGGGCGCGTTCACTGATCGTGTACCCACCACGGCATCAAGAAAATTGCGCGTATGCGCGCGTTCGAGGCTTTCCGTGACGGGTACGGTGACTGCTTCACCATGGTTCGGGATGAAGGTATAGCCCTCACGAGAAAGATCCAGGGTTCCTTCTGTGCCTTCAAAGAACACAGATGGCCGCTCGTTGCGAATGGAAAGCACAGAGGATTCAAAGTTGAAGTTCCAGCTGTCATACTGCAACACCGCGCTCACCGTGTCAGGATTCTGCCGCTGATCATGGAGCTGATAGATGCCGCCCAGCGCGGTCGCAGCATGCGGGTGCGCATCGTCGAGCATCCACTGCGCGACATCCACCCAATGCGTCATGATGTCTGCCAGCAAACCATTGCCATAGTCAGGAAAGTACCGCCACGAGCTATAGCGAACCGTTTCATAGGGCACGTGCGGAGCCGGCCCGAGAAAGCGATCCCAGTCAAGCGTGCCTGGCTTCGGCTCTGGCTTCACAAAGCGCTGCTGCCAGGGGAAGTTGTGCCAGACCCCGCGTGCAAACACCACCTGGCCGAGTTTCTTCTCAGCAAAAATCTCCTGCCTGGCGCGGATGTAGTGAGCGCCGCTTCGCTGCTGCGTACCGCACTGCAATACCACTTTGCTTGCGTGCGCGGCTTGTTGAAGACTGGCTCGGTCTTCCCAGCGGTGCAGGGTCGGCTTTTCGAGATAGATGTGCTTGCCCGCGCTCAGCGCCTTCCGTGCCATGGTTACGTGCAGATGGTCGGGCGTCGTGATCAAGACCGCATCCACGTCTTTCCGCGCCAGCAAGTCCTCAAACGCGATGCTGCCAGCTGGCTTTTCCGGCCCGGCGATGCGGGAAAGAAACAGCTTTGCCGGGGCATCGTACACTTCACTGACCGCGACCAGCCGGGTACGGCTATCCGCAAAGAAGCCATCTGCAACAATGGTGCCCCGGCGGCCAAGCCCGGCAATGCCCAGGCCGACCCGATCGTTGGCGCCGAGAATGCGACCGTAGGAACGCGCGTTCATCGCCACCGCGCTTGTTGCAAATCCCAGAACAAAATCACGCCTTTTCATGCTGAGAAAGCTCCGCGCATTGCTTGAAATGCCGGCTCCATAAAAGCCCGCCCTGCCTTGGTGCCGTCCTCTCGTTCTTCCTCGTTGATGGCCCAGCCCGACCACTGCAACTGCTCCAGCGTGGCGGCCACGGCAGCCAGCGGAAATGAACCTTGCCCCAGGGGAACCTGGTGGCCGTCTTTGTAATCACGAAAGTGCAATCCGGTGATGCGTGGCGCGTGTTGCCGGAGAAAATCCGGCAGGTTGGCGCCGCCGCGAAACGCATGCCCTGCGTCCAGCAGAAACGATACCGACGATGGATCTGTCTTGGTATAAAGAGCCTCGATCTCGCCCAGCTTCGATTGAAACTCCCACCAGTGATTGTGGTAAGTGAATTTCATGCCGAGGCTGCGGGCGAAGGCGCCCGTTCGATTCAGCCCGTCGATTTTCGTCTGCAACTGCTCGACGGTCGCTGCCGGCGCGCCGCTCACGATCAGTCGCTGCGCGCCGAGGGCAGAGCCGCCCCGGCCGACCTCTTCATAGAGCGTGCTCGGGGGCAGCCTGGTTGCGGCATCAAGCTTCTCTGGCGGGAGAAAGATGTGAATGCCAACGAAGGTGAGCTGGGTGGCAGTGATGCGCCGCGCCGTGGCCGCAGGAGAAGCAAACGAGCTCCTCAGGTTAGCGAAGCCGGTTTCAAACCCGGTATAGCCGATTTGTTTCACCTGATCGAGAACGCCGAACAATGAGTTCGGATCTCGCGGATCAATGGCCCAGGCGTTTGTCTGCGCTCCGAACCATATTTGGGTGTTTTTCCGAGGCTCGCTGACCGCCGGGGAGGGCAAGCAAGCGGTCAGGCCGGCGCCGGCAGCAATGGCCGCAAACTCTTGCATCAGTGCACGTCGAGTTTTCATTGAGGTGTCCCTTGAGATGGAGGGTACGGTCATCGTGGCCATACTCGGCGCGACCGAGGCCCTTCAGCGATAACGAAGGAGAAATGATTTAAAACGAGAGGAGTAAATCGGTGGCGGAATCAACAACAGCCAAACGCATGGGAGCGCAGGGCCGGGCCGCAACAGGGGAGAAAGTGAAGAAGAGATAGCAAAGAGTGCTCCGACACTTACGGTAAATTGCCGCTATTCGGCTGTCAATTGCCGGGCTTCGCGAGCCTGTGTGATGCCTTGCAGAACCTGGCCGGCTGCTTCCGGAATCGGCGTTCCCGGGCCGAAGACCCCGTGTACGCCAATCGCGTAGAGCGCCATGCGATCGTCACCGGGCACGACCCCGCCGACGAAGACCAGTATGTCCAGGCGGTCCCGGCGCTTGAGTTCTGCAAGCAGAGCCGGCAGCAATAGCGCGTGAGCGCCTGCCAGGGTGGAAACCCCGATGGCATCCACATCGCTGGCAATCGCCTGGTGCGCGCACTCCTCAGCGGTTTGAAAAAGCGATCCGACACAGACCGCGAAGCCCAAATCAGCAAAGGTGCTGGCGACGACGGTTGCCCCGCGATCATGTCCGTCCTGGCCCAGCTTCGCGATCAGCACCCTGGGCGGGCGGCCGTTTGTTTCAGAGAAGCTGCTAATCTGCCGCTTGATACTTTCCCATTGCCGCGGGTTGGCGTAGTTGGCCGCGTACACGCCAGAGACCAGGTGGACCTCGGCGCGATGGCGGCCGAAGCATTTCTCCAGTGCAAGCGAAACCTCTCCCACGGTGGCGCGCAAGCGCATGGCCGTAACACTCAGATCCACCAGGTTGCCGTTGCGATCGTGACCGCACTGCGTGAGCGCCTCGAGAGCTTGCTCCACCGCAGCGTGATCACGCGTGGCTTTCACTTCGGCGAGTCTCGCCAACTGCTCGTCGCGGGTGCGAGCCGTGTCAATCGAGAGGCATGCATGCTCTTCTTCCTCATCGCGCCTGTACTTATTCACTCCGACGATAACCGTTTCGCCGCTGTCGATCAGTGCCTGCCTGGCGGCCGAGCACGCTTCTATCCTGCGCTTGGCCCAACCGGATGCGACCGCATGTTCCATGCCGCCCAGTGCGTCGATCTCCTGTAGAAGGGCCCAGGCGCCGTCGGCCACCTGACTGGTCAGGTTTTCCATGAAGTAGCTTCCGCCCCATGGATCCACCACCGCGCCGATCTGTGTCTCCTCCTGCAGAATGACCTGGGTATTTCGCGCAGTGCGGGCCGCATCCGGGCCAGGGAGAGCGAGGGCTTCATCAAACGCATTGGTATGCAGGCTTTGCGTACCGCCGAAGACCGCGGCCATGGCCTCGATGGTGGTGCGAATGATGTTGTTATGCGGATCGTGCTGCGCCAGGCTCCAGCCGGAGGTCTGGCAGTGGGCGCGGAGCCGAGAGCTCTGCTGTTCTTCAGGATGAAACGGCTGCATGATTTTCCACCACAGCAAACGTGCGGCGCGAAGCTTGGCTATCTCAAGATAAAAATCTGTGCCGATGCCCCAGAAGAATGAGAGCCTGCCGGCGAAATCGTCCACCCGCAAGCCGCGCTCGATCGCAGCCTTTACATATGCTTTTCCATTAGCCAGCGTCAGCGCCAGTTCCAATACCGGCGATGCGCCGGCTTCCTGCATGTGGTAGCCGGAAACAGAGATTGGGTTGAACCGGGGCATGTGCTGCGAAGCATAAGCCATCACATCCCCAACGATGCGCATGCTTGCGTCGGGCGGGTATATGTAAGTGTTTCTGACCAGATACTCTTTCAGAATATCGTTTTGGATTGTCCCCGACAGCCGGTCACGCGAGACACCCTGCTCTTCCGCAGCAACGATAAAGGCAGCGAGAATCGGCAGCACTGCGCCGTTCATTGTCATCGAGACGGAAGTCTCTGCCAGCGGAATGCCTGCGAACAACCGCTTCATATCTTCGACCGTGTCCACCGCAACGCCCGTTCTGCCGACGTCGCTTAAGGCTCGCGGATGATCGCTGTCGTAACCACGCTGGGTGGGAAGGTCAAACGCGACACTGATGCCCTGTGCGCCAGTGGCCAGAAGAGTGCGGTAGAAGGCGTTCGACTCGGATGCGGTGGCGAATCCGCCGTACTGCCGAATGGTCCACGGCTTACCCGTATACATCGACGCATGGGATCCGCGGATGAAGGGAGCCGAACCCGGCAGTGTGTCAACCCAGGGATTGTTGTGAAGGTCGGCTGCGGTGTAAAGCGGTTTGATGGTGACCTCTTCCTCCGCTCGCTTGTGGCCGTGCGCATCGTCGTCGATCATTTGCTCCTCACGGCCCCGCGGAACAGGCTCAGTCCGCGCATCCCGCAAGTCTCCATCACAGGCGTGTGTTTTGCAACCGGGCTGAGCAGGCTGGGTGTAGCGCCATAGCCGTCGCCGCTGCGGTTTGATGGAGCGGTGAAAGTGCATTCGTAAGCCAGAGGCAAGCGGATTAGAGATGGGCGAGCGCCACCTGTTCCAAATTGGACCCGGCTCTCCATTTTGGATTGGCAAGATCGCAGTGAGTGCAAAAGAGCCGCGGGAAATTTGATCCAGACCGGAGAATAAGTCGAAGTACAGCAATGAGGCTCTGCCGGCCATCGATCCACGTTCGTCCGTTTTCGGCAAAGCAGCATGCTGGATCAACATTCCCCACACCCGGGAGATCTCCGCCATGCTGGTAACGCACCATTCAAGTTTGCAGGCCGCCGCCCGAAAGATTTGCGCATCCGTGCCCTGGCATAAGCTGATATTTTTGGCCTGTCTCGCCCTGCCGCTCACGCGCGTGGTCGAGGCGCAAACGCCTCCAGCGGTAAGGTTCCTTGGCGTGCCGGCGCCCGTGTTCACCAGTGGCATCCAGCTGCCGATTGGCATGGCTGTCGACCCGAGCGGAAATGTCTACATCGCCGAATACACCGGAAACGCGGTCTACAAAGAAACTCTGCAACCCGACGGCACGTTCGTCCGCTCGACGGTTGCCGGCGGCTTCCCGATTGGGCCGGTTGGCCTCGCCATCGATAGCGCCGGGAACGTTTACGTTGGCCTCGATGGCGGCTCCAGCAGTTCCAGCCTGCGCAAGGAAACGCTCCAGCCCGACGGAACGTATGTTGAATCGCAAATCGGCACGGGACTGCAAAATGTCTACGGAGTAGCAGTTGACCCCAGTGATAACGTCTATGCCGTCAGCAACACGGCCACAAACGTTCTGATGAAGTTCACTCCCTCCGGCAGCTCCTACACGTCCACTGTCATCTTCACTCCCGCGGATGGTCTTCTTGCCGGTGTAACGCTGGACAATGCTGGCAACCTGTTCGTCGTCAAGGAATACAGCAATACCCTCTACAAGCTGACACCCTCGGGTTCACCTGCCACGACCAGTGTCTATAGTTCGGTGACGATTACCACCAGCGCGGCCTCGGGCTTCGACGTCGCGGTGGATACCAGCGGAGATCTTTTTCTAGCCGATACCAGCGGCTCCTTACGACTCGAAGCGCCCGATGGCCGCGGCGGATACGCAGAGTCGGTACTCGCCACCGGCCTCGGAACCGCCTACGCTGTCGATGTCAGCCCGTCCGGCCTTCTCTACTTTGGGCAAACGTCGGCAGTCAACGTTTTCTCGTCCGCAGCCGTCAACCTGGGCGCCCGAGCCATTCGCACAGCAGCGACCGCTGTTTCGCTGGTGTATGTTGTGGAGCCGGGCACACCAGCCGCCGCTATCCACCTGGTCGACCAGGGTGTGTTGAGCACAGAGACCGCCTCACCAGAATTTGTTACCGACGGAAGCGGCACATGCACGGTGCAAACCTATTCCGCCCTCACTACTTGTACCGTGGCTGTGACATTCAGGCCGCAGTATCCAGGCTTGCGCACTGGCGCGGTCCAGTTCCTGGATAGCGCGGGCAATTTGTTGAACACCGCCTACCTGTACGGGGTGGGCAACGCTCCGGTGGCCACCTTCTCTGCCGGCGCCGCCAGTGTGCTGGCCGCGACTGGTCTGGGAACGAAACCAATGCATGGCGCGCGCGGCCCCGTCTTCGACTCGGCAGGCAATCTTTACCTTGCTGACTCGTCAAATAATCGCGTCGTGAAAGTGGCTCCGGGCGGCGCGGCAACCGCTCTCAGCACGGCAGGCCTCACGCTGAGCAACCCGGCAGGCCTGGCCCTCGACGGGGCGGGTAATCTCTACATCGCCGACAGCGGCAATGGGCGGGTGGTCAAACTGACTGCGCAGGGGGCAGCCAGCGTGCTCGATACCAACTCACTCGCCCTGTCTGCCAACTACAGCGTTGCCGTCGATTATCTGGGCAATGTGTACACCAGCGACGCCGACCATAACCGCGTGCTGGTGTTTCCAGCAACCGGCGCCGCTCATGTGCTCGCGATCACCGGGGTTAGTCTCGGTGCCGCTTATGGCGTAGCCGCAGACAGCAAAGGCAACCTGTTCATTGCCGACAACTCAAACGCCCGCATAGTCAAAGTGAGCCACGGGACCGGGACCATCGTCAGCACCGGCACGCTGGCGCCTCCCTTGCTCAATCCCGAGTCGGTCTTCGTGGATGCAGTGGGAAATCTATACGTAACCGATACGGGGAACAATCGGGTGATCACCATCTCGGCGAGTACCGAAAACGGCATAGCGCTCGGCGGCTCGCCCGATGGATTGAACAGCCCCGATGGTGCTGCTGTCGACAACGCCGGTAGTCTTGCCATCGCAGACAGCGGCCATGACCGGGTAGTGATCAGCAGTTTGCAAATCCCGGCCCCGCTTGCCCTGGCCGTCACAGGAGCAACGCAATCCGTTTACCTGCTGAACCAGGGCAATGTTCCCTTGACCCTCGCAGTACCTCTAACCGGGCAGAACCCCGGCTTCGGCAGCAATCGCTTTGACCTGGTCAATGCGGGGGAGCCGGGGTACTGTCCCCAGCTATCCACCAGCGGCGCCAGCACCACTCTCGGGCCCGGCCAAAACTGCTTGTTGACGATCGAATTGTTACCCCCGGCCCAGGGCAGCGGCAGCCTGACAAGTACTCTCACGGTCACCGATAACACGATGGCCGTAAACGGATCCACGCAGGTGATCGCTCTCAACGGCAACACCCAGCGGACCGCGGCGGTTACTTTAACGGCCTCGCCTGCATCGCCCATTGTGTATGGCCAGGCGCTCACTTCGCTGGCGGCAGCCGTAAGCCAGGGATCACCAGCCGCGACGGGGGTCATCGGCTTCTACGATAACGGCGCTTCGCTGGGTTCTGCCGCTGCGCTGAGTGGAGGCAGCGGTTCCTTCCCGTCGGCAATATACCTGGCCGGCTCGCATAGCTTCGAGGCAGAGTATAGCGGCGATGCGAATTACCATGCCGCCAACTCAGCCCCTACTGTCTACGTGGTGAGCCCGGCTGGTGCAACCATTCATGTCCTGGATAGCAGTCTGCAGGTAACATCCGGGGTCAGTGGATCAGTGCCGGTTACAGTATCAGGGCAATACAGCGGCGCCGGCATTCTTGTGCCCTCGGGGAGTGCCGGCTATTCCATTCTCAACAATGCCGGCGCCGTGGTCGCCTCGGGCACGGCTATGCTAGCTTCCGGCTCGGCCTCTGTTCCGGTACCAGGAGTACTTCCGGGCGGCCTATATGTGCTGTCGCTCAGCTACCCGGGTGACGCGAACTACAACCCGGCCGCCACCAGCACGGCCGCCCTGCATGTGGGCGCGATTGTTCCGGTCATCACCTGGGCCCAGCCCCCACCCATTACCTATGGGACTCCACTCGGCTCCACGCTGGCTGCTCGTGCAGCCAGTGGAGCAATCGCCGTCCAGGGTACGTTCGCGTACACCGCTACCCTGAGCGGGGGCGCCGCAGTGCCTGTGGCCGCGAGTACCGTGCTCCCTGCGGGCAGCTACAGCCTGGCTGCCACTTTCACCCCGGCAGCGGGTACTAATTACGCTGCGGCGACTGCCACCGTCTCTGAAACGATCCAACAGGGCACGCCCGTGCTGCAGATCGCCAGCAGCGATAATCCAGTGTTGCTTTTGAAAACCGCCACCTTCTCGGCATCGGTGGCGGCGACCACCGGTCAACCTTCAGGCACCGTCACCTTCCTCGATGGCGCCTTGCCTCTCGGTTCCGCAACGCTCTCCAATGGAACGGCAGTCCTGGCGACCGCGAGTCTGACCGCTGGTTCGCACAGCTTATCTGCGCTTTACAACGGAGACAGCAATTACGCGCGTGCAGCCAGCAGTACACTCGGGCAGGCGGTCCTTGACTTTACCGCTACAACGGTTGGGGGCTCGTCCGTGACCGTAGCTCCCGGGTCCAGGGCGACCGTTAGTCTTGCCATCGCCCCCTCCACCGGCACCAGCCTCCCCGCATCCATCGTTCTAAGCCTCACCGGTTTGCCCACTGGAGCGACTGCGACTGTGTCTGCTGCCGCCTGGGTGCAGTTGTCTGGCACTTCCTGGAGCTATCCCGCCAACACCCCACTGGGGAATGTACCGCTGATCATTCAACTGCCCGCCCTGGTCGCGCACGATGGCGGCAACCACCTGCCCAGGCGAGACCCCCCACTGCTGTGGTGCTTGTTGCTGCTTCCTTTCGTTCCCGTCGCCCGCGCTAATCGCGCATTGGGGCGAGCCCTCACCCTGCTTGCTCTCGCAGCCCTGTGCTTCATGACGACCGGCTGCGGGGCCCACAATGAAATCTCCGAGCCACAGTCACATACCTACTCCGTTCAGGCGACAGTCAGTTGTGGCGCGCTGTCGCACGCGGCTGCCGTCAGCCTTACCGTCGAGTGATGCGCAATGTACGAAACCATTGTTTGTACACCAGGCCAGCCAGGTCTTAGGTAGCCCCCTACTTGTCATGGCGAGGAATCTGCTTGCAGTGCAAGTTAAGGACGGGATGAACGGTGTGCGATACGCAGCGGTCTGGCTGAGCGAGCGGAGCAGGATGTCCTCCACTCAAGCCAAACGCGGCTTGAATGGGGGTAATTTGAACCCTCGTCCAGAGCGCTTTCCAGTTTGTTCATTAGGAACGCCCCTTTGTCATCCCGAGCGAAGCCGAGGGATCTGCTTTGCGCCTTTCTCCTGCCAGACATTTTTACAGAGCTCCAGCATCGGATGGGCAGAGGAACTTGTGTCTCGATAGCAGCCGCTTCGCTGCCAGGAGTGACTCTCCTGCTATTCCTGCCGAGAGAGTGGTTCTTCTGCCTGTCCGATGCTGGAGCTCTGTATGAATTTGTGGCAGGGGGTTAGGCGCACAGCAGATCCCCCGACTTCGCTCGGGATGACAAAGTGGGGGCTAGCTAACCCGCAAAACATGTCGTCGCACACCAGAATCAGCTGCCCGTCTTCCCCAACTGGTAAAACCGCATCACACTCGTTGGGACTCGAAGATCGGGTCCACATTCAAGGGTTGGCATGAATGCACCACGGTGCAGTGATAGCGGGGTGCCCTGATCTTACTGCGCTCGAAGGCGGGAGACCCAGGCGGGAAATTGCCGTCATTCCGCAACGCCTGCCAAATAGTGCCCAGTCAGACTCACGCGTCTTCACTCGATCCAACTGCGCTCGAAACAACAACGGTCAGTGCACAAGGAGTTTCTTCTATGGACAACAACAGTAATCGGTCCGCTTCTGTCCAACAGGTTAGTTTGCTTGCAGGAGCCGGCGCACTGGTTATATACGGGCTCATGCGCCGCAGCAAAACCAGTCTTGCCCTGGCGGCAGCCGGCGGCCTTGGCGCCGCTTGGCAAGCGCGCTCGTTGGCAGCCACAACGGCACCACCAGCCACCTCAGTCTTTCGCGTGAATGCGTCTGCTGCCCAGGCCTACAAACTGTGGCGTAACCTTGAGAACTTGCCTAGCTTCATGGCGCACCTGCAATCCGTCCGTGTGCTCGATGACCGCCGCTCTGAGTGGGTAGCCACTGGCCCCTTCAACACAAAGGTGAAGTGGACGGCTGAGATTACCGAGGATACGCCGGAGCAACGGCTGGCCTGGCGATCCATCGCTGGTTCAGTCATCACCACCAGCGGCTGGGTGGAATTCCAAAATGATCGCGCGGGTCGTGGCTCTTACGTGCGCACACTGATTGAATACACCAATCCCGCCGGAGTGGCCGGGCATGCCGCGCTGACTGTCCTGGGCAAGAACCCCAACTTCGTAGTCAAGGAAGATCTACGCCGCTTCAAGGCGTTGTTAGAAGCAGGCGAAGCGCCCACCACGCTGGGGCAAACCCATGGACCCCGTGGCCTGAGCGGTCGCACCAAAGAGGTCCTCTTCCGCGAAACCAGCAACCGTCCGACGCCGCAATCCGCCCGGGCTGGACGCGAACGATCCGCCGTGGCTTAGCCCGGCTCACGCATATGCAAAGGAGATTCGCATGAAAGCAGTATGTTGGATGGGCAAGCAAAAGATGGAAGTGCACACCGTTCCGGATCCAGAAATCCTGAATCCCAGGGATGCGATTATCAAGATAACGACCACCTGTATCTGTGGTTCCGATCTCCATCTCTATGACGGCTTTGTGCCGACCCTGGAGCAGGGCGACATACTCGGCCACGAGTTCATGGGCGAGGTCGTCGAGGTAGGGTCGGGCATCAGCCGTGACAAGCTCAAGGTTGGCGATCGCGTGGTGGTGCCGTTCACCATCGCATGCGGTCATTGTTTTTCGTGCGCAGACCAGCTCTGGTCCTGCTGCGACAACTCCAACCCGAATGCCTGGATCGCCGAAAAGATGATGGGCTATTCGCCATCGGGACTGTTCGGCTACACCCACATGTTAGGTGGCTACGCCGGCGGCCAGGCGCAATACGCCAGGGTACCGTTTGCGGATGTGGGGCCGATCAAAGTGCCTGCCGATCTCCCCGACGAGAAGGTAGTCTTTCTTTCGGATATTTTTCCAACCGGCTATATGGGCGCAGAAAACTGCAATATCCGCCCGGGGGATACTGTGGCGTTATGGGGCTGCGGTCCGGTAGGGCAATTTGCTATCCGTAGCTGTTTCATGCTGGGCGCTGGTCGCGTGATCGCCATCGATCGAGTGCCGGAACGCTTGCAACAAGCCGAAGAGGTGGGAGCAGAAACCATCAACTTCGATGAGACAGACGTTCTGGGCGCGCTCAAAGACCTGACCGGTAATCACGGACCGGATGCCTGCATGGATTGTGTCGGCATGGAAGCGTCTGGCCACGGCGTCATGTTCGCGCTGGACCGCGCCAAGCAATTTGCCCGCATGCAGATGGATCGTCCGCAGGTGTTGCGGCAGGCCATCATCGCCTGTAAAAAGGGAGGCACCGTCTCGGTTCCCGGCGTCTACGCCAGCTTCATCGACAAGGTGCCCATGGGGGCTTTCATGAATAAAGGCTTGACCCTGAAGACCGGCCAGACCCACATGATGCGCTACATGCAACCGCTACTGGAACGTATCCGGGTGGGAGACATTGACCCTTCGTTCGTGATCAGTCACAGTTTGCCCCTGGACAGTGCGCCAGAAGCCTTTCGCATGTTCCGTGACAAACAAGACAAATGCACCAAGGTCATTCTGAAGCCGTGGGAAGACGTACAGGCCGCGTAAGACGTCGTTCACTTGTGGCATGGGGGGACGCGTGGAAAGCGTCCCCCCGGGGATGCGAAACGAATATTGAGCGGGGCTTGATTTGGTTTTAGCGCGGATTTCTCACCAGTACTGATGGGTGCGCCGACTACCTCTTTTGCGGGTTAGCTAGCCCCCGATTTGTCATTCCGAGCGCAGCCGAGGGATCTGCTCTGCGCATTTCTCCCTCCGCAAATTTCTACAGAGCTCCAGCATCGGACACGCAGAAGAACCATTCGTTCAGCAGGAATGTCAGGAAAGTAAGACCTGGCAGCGAAGCGGCTGCTATCGCGACTCACGTTCCTCTGCCCGTCCGATGCTGGAGCTCGGAAGAAATAGATCCCTCGACTGCGCTCGGGATGACAAGTTGGGGGCTAGCGAGCCAGTTCATGTTCTGTGGTCTATCCGAATAAGAGCATTCGCAGGGCTTCGCCCTGTCTTATTCGGCCCACGTACGCTGGTGCGAACAGGGGCATCCGTCCAGGGGGCAATTAGCTGGTGCGTGCCTATATCCAAGGCGCTTCATCAGCTGGCGGTGGGCGCATTTTTGAAGCTTCCCCCGCACCAATTAACAATCAGCAGCGCCAGCACCTTGGCACACGCCACCACCTCATCGAGAACAACGTGTTCTTCCACGGTGTGCGCGAAGGCTACATCTCCTGGGCCGTAGAGCACGGCCGGCATCTTGCCATACAGGGTAAACAGCCGCAGGTCTGACCCGTATGGCACCCCTTGCAATACCGGTTGCCGCTGCATCACCTGCGCATGCGCGGCCGAGAGAAATCCGACAATCGGCTCGTCGACACTTGTCTCGCCTGGCTCGAACTGACCTTCGAACCACTCCAGCGTGGGAGGGTGCGCCTGCAGCCATTCATCCTTCGCCGCAGCGTTCTCGAGGCACGCAGCCAAAGCGGCCCGCGCATCCACCGTCGACTCACCTGGGAAAACCCCCATGCGTCCCTCAGCCACCAGCTCTTCGGGAACAGTGGAAGGCCAGTCGCCTGCCTGTAGCATCCCCACGCAGATCGGTGCAACGTTATGTTTGAACTCGAACACCGGGTTCGCGTAGCCGTCGTGTCGAGAGCGATCGAGTGCTTCGATCGCGGCAAATACACTGTAGAATTTTTCGATTGCGCTCACGCCGAACTGTTTCATGCTGGCGTGTATTGCGCGCCCGCTCACCCGCACGCGAAAGCTGAGCGCCCCCGAGTGAACCGGGCAAGCCCGCAGCCGCGTAGGTTCCATGATGATGGCTGCGTCGGCAGAAACTCCGCGGGTAATGGTGGTGAGCGTGCCGACCCCGCCGCTCTCTTCGCCGATCACACTTTCGAACACCACGCGACCCGCGGGAACGAAGCCCAGTTGTTGCAGCGATTGCATAGCGAAGATCCCGGCGGTGAGACCTGCTTTCATATCACAAGCGCCGCGGCCGTGCAGCTTTCCCTGCGCGACTACGCCCTCGAACGGCGGGTACTGCCAAAGCGCGAGGTTTCCGACCGGCACTACATCCATATGCCCATTCAGGATGAGTGACTTTCCGCCGCCCGAGCCCATCCACGTTCCAACGACGTTCAGGCGCTCCTCGAACGAAACGCCATCGTCACAGAACGCTGGATGATCGCGAAGCTCCGGCAGGCTTGATCGAAGGATCTCCGTTTCACATTGCAGCTCGCGCAGCTTTTCGAAGATGAAGCGCTGAGCGTCCTGTTCCTGTCCGGGCAGAGAAGGGAATCTAACCATCCGTTGCAAAAAGTCCGTCATGCTATTGCTAAGGCCATCCACGGCTGCGCACACATTTTCCTGCCAGGTCATGGCGGGAGAATAGCAGAGCAGCAGGGCCGCCTGAACGGCATCGAGGTGATGAGTCCAGGGAACAGGATGGTATGAGCGGGAGACACTTCCTATCAACGGCAGTGAATTCCCACATCTCCCGACTGGAGAACGTCGTGAGATATGGGGCACCCCAGTCCGTTGTGCGGTCCAGGTTTTTGGTTTATCGCCGGCCGGGGTGCCCCATATCTCACGGCGCTTTCCAGCCGGGGACCGGATTTCCTGTTACGCTGCACCGGACACATCTACGTGTGCGGTTTTCAT
>CAZZVD010000069.1:16139-20811 GCA_964657465.1 uncultured Acetobacteraceae bacterium | reverse complement strand
TGGGCAGCGGTGGAATCCCACATCTCGCGAAAAACGAGCGAGATGTGGGGCACCCATCGTTGGTTACGGAGCAGGCTGTGAGAGATGCGGGCTCACTTGCCTTTGTGACCTATGTCCAAGCCGAACTTGGGCGAAGTGTTCGTCCCGGTGATTTTGATCGGGATCTCGGCACCTGCGCCATGCTTGTGAAAGAACGGATCGGCTACCTTCAACATCCAGCTTTTCCAGCGGGAAGCGACCATCTGCGATAGCTTCGCATCGGTTCGCACCTTGCCGGTAAAGTCGAACTTCTTGCCGTCCAGGGTGTACACCCCGGCCATACGCACAGTCGCGCCAGGAAGAATGTAGTTCAGGTCTTGTAGCAGCAACTGGCCGTCCGCCATCTTAAACTTGCCTGTCATGCGCGAATTTACGTCCTCAGCGCCTGGCTTCGCTTCTTTCGGATCTCCTTGCGCGCGCAGGCTGAGCATGTCCACTTTGTCCTGTACGTCGGCGTTAGTAAAGTGCATCCGTTTCAAACTGAAGGCGCCGTCCAGCTTCAGCTTTTGCGTCACGCTTTCTTTTCCCGGACGGATGTAGAGCCTGGTCTTCATGCCCAGTACTCCGGTCAGTACGGGTGGATTCGTCTTCACTGCCAGTTGCAGAAAGTCCTCTATGCGACCCGCGGGCACATCCACGTTCAGGTCGACGATGTGTCCTTTTCCCTTCACATTGATGACCGCGCCACTGCAGGTGAAAGAAGACTCACCCAACTTCGCTTGTACCGGCTGCAAGTAGGTGTCGCCGCTGGTGCCATCGACGATGGCAGAAAACTCCGTCTTCAGAGGGACAGCGTGCATGGCAGTGTCGAGAGAGAAATTTGGCACATCGGCTGTTCCCTTTACTGCAATGCGATCAAGTTGTCCTTTGAACTCGCCGGTGGAATGCAGCATCCCGCCGATTCCCTTGATCGTGTTCAGGTCGGCGTGATCGAAGGTGTACTGGCCGGTAACGGCAGAATCGCCGGGCTCCTCGTTATTCCAGGGGCCGAAGGTACCCACGGCGTGGATCTCGCCTTTGGGCACTGCGTTGGTGAGGGCTGCATCGTAGCGCGCTGGAGCATCCGGGCTCAACTCGTGAAGATCGATGTGCTTTAGAACGAAAACTTTCGGATCTTTGTCGGGCTTGTCCGTACCGATGATCAACTGTGAATCGTCAAATATCAGGTTACTGACTTCAATCTTGATCTTCGCTTTACGCTTCGGCTGGTGAGTGTTCTGTTGCCGCATGGATTTTGGAGGGATATGGATCGTGAGTCCCGAGACGTGTGCCGTGTTCACATGCGTCGGCTTGAGAAAGAGACCGAGGAGGCCGGCGTGAAAGTCGAACTCATTTACGGCGATGATGGGGTCTTTGGCCCCGGCAGCGACAACATCATCGGGTGCGAAGATGCGCAAGCCCTTGCCTGAAACAGCCAGCCCCTGCACGAGCGAGACTTGCAGTCCGTCGAGCTCCACATGGCTGTCAAACCGAGCGCTCAGGGTCTCGATCACTCGGCCCTTGATAATCGGTTCGGCCCGCCTTATCACCACCTCCGCCACGATTAGCAGGACGATGGTGCTCACGAGCGCAATCCATGCCACCAATCGCCAGTGTTTACTGTTTGCTTTATGTGGCGAATTGGAATTGTTGATCGTGCTCATATTCAACTCGCCTGGTCAATGCGGCAGCAAACAACCTGGGTGCCCTGACAAGCGACTCCATCCGACTGCAAAGGAGAATTAAAACACATTAATGGTTTAACTTACATGGACGACTGGCCGCTCCTCAGGGTTTTTGATCGCGCGGCGAAGCACCTCGTGGGTCAACGGCGCGGTGTCGCCTTCGCCCAAAAAGATGAAGCGCATCACGTTTGTCACTGGATTGACTTCGGTCCAATGAAAATAGACATGTGGATTGCAGCCAGTGATTGCTTTGAGGTGGATGAGGAGCGCGGCAAAGGAGTTCGCCACCACGGCGCTGCGCGCATAGAGGATGCGGTTCTCTCCCTCTCGCCGGCCATGGACTGACAGGTGCTCGGTAAAATCGGAAGCGTCCCCACGTTCGACCTCGAAGAAGTAGATGGCATCCTCCGCTCCCAGCCGGTGCAGCTGCCGTAATTTCATCTGTGTTCGCTCACGATCTTTGCTGGCGGAACTGTGCGGGTTCCAGGCGATGAGGCGGATGGCGGTTTTGGGGCTTTCTGCCAACAGTGCTTTGGCGTCTTCATCGAGCTCGATGCCCGTGATGCGCAGTTCTGTAGAGCGTAAAGCGCGCGACACCAGGGAAAGCGAGATCATGGTGAAGATGAACATGCAGGAGATCTTCAATCCCTCGGGCCGCTCGTAGATATTCACCACAGTGGTGTAGATAAAAAGAACAGACACCAGGCCGAGCCCGATCCGCGGCCAGCCGCGCCGGGCTGCGAGTGTAACGGCGATCGATGCCGAGGTGATGAGCACCAGCACGCCGGTTGCGTAGGCTCCCCCTTGTGCATCGACATCGGCATGGAATAGCCGGGTGACGGCAAACGAAAGCCCCATGAATACCAGGACCAGGGGCCGCGAGGCGCGCGCCCATTCCGGGGCCATGCCAAAGCCCGGCAGGTAGCGGGGAATCAAATTGAGCAGACCGGCCATGGCCGAAGCGCCGGCAAACGCAAGGATAAGGATGGTGCTGATGTCATAGACCGTGCCGAAGGCATTGCCGAGGTAGTGATGGGCCAGGAAGGCCATGGCTCTTCCATTCGCAGGCCCACCCTCTTTGAAAGCGGCTGCGGGGATCAGCAGGGTGGTCACGATGCTGGTCGCCAGCAGGAAAACGCTCATGATGAACGCAGCCGTGGCTAACAGGCGACGTGCATTGCGGATGCGGGCGCGCAGGCCTTCGCATTTAATGAGCGGCATCACCGCGACGCCGGTTTCAAAACCAGAAAGACCGAGCGCCAGGCGGGGAAAAAGCAGGAGCGAAATGCCGATGATGGAGAACACGCTGCCGTGTTGCTGAAAGACTGCGTTCTTCCAGGTGAGTAAAAGCCCGGGATGCTGGAAAACGTGAAAGACCGCAACCGCCGTCACGATCACATTGAGCGTCAGGTAGATCCCCACCAGAACGACGGCTATGTTGATCGCGTCGCGAAAGCCCTTGAGGAAGATGATGCCGAGAATGGCGAGCAACAGCAGGGTGGTGCCCATCTGGCTGCGCAAAGCGTGGGGCGTGTAGGGATTGTGAATGAAGTGGGCCGCAGCGTCCGCCGCGGAAAGGGTCATGGTGATGACAAAGTCGGTGGTCGCAAAGCCCAGCAGCACCAGCACGAACACTTTGCCGCTCCAGCCGGGAAACAGTTTTTCCAGCATGGCGATGCTGCCCTGGCCATTTGGGCTGGCGGCGGCCACCCGCTTATAAACCGGCAATGCGCCAAACAACGTGACCAGTACAAGAACGAGGGTGGCAATGGGAGAAAGAACGCCGGCGGCGAGAAATGCGATGCCGGATTGATAGCCCAGAGTGGAAAAGTAATCGACTCCGGTTAAACACATGACCCGCCACCAGGGGTGAGTGCCCTCCGGTGCGGCGTGGGCGCCTTTCGGCGGTTGGAGATCGGCGAACAGCCACTTCGAAAAAGACACAAGTTACCTCATGCGATCCGCCGGAGCAGGCCCCGGCAGGTCGTAGGATGCTACCGGGAAAGCCATGGTGTCTGGACGGCGTAGCTGGGAGTGGCGGTAAAGCTGGTTTTGCTGACGGCAATGAGCTTGCGCCGGGCTAGCCAGCCGGCCGCTGCCTGCGCAGAACTCTTGGAAATGCCTACCGATTCTGCCAATTGCTGATAGCTGATGCTGACCGCCTGGCCCTGACGCTGCTGCTCTGCGGCCAACCATAGATACACCAGAAAGCTGACCGGCCGGCGATCATGGCCCACCAGGTCGCGCATAAGAACGTCCACTACGTATTCATCGAGCATCAGCAAGCGGGTCAGGTGCTATACCAGTGAGCAATATAGCACTGACTATGAGGCGCGGGGCACCATGGCAAACTTCAACGTCCCGATGGGAACGAGTTTGTCTTTTCCAGCCGATGACGCGGAGATCAGACGTGCTGCTCTGCCGCAGTACGGAAGCGGTGCAGAAAGAGATCCATGAAGCCACCCTGGACGACAATCGAGAACACAACGACGATGTAGGTTGCGGTCAGGATCCAGGCCCGGCCCTGCTGCGCAGGCACGGCCAATGCGAGCGCGATCGAGAGACCGCCGCGGAGCCCACCCCAGCTAAGCACCATGATGGAGCTACTGAACCCCGGCTTCGCCATGCGTAAAACGACCAGGATAAGCGCGACCACTGCAAAACGCACGGCTGTCACAATCGTGACGGCCGCCGCTCCCGAGCTTACGGATGACCAGTGAATCGGAACTGCCAGGACCTCGAGACCGAGCAGCACGAAGAGGATCGCGTTCTGCACCTCGTCGATCATTTCCCAGAAGCCGTCAATGCTGTCATGCGCAATCTGCTCGCGCGGGTGATTCATATTGAAGCGGCGTAGCGCAATACCCGCGGCCACCGCCTCCAGTGGCGCTGAGAGCTGCCACGCATCGGCGAGCGCGTAACCGCCTGCCGCCAACGCAATCGTAAGCAGGATTTCTACCTGGTAGGCG
>CAZZVD010000069.1:0-16039 GCA_964657465.1 uncultured Acetobacteraceae bacterium | reverse complement strand
AGCATCTCCAGGACAGCAATGGGATCGGTGGGAGAAATGAGCGCGCCGAAAAAGAAGCATTCGAGCCAGGTTGCCGGCATGCTCATCGCCGCCAGCGTCCATCGCATCAACACGGAAATCAATACTGTGGAGAGCAGCGTTCCGCATATTGAGAGGACGGTGACGGCCAGCTTTTCTCGTGCCAGCAGCTTCAGATCCAGAAAGAATGCGCCGGCGAATAGTAAAAGCCCCAACATGCCGTGCAGAATCAACTGCTCGAAATTGACTTGCCGCACCAGGCTCGTGGCCCAGAGATGGATTCCGGGCGCATAGCCGCCAATGCTCATCAGGCCCAGAGCGCAGACCACGGTGAGGAGCATGGTGCCGATCGTGTTCGGGAGCCCCAGCCACCGCGAACTGATCCAGCCGAAGACGGCGGCGATCGTGGCCAACAGGCAAAGCAGCTGAAAAGTGGTCATGAAGACGTGGTGCTACCGAGTCAAGTCTATCGGAGCTTCTAAGCTGGTTCCCGGGCAGGCGCGGAGTGACGCATCCTACGACATGAGGTGCTGTATGGCGTGGTTGTACCTTGTGGTTGCGCTGCTTGCCGGGGCCGCTAATCCTTTTCAGTCGGGCGCCAACGCGCAGCTGAACAAAAGCCTTCAACAGCCACTGTTTGCGGGCTTGATTGTGTACGCCACCGGGTTTGCCGGCCTGCTGATGCTGCAGTTGGTGCAGCACCCGGCGCTGCCTGCACACGCAAAGCTGGCAGGTGTGAACTGGTGGGCATGGCTGGGCGGCCTGACCAGCATTCTTTCTACGATGGCCGGACTGACCCTGGCGCAGAAAATGGGTTCTGGTTTGTTCACCGGATGCAGCCTCACGGCGGCGCTCATCGCATCGGTGGTCTTCGATCAGTTCGGGTTGGCGGGTTTTCGGCAACACACCGCGTCACCGGCAAGGCTTGCAGGATGTTGTTTGCTGGCGGCAGGGATTTGGCTGGTCGCCCGGTATTAATGGACATGTACTCCACCTGAGCCAGACTCGGTTTCCATGGGTCCTTATGCGTAGCGGAAAAGCGCCTTGAACCCGTAATCCATGTGCTGCTGAATGTGGCAGTGAAACAACGACAGGCCAGGCTGATCCGCAACGAAATCTACCGCGGCCCGCCCGTAATAGGGCACCACGACAGTATCTTTTAGGATTCCAGCGGTTTTCACGCCGTTCATTTCCACGAGTTCCAGCTGGTGCCGGTGCAGGTGGAGGGGGTGTGCATCATCTGTCCGGTTGCGAAACACTAAACGATACCGGCCGCCTTGCTTCAACACGAATTCCCTTTCGTGCGGATAGGGCTTTCCATTCACCAGCCAGGTGTTGAACTTGCCCGAGCCCCCGGGTATCTTTTCGAAAACCATCTCGATGGTTTCGTCTGGGGGCAGTGAGACCGCCCCAGGCCTGGCAAACAGCGTGTAGTCCCACGGCGCTTTAGACGGCGTCACCCATTGGGGCTGACGATGCTGATTTTCGTATTCCACGATGATGCCGAGACCGGTATTGCGAATCCTCTCCTCCGTCGCGCCCAGGATCCACACGCCCGGCTGGTTCATTTCGACGATGGCATCCACTCTTTCCCCGGCGCCCATCAGGATACTTCCCACCTTTGCCGGAACCGGCACTGGGTTGCCATCCATCGCAATCACCAGGAACTCGTGCCCGGCAAAGGCGATCCGCCGGTTCTCGATCGCGCTCGCATTCAGTAAATGCATCAGCACGCGCTGCCCCTGCTTTACCCGGATCGGCTCCCCCGCCCCCAGCACCT
The DNA here is from genome assembly GCA_964657465.1 of uncultured Acetobacteraceae bacterium. Taxonomy (GTDB): domain Bacteria; phylum Acidobacteriota; class Terriglobia; order Terriglobales; family Acidobacteriaceae; genus PALSA-350. The sequence goes on along the minus strand of CAZZVD010000069.1, from coordinate 14,241 downwards.
TGTCGTTGATGGAGTAGGTCATCGAATTCACTTCCAAACCATTCGGATCGGTGTTGAGGGTGGCCGGCTTCTCCGGTTGCGGGCCGGCGTGGCCATCGTCATCATCGTCTTCCATGCCGCTGCTGAAGAACGGCTCCCAGTCACGCAGGGAAAGAAAGATCTCCTGATCGTATTGGCCGGGATCGTGTGCACCGTCCACATAGACAAAACCGAACTGTCCGGTATAGCTGCCGCGGTGCAGATCAGATTCCGCCATCGCATGGGAGTGGTACCAGCGAGACCCTGAAGGACGAGGCGTCAGTTGGTAGCGCCGCCGTCCGCGGGCAGGTACTGGCGGTGTTCCCTGCTCTTCCACACCATCGACATCAGAAGGGATAAGCATGCCGTGCCAATGCACCAGTTCTGGTACATCCGTGTCATTGATCACATCCACGCTTACGGTCTTTCCCTCGCGCATGCGCAGCAAGGGTCCCGGCGCGCTGTCGTTGTAGCCAATGGTACTTAAGATGTGATCCGGCGAGAGCTCCACGGTGACGGGAGCTATGCGCAGGGTGTAATCAGCTTTGCCCACGGCGCCGGCGGCCGTTGGAGCCTGCGCCCCCATTTGCATCGGCGCCGTTTGGGCGGGCAGCAGACCGGCCATGCCCGCCTGGGCCAGCACCGCGCTGCTATACCGCATAAAGTCGCGCCGCTTCAACCTGCTGCCCCCTCGGCCTGACCTTAACGAACCTCGCCCAAATCGTCTCACGCGCGCTGATGCCTCGCAAGCAAAGGCCGTAGTAAACATTTGCGTGCGGCTACAAACTACTCTCGCCCAGTGTCCGTCTATCAGGTGAGCGCCCTGACCCTCTGGTAGTCTCAAGGCACGCGCGGTGCAGTGGGAGGGTTTTCCCCATGAAGCTTCTGCAAGCCAGTTCGGTAGCATGCGTCGGTTTGGCCCTGGGGTCCGCCATGCTGTTCGCCTATCAGCGCACCGCTGATTTTGGTTACGACGATGACGCGCAAACGAATACTCGGGCGGAATTCTACTGGTCCCGGCTAAGTTACAGCGCCAGTGTGGGCAGTAGCTTCGCCGGCGGTTATGGCGGCTACGGAGGGTACGGCTGGGGGCATCCCTGGTCTCGCGACTACCCTAAGGCGGATCGCCAGGTGCTACTCGCACTGAAACGTCTGACCCGCATACAGGGCCGCTCCACTGAGCAGGTGGTCGATCTCGACTCTGATGAAATCTTCAACTATCCCTGGATCTACGCGGTCCAGGTACAAAAGTGGTCGTTCACGGATGAAGAAGCGAAGCGGCTGCGGGACTACCTGTTGAAGGGCGGGTTCCTGATGGTCGACGATTTTCACGGGACCGCTGACTGGGAAGATTTCATGAACGGCATGCGCGAAGTGTTTCCTGATCGTCCGGTCGAAGACCTGAACAATAAAGACGAGATCTTTCACGTGCTGTACGACCTGGATGAGCGCATGCAGGTGCCGGGGGAACAATACATCCGCACCGGTAGAACTTATGAGAAGGATGGCTACGTGCCGAAGTGGCGCGCCATTCGCGATGACAAAGGGCGCATCATCGTGGCCATTTGCCACAACATGCACCTGGGTGACGCGTGGGAGTGGGCCGATGACCCGGAGTATCCCGAACCGTTTGCTTCCATGGCGTTCCGGGTTGGCTTGAATTACATCGTGTACGGCATGACGCATTAATTCTCAAGTGCCTCCGCATAGCACGCTACCTTTACCGATGATTTTGCCGGCCGCGGGAACTCCGGTTTCGTATCATGTTCGAATATTTCTTTAAGTATCCGAGGCCGGTGTTTTCTAAAGGTCAGTTTGTCCTGCTGGGGCCGTTGCCTCACTGGATTCTGTGGCTTCTCATGGTCGCGACCCTGGTTGGGCTGGGGCTGCTGATACGGTCTCGACTGCCCGGCTTGCAGAGAGAGCCGGCGGATGTGGCAATCACCCTGGGGCGAGCCAGCGCGGTCTGGCTACTGCAGTCTTTGCTTATCGTTACCGTGCTGGTGCTGCTGTGGGAGCCGGCCATCACGGTGGCTGAGTTGGCCTCGCAACAGAATGTAATCGCGGTGGTGCTCGATGACTCGCACAGCATGGCAATCGCGGACGCCGGCCCCGACGGTAAGTCTACGCGCGAAGCAGCCGCGGTGAGCGTGCTGCAGCAGGGCGTTCTGGCGGGATTGCAAAAGAAATTCCAGGTGCGGCTGTTCAGGCTCGACCGCGGCGTGGCGCCCGCGGCCGCGCTGCAGGAAATCCAGCCGACCGCCAGCGCAACCCACCTGAATGATGGCTTGCGGCAACTCGTAACAGAAACGGCAGATCTGCCGGTTGGCGCCGTGGTGCTGCTGAGTGATGGCTCAGAAAACGCGGCGAATGGATTGGGAGATCTGGACAGGCCCACCATACAGGCACTGCGCAACCGCCGCTTGCCGGTGCACACGATCGGCTTTGGCAAAGAAGAAGTGGCCCGCGACGTGGAGCTGAACGATGTACAGGTTGCCTCGCGTGCTATGGCCGACTCGCGCATCCCGGCCACTGTCTCGTTTCACCAGCGAGGTTTTACCGGCAGCAAGACGCTGCTGGCAGTCCGCGACGGCGACAAGATCCTGGGTTCACGAGAGATCACGCTCGGGGCCGATGGATCCACCCAACTTGAAACCGTTTACTTCGCTCCAGGCGCGGCCGGCGTGAAGAACCTGCATGTGTCGCTCGGTTTGCTGCCGGGTGAAGAAAATGCGGGCAACAATGCTTTTGCTCGCCTGTTGAACGTGACCGATGACAAGCGGCGCATTCTCTACGTCGAAGGAGAACCCCGCTGGGAATACAAGTTCATCCGGAGGGCAGAAGACGACGACAAGATTGTGCAGGTTGCTTCGATGCTGCGCACGACTGAGAACAAGATCTACCGCCAGGGCATCAGCGATCCCAAAGAACTGGAGGATGGATTCCCGGTGCGCGCCGAGGACGTCTTCGCGTATCAGGGCATCATTCTTGGCTCGGTCGAGGCCAGCTACTTTACCCCGGTACAGCAGGAGCTACTGCGCGAGTTTGTTGACCGCCGGGGCGGCGGGCTGCTTTTCCTGGGAGGCCGCTATTCGCTGGGCGATGGAGGCTGGGGCGGATCCAGCCTGGTCGATCTGCTGCCCACCGTCCTGCCGAAGAGCCGAAACAGCTTTCATCGCGATCCGGCCACCGTGGAACTGACACCCGCAGGCGCCGACAGCCCCATCGTGCGGCTGATGGACGACCCGGAAAAAAACGTAGATCGTTGGAAAAAGCTGACCTACCTCATGGATTATCAGGATGCCGGCACACCGAAACCGGGCGCCACAGTGCTGGCCGAAATGCATGCAGGTGGGCGCAAACTGCCCTTGCTGGTTACCCAGGATTATGGCCGCGGCCACACCGCGGTAATGGCGACCTCAGGCAGCTGGCGGTGGCAAATGAGCCAGCCGCTGGGCGACAGAGCCCACGATACGTTCTGGCAGCAACTGCTGCGTTGGCTGGTGCTTGATGTTCCCGGGCAGGTCACTGTCACCGCCCCCACGCAGACCCTGATGGATGAAGGCCGTGTCGATCTCGCCGCCTCGGTGCGCGACAAAGAATACCTGCCGGCCCCGGATACGCGTGTGACCGCACATTTGATTGGACCGGATGGTATCTCCGCCATGATCGATATGACGCCGGTCGACGGCGAGCCTGGAATGTTTCGCGCTGCATGGAATGCGGAAAAGCCCGGCAGCTATCTGGCGGAGGTGACGGCTGTACGGCGGACACAAAACAGTAGTGCGGAGACGCTGGGAACCGGCACATTTCCATTCCAACGCATCGATGGTGTCGCGGAGAACTTCCACACCACGCAAAACCGCGAACTGCTGGAAAAGCTTTCCTCAGAAACGGGAGGCCGTTACTGGCGCCCGGAGGAACTTGCCCGACTACCCAATGAGATCTCGTATTCCGAAGCCGGCGTTTCGGTAAAAGACATCAAAGAGTTGTGGAACATGCCCATCGTGTTCCTATGGCTCTTGTTGCTGCTTGGGACTGAGTGGCTGCTGCGCCGCAAGTGGGGAGTGGTATGAACGCACGTACGCAACGGCGCCGGAGTCTATTGCGCGCGATGGCGTGCGTTTCAGCTGGCATATGCCTGCTGGCGCCGGCAGCCAGCGCGGCCGTTTATTACGTCACCGTCGCCGGCTTAGGCGGGGAGCCGGATTACGAGCAGCGATTCACAGCCAATGCAAAAGATCTCGACAAGTTGTTCAAAGCATCGGGCAGCAGTGCGCATGTGTACACGTTGTGCGCGGGCCAGGCCACGAAGGCACAACTTACGGAGACCCTCAACACCATCGCGCATGATGCCAGGCCGCAGGACGACTTTGTGCTCATCCTGATTGGCCATGGTTCGTACGATGGTGTCGATTACAAGTTCAACCTGGTAGGGCCCGACATCACGGCAGCAGAACTAGCCGCCCTGAGTGATCGCATTCCCGCGAAGCGGCAGTTAGTCGTCAATGCGACCAGTGCCAGCGGGGGCTCGGTGGCGGCGCTGGAAAAGCCGGGCCGTGGCGTGATCGCCGCAACCAAAAGCGGCACGGAGAAAAATGCAACCGTGTTTGCGCGCTATTGGGTGGAGGCGTTACAGGATCCCACGGCAGATACGGATAAGAGCGACTCTGTGAGCGCCATGGAAGCATTTACCTACGCGCAACGCAAGACCGCGGCATTTTTTGAGTCGCAAAAACGGCTGGCTACGGAACATGCCGTGTTTGAAGACACGGGGAAAAGCGAGCCGGTACGCGAACCTGCAAAGGATGAGGGCGCCCTGCTGACCAGCTTCATCGTTCTGCGCACGGGTACTGCCCAACAGCAGGCGAACGATCCCGGCAAGCAGGCGCTGCTCGCGAGGAAAGAGGATTTGGAGCAGAAGATTGATGGCCTCAAATATCAGAAAGCGGCCATGGACCCGGCTGAGTATAAACAGCAATTGACGGATGCGCTGGTAAAGCTGGCGCAGGTGCAACAGGAACTCGATCGATGAATCGCCCAAGCATATCCGGAGTTTTGCTGGCCTTGTTGTTCAGTGGCGCTACGCATTGCCTCGCCGCCACGCCAGAAAGCTGCCGGGCGCTGCAGAAGCACGGGAAAAAGGCACAAGCGCCGGCCTGCTTTGAGTCTCTGGTTCGCAGCAGCTCGCCCTACGACCGCGCGGAAGGCTATTGGGGACTGGAGCAATATGACCAGGCCAACGAACAGTTTCGCTTAGCGGCCGCTTCGCCCGGGAGCGACCCCCTGGTGAAGGTGCGCTGGGGCATGCTGCTGCATGAGCGTTTCAACAACAAAGACGCGGTCGGCCTGTTTCAGGAGGCGCTGCAGCGCGACCCCAATAACGCGCAGGCCTATCTCGGCCTGGCCATCGTTAGCGCCGACGGATTCGATAGTAAAGCACCTGACTATGTGGCCAAAGCCCTGAAGACCGACCCCAGGCTGGTGGAAGCGCATGAGTTTGCCGCTAACCTCGCGGTGGAAGACGCAGACACGGAACGCGCGCTGGCCCAGGCGGATGAAGCCCTGGCACTGGCCCCCGATGCACTGGACGCCATGGCGGTGCATGCGGCCGTGGAACTGCTGGCTGATCGCTCACCTGACGCCTGGCTGGGAAAAATCACCGCGATCAATCCCGGTTACGGCCAGGCTTATGCACATGTGGCGCACTATCTCCAGTTGAACTACCGCTTTGACGATGCGATCGCCTACGACCGTAAAGCCATCGCCGCAGACCCGCACCTGTGGTCTGCTCGTTCCGATCTGGGCATCGGCCTGATGCGTCTCGGCCAGGAGCAAGAGCCCTTACAGCAATTGGAGATGTGCTACAACAACGGTTACCGGGATGCCCAGACGGTGAACAGCCTGCGGCTTCTCGATAGCTATAAGAACTTTGTTACTTACAAAGAAGGTGGAACCATCCTGCGGCTTCGCAAAAACGAAGCCGACCTGTTGCACCCTTACTTCGCTGCCGAATTGCAGCGCATCCTTGCCGCTTACGACAAAAAGTACAAGATGAAGCTCAACGGGCCGGTGCAGGTTGAGGTGTATCCCGACCACGAGGATTTTGCCGTGCGCACGATGGGCATGCCGGGCCTGGGCGCGCTGGGCGTCACCTTCGGGCAGGTGGTCGCGATGGATAGCCCTTCGGCGCATAAGCCTGGCGACTTCAACTGGGGCAGTACGCTTTGGCACGAGATGAGCCACGTGTACATTCTCACCGCGACCAATCGGCGTGTGCCGCGTTGGTTTACCGAAGGTCTTGCAGTCCACGAGGAGACGCAGGTGACGCCGGAGTGGGGGGACCGGGTCTCGCCCGACATTCTGGTGGCTATCCGGGATAAGAAATTGCTGCCGGTGGCCAAGCTGGATCGCGGCTTTATTTTTCCCGACTATCCGGCACAGGTTTTGGTCTCGTACTTCCAGGCGGGCAGTATCTGCGACTACGTCCAGAGTCATTGGGGCGAAGACAAGCTGCTCGATATGGTTCACTCGTATGCCGAGCGCAAGACGACGCCCGAGGTGATCCAGGCAGTGCTCGGCGTTACGCCCGAGACATTCGACAAGCAATACCTGCAGTGGATCGATGGGCGCTACGGGACCATGGCCGCGAACTTCGATCAGTCGCGCCACGCGATGGAAGAAATGGTGGCTAAAGCTAAAAGCAAGGACTATGACGCTGTCATCCAGCAGGGAGAGACCGTTCGTCGCCTGTATCCCGAATACGTTGGGCCGGCCAACCCGTACGAGTTCATAGCTTCGGCCGACCTGAGCAAAGGGGACAAGAAGGGTGCGGTGACCGTGCTTACGGCGTATGAGAAGTCAGGTGGGGATGACCCTTCCACATTGAAGCAGCTCGCCGCGCTCGAAGAGGAATTGGGACAGCCCAGGGAAGCTGCCGACACGCTCGATCGCATCAACTATATCTATCCCGTTCACGACGAAGCGCTGCACCGGCATTTGGGGGACTTGTGGTTTGCGCAAGCGAACTACCCCGGGGCCATTCGTGAATACACCGCTGTCGTGGCGATGAATCCGCTGGACAAGGCAGGGGCGCATTTCAACCTGGCCCAGGCATATCTGGCCGCTGGCCAGCGGGACAAAGCCGAGGAGAGCGTGCTGGCATCGCTCGAAGCAGCGCCCGGCTATCGGCCGGCGCAGAAGCTGCTGCTGGAGATAGAAAAGCCGGAGGCCAAAAATGCAGCCAGACCGTGATGGTTCGCTGTCATTGGAAGGTTGCGGGTCGAGAGTTGTGAATTCCCACATCTCCCGACAAAAAGCCGTCGTGAGATATGGGGCACCCCAGGTTGTTACTGATTGAGTGTCCATGGATTTGATTGGTAGGGAACGTTCCAGGTGTTTGCAGATCGAGTTTATGGAGTTACGAGAAAGGACATTTTGATGGTGACAGTCCCGGAACTTAGCCAGGATGCAGCCCAACTGCAGCAGCGCATCGATCGTTTCCATGCCGTCCGCGATGGCATTCTGAGCCAGGTACGGCAGGTGATTGTCGGGCAGGATGAAGTGCTCGATCAAATCCTGATCGCTCTCTTTGTCGGTGGCCATTGTTTAATTACCGGCCTGCCCGGTACGGCCAAGACGCTGATGGTCCGCACAATCGCAGAAACACTTGGGCTTACGTTCAAGCGCATCCAGTTCACCCCGGATTTGATGCCCTCCGACATCACCGGCACCGACATCATCGAAGAAGACCTCACCACCGGTCACCGTAAGTGGACCTTTGTACACGGGCCGATCTTCGGTAACGTCGTGCTTGCCGACGAAATCAATCGCACGCCGCCAAAAACGCAGGCGGCATTGCTTGAAGCCATGCAGGAACGATCGTGCACGGTGCGCGGCCATGTGTACCAGCTGCCCGCTCCCTTCTTTGTGCTGGCTACACAAAACCCCATCGAGCTCGAAGGCACGTATCCTCTGCCAGAAGCACAGTTGGATCGCTTCCTGTTCAACACCATCCTCGATTACCTGAGCGCCAGCGACGAATTGAAAGTGGTTGACCTCACCACGGCCACGCGCGTGGCCAAAGTAGAAGCCGTAACCTCGGCGGACGAGCTGGTGGCTTTCCAGCAACTGGTCCGCATGGTGCCAATCGGCGAGCCCGTGGCGAAATACGTGGTGAACCTGGTGCGCGCCACCCGCTACAAGAACGAGGGCGCCCCCGACTTTATCAAGAAATATGTCAACTACGGTGGCAGTATCCGCGCCGCACAATTCATCGTGCTGGCTGCGAAGGCACGCGCCCTGTCACGCCGTCGCTACCACGTCACCTACGAAGATGTGACGGCACTGGCGATCCCGGTCTTACGGCATCGCATCCTGCTTAACTTTCATGCTGAATCCGAACGCGTGGATGCAGACGAGATTCTTCGCCGCCTCATCGCGCACATGCCGCCGCCCAGGGAGGCGTAATGCTGCAGCGCTTTCTCGATCCCGGTGTGCTGGCCAGCATCAGCAGTCTCGACCTGCTGGCAAAAACAGTGGTGGACGGATTTGTTGCCGGCCTGCATCGCTCGCCGGACTTCGGCTTTAGCCAGGAGTTTGCCGAGTATCGCGCGTACGCACCCGGAGACGACCTGCGCCACGTGGACTGGAACTTATTCGCTCGCACCGAGCGCTGCTACCTCAAACGCTATCGCGGAGATACCAACAGCCAACTCACCGTGCTGCTGGACGCCAGCAATTCCATGGAGTACAGCTCCAGCCCCAGCCGGCCAAAGAAGATGGATTACGCCCGGTTCGCTGCCGCCTCGCTGTTCTATCTCGCCATTCACAATCAGCGCGATGCCGCCGGTCTCATCGTCTTCGACGACGAGGTGCGCAACTACATTCGCCCTTCGACGCGGCAAGGCCAGTTGCCCCGCTTGCTCAGCGGCCTCGAGCAGGCCGAGCCGCGCGCCCGCACGGACTTCACGAAACCGCTACTCCACTTTCAGGAGCTGTTGCACCGGCGCGGCATCGTGATCATGTTTTCTGACTTCTACGAGGATCCGGCGGCGGTGATTCGCACCATTGAACCGCTGCGATACCACGGCAATGAAGTGGTGCTGTTTCATGTGCTGGATCCGAAAGAGATCAGGCCAGATCTACGCGGCCCTTCGGTACTGGAAGATCTCGAGACGGGCGCGCGCATGGAAGTGATCCCGGAATACACGCGCACCGAGTACAGCAGGAAGATCGACGACCATATTGAGCAGTTACGGAATCGCACTCATGGCGCGGGCATGGATTACCACCTGCTGCGCACCGATCAACCGCTCGATACCACGTTGCGCGAATATCTAACCATTCGCCAGGGAGGCCAGTGATGGGCTTTCTGAATCCCTGGTTTCTTTTCGGCCTGGCCGCCCTCGGCTTACCGGTCTACGTGCATTTGCTGCGTCGCCACACGAAGACGCCCATGCCGTTCAGCTCTCTCATGTTCTTCGAGAAAGGGACGCAGAGCTCTACCCGGCATCGCCGGCTCCGCTACCTGCTGCTCTTTTCCCTGCGGGCCCTGGTGCTGCTGTTCCTGGTGCTTGCCTTCGCAGACCCGTTCATTCGCATGGCGGGTGGCGGCGTGAACGGCAATCTGCTGCTGGTGGTAGTCGATGATTCGTTAAGCATGAAGGCCGGCTCTCGCCTGGCGGATGCTAAACAAGGCGCCCTGCAACTGCTGGCCTCGCGGCCTCGATCGCAGCGAGCCGAAGTCATGGCCCTGGGCGGCAGGCTTGCAATCTTAACCCAACCTATTGAAGACAGCGGTGCCCTGCGCTCGGCGGTTGAGGGTATTCAGCCTGGGGACGCGCGGGCCAACCTGGGTGAGCTTGCTCGCGGTGTACGCGCCCTGGCAGCGACGGCGAAGACCCCTGTCGAAATGCATTTTTTCGGCGATATGCAGAAGACCGGCATGCCTGCCAATTTCGCTGACATCACACTGCCCCCCAATGTGACCCTGGTTCTGCACCAGGTCGGCGGTATGGCAGCCACACCGAACTGGACAGTCGAGAGCGTGAGCGCCCCGCTCCAGCTCGAAGGGTCGACAGGCGCGAAAGATCCGAAGGCAGCAAAACAGGCCAGCAGCAGCCCGCAACAGGCTCGAGTTCAGGCGGTGATTGCTGGATATGGCACTGCAGCGGTGACGAAATCCGTGTCGTTACTGGTGAATGGCAACTCCATCGCGACGCGCGAAGTGCGTGTGCCCGCAGATGGCCGGGCCACCGTCGAGTTCCAGCCATTGATTGTGCCGTATGGGCTAAATCGTTGTGCAGTGCGGATTGACGGCGGCGATGGTTTTCCCGCCGATGACATCAGCTATTTCGCGGTCAAACGTTCCGATCCTGAGCGGGTCTTGTTTGTGCATGCCGCGAGCGATACTCGTTCGGTCACGTACTTTGGGTCTGCGCTGGCAGCGGCCAGCCATGCGGCGTTCACGCTGCAATCCATTGACAGCGAAAAAGCCGGGGATATCGATCCTTCGAAGTACGCCTTCGTTGTACTTTCTGACACGATGGTGCTGCCATCCGTATTCGAGAATAGTTTGACCCGGTACGTGCGCGGAGGCGGCAACGTTTTGATCGCGGCTGGCACCTCAGCAGCGCACCACGTGCGCATTCCTCTCTTTGGCGCCTTCTCCAACGACGCCCATGTGTATTCACGCAACGGGTATGGGAGCGTCGGCTATATGGATTTGACCCATCCGGCCATGAGTGAGGATGGCGGCAAAACAGACGCAACCAACGAGAGTGGCAGCGCTACAGGTTGGCCCGATCTCAAGATCTACTACGCTGCCGGTATCGACCCGGCCCAGGCACGCGTGATTGCACGGCTGAGCGACCAGACTCCGTTGTTGCTGGAGAAGCAGTTGGGCGAAGGCCGGGTGTTGTTGTTTGCTTCCGGCTTCGACAATCTCACGAATGACTTGCCGGTCGAGCCTGCGTTTGTTCCTTTCATCGATCGCGCCGCCCGCTATCTGTCGGGCAGTGACAGCGTTGGCGGTAGCCGCCTTGTCGACTCCTGGGTGCCACTGCGCTCTGGTACCGCGGGGAGTGCCTCGAGCGGCGTCGAGGTCCTCGATCCCGATGGGCATCGGGCCTTGTCACTGACCGAGGCTGCGGCGGCGCAATCCATTCAGTTGAGCCGTGCCGGTTTTTACCAGATCCGGTTTGCCAATGGCAGAAACTCTTTGATCGGGGTTAATCCTGATCGTCGCGAGTCAGCCCTGCAGCCGATCGCGAAGGACGTGCTGGAGCTTTGGGGTTCCCACGCTGCGGGCCCTGCTGCCGGCTCGCAGGACAGCACGGATCGCGCCCCGGGAAAGAACCCACCCCATAGCATTTGGTGGTACGTTATGCTGCTTGTATTGCTAGCGGCGGTCGCCGAGTCCGTCGTTGCCAGCCGCTACCTCGGCACACAGAGGGAGGAGGCATGAGCAATCGGGATCAGCTCAACCTCTATATCCGGCAACTGCAACAGCGGTTGCGCCTGGATGTATCGCTTCGTGGTGTGGCCATTCTGTTGGCCACGGCACTGTTCACGACCATTGCTCTTGTCCTGATACTGAATGCCTTCGCATTCCCGGTGCGCGGTTTGGGCGGCGCACGCTTGCTGTTGCTGCTTGCCCTCATCAGCGCGGCAGCGTTGGGCCTGGCCATGCCTCTCAGGCGCCTCACGCGCAAGCGGGCGGCTGCGGTGGCGGAGTCTGCCAACCATGAGTTCCAGCAGCGTCTGCTTACCTTTGACGATCGAGCCGCGAGCAGCGATGACCCGTTTCTCGAACTGCTGGCGGCAGACACGCTGAGCGTTGCGCGCGATGCGCAACCGGCCAAACTGGTGCCCAATCACAAGCTTTATCTCCTGGCGGGCGCTGCTGTTGCCTGCCTGGGTGTGCTGGCTTGGCTGGTAGCGGCTGGCCCGGGATATGTTGGCTATGGTGCTTCCCTGCTCTGGACCGGGCCGAAGGCCGCGCCCCTCTATGATCTGCAGGTGACACCTGGCAATGTGGCTGTGCGGCGCAATAGCGACCAATTGATTACGGCACAGATCACTGGTCTCAATCCCGAAAAGGTTCGTCTCTACGCGCACTATCAGAATGCGCCGAACCCGAAGTGGGAGCCAGTGGCCATGCAGGCAGCCGGTCCTGCCTCCGCGCGAGCGGCGCACTACCAGTTCCTGTTCGCCGGCTTGCCGGAAGATGTCGAGTACTACGTGGAGGCGGGCCCTCTCACCTCGCCGCACTTCAGGGTGCGCGTCGTCGATCTGCCTTCTGTCAAGCAGATGCGCGTCACCTACCGTTATCCGAAGTGGACTGCACTGCCCGCGGTCACGCAGGAAAACGGAGGCGATCTGCGGGCGATTGAGGGTACCAACGCCGAGTTGACCATCCGCATGGATCGCCCCCTGCGCCATGGGCAACTCACGCTTGACGACGGCAAACAGATTACCCTCAGCGGCGGCGAGGGCAATGTCTACAAGGGCTCAGTGCTGATGCAGAAGGATGGCGCTTACCATGTGGCGGCGCTCGATCAGGGCCAGCAGGTTCGCCTATCGGAGGATTACTTCATCGCCACCGATAAGGCCAACCCGCCGCAGATTGCCATCGACCGGCCGGTGGGTGATTATCGCGCCAGCCCGATAGAAGAAGTCACGGTAGGGGTAAAGGCCTCCGACGAGTTTGGTTTGAACAAGGTCACGCTGCACTACTCCGTCAACGGCGGTGAGGAGAAGAGTTTGCAGGTGCCGCAGACGCCTGGCGCGAAAACGGTGAATGGCGGCACAACCCTGCACCTGGAAGATTTCAAGCTGGTTCCCGGCGACCTGGTGAGTCTGTATGCCACGGCGAAGGATGGTCATGCGGAGGCGCGCACCGATATTGCTTTCATCCAGGCCGATCCGTTTGAGCGCGAGTTCTCGCAGTCGCAGCAGATGGGTGGCGGGGGTGGAGGTGGCGGCAGCAAAGGCCAGGGCGAACAAACCGACATCTCCAAACGAGAGAAGGAGTTGATCGCTGCCACCTGGAAGCGGCAAAACGAGAAGGGCGCGACGGCGAAAGATGCGGCGGAGGCGGGTAAGTTCCTCTCTGAAGTGCAAACCAAACTGCAGCAGCAGGCGTTGTCGCTGGCGGCTCGCATGGAAAGCAGGGACCTCTCCTCAGCCAATGAAGAGTTCAACAGCTTTGGGCAGGACATGCAGGCGGCTGCGGCAGCCATGACTCCGTCGGCTGACAAATTGAAGCAGTTGCAGTGGCAGAATGCGATTCCTTCTGAGCAGAAAGCCTTGCAGTACCTCTTGCGCGCTGAAGCAACATTTCGCAAGATTCAAGTCGCCTTTGGCCAGCAGCAGGGCGGCGGTGGCGGGAACAGCGGTGGCGCTGGCCGTGACCTTGCCAGCCTGTTCGATCTGGAGTTGGACACGGAGAAGAACCAGTACGAGACGGCGCAGACCGGTTCCGCCGCGGAACAGCGTGCCAAGGCGGTGGACGATGCATTGCAGAAGCTGGATGCGCTGGCTCGTCGCCAGGAGGAGCTGGCACAACAGCAACGGACGAATCCGCAGACCATGCAGGAGCGCTGGGAGCAGGAGATGCTGCGCCGTGAAGCTGAGCAGTTGCAGCAGCAGATCGAACAGTTGGCGCAGAACAGCCAGCAGCAGGGACAGCAGGGAGCGCAGGGACAAGCCGGTCAATCTGGACAATCTGGACAACCCGGCCAGCAGGGCCAGAAAGGTCAGCAAGGATCGCAGGGGCAAGCGGGCCAACAGAGTGCGGGTGGATCGCAGGGGAGCGGATCTTCCGGCGAACAGCGTGCCTCGGGGCGCAATGCAGGATCGCGTGGTCAACCAGGTCAGTCCCAGTCAGCATCAGCCGGTGGCGATGCACCTGACCCGCGCATTACTCAGGCGCTGAATCGCCTGCGTGAGGCCGATGCGCAAATGAAGAACAGCGCTGGTCAGCAGCAGGGAGCGGGTGCTTCGCGCAAAGCAGCTGACCAGCTTCGCCAGGCGGCCAGTCTCCTGAGCGGCACGCAGCAGGAACAGGCTGGCAGTAAGCTGGATTCCCTTTCGCGTGAAGGCGATCGACTCAACAAAGAGGAGCGTGCCCAGGCAGATCGCCTGCGGAGTCTTGCAGGAAAGCCAGGAGAGGGCCAGCCGAGCGGTGGTCAAACGAGCGGTGGGCAGACGGACTATGCA
>CAZZVD010000068.1:7092-20883 GCA_964657465.1 uncultured Acetobacteraceae bacterium | reverse complement strand
CTTGAGTTCCCCGCGTTCGAGACGCAACTACAAGTTTGCCATGGAGCAGTTCATTGACTGGTACTGTTCGGAACCGAGACTAGCCCTGAACCGGGCAGTCGTGCTCCGCTTCCGCCTACACCTTGGATCACTCGGTTTAGCCGCCGGAACGATCAATCAGAGGCTTCCGGCGGTCAGAAGGCTGGCCTACACGAAGCGACAGACTCTGGTCTGCTGGGAGAAAAGAGGGACAGCCTGACCTGCGTGATTTCTTAGCGTCGAAGAGAAAAAGCCGCGCAGATCAGGCCGTCCCCAAGAGTCAGCAGGAAAGAGTCACCGATGAACAACCGGTGCCACCGACGCGGATCACAAAAGAATGAATCTTGAAACGGCGCTGCCCACATCAGTGATGACTACAAGGGATAGCCCAGCATGACGCTAAATCTCGGCGTTGGCTGGGAATACGATCAGCCCTGCATCAAGCAGAACAACAATACCGGCAACGTCCACATTGCCATTTCAGTGTTCATCCCTAACATCCGCATCGTCTGCATCAGCATCCATTCCGACCAGCATCCGTTTGGGCAGCGAACGCCTGTGGCCCTGCTGCATCTTCCCTGGCATATACGATTACCGGTTGGTGGGGCGATACTTCAACGATCATCTCGCCGCCGGCTATTTCTACTTTGTGGACGCTGCGACCTTGAGTGGTCAAAACGCATGCTCTGACGTCCGCGGCGTTCCACCCGGCAGGCAGAGGATGGGTCAGCTTCTGTGCCGTCCTGGCGTAGAAGGCTACGCGATGCTCGTCAATAGGACACATCACCGCATGATCCCTTGAGATAATCAGTCCATCGAGCTCGGCCGTGTAGGAACCAGTCTCTGTATTGAGAGAAACAGAGGAACGCCGCTCGAGGAACACGCGGCGAACGGCTCCTTCGCTCTCATAGCGTTCAACCGATAACGCATGCAGTTTGCTAAATGGAAGAACGACCAGATAATAAAAGTCAGTGATTCTGGTGCGGTCAGTGTCGGCCTGGAACCAAAGACCCGAGCGAGTATTCCAGAAAAGCTGCTGCCCCGGGTCGAGTAAAGTTTCCCCATTTGTCCCCCAGATAGCTGCTCCGCGAAATACCGTTGCGACTAACGGTACAGCCTCTCCGCCGAAGGGGCACTGGCTGACCCCGGGGCCGTCCATGGATTCTGCCAGCTTTCCGGCAAACGGATAACGAAACTGCTCCGAAGTGACAGCAATGCCACGTTCTTTGAACTGCTCAATAATCCTGTACTTACCATCCACCAGGTTTTTGTAGCCGCTCGCCGGGTGTTTTACATCCCAGTCATTCCTTATGGCGTACCATGACATCGCGTCAATCAAGATGGAATGTTTGATCTTGTATCGGTCCACCGTGTAGTTGATTCGGCGGTCCGCCCATCCACCTTCGACGAACTTTGCCATACCTACAATGTAGGAATCTTCGCCATCCCACGCGCGGCTTTTCCAAAGGGCTTCA
The DNA here is from genome assembly GCA_964657465.1 of uncultured Acetobacteraceae bacterium. Lineage (GTDB taxonomy): Bacteria > Acidobacteriota > Terriglobia > Terriglobales > Acidobacteriaceae > PALSA-350. The sequence goes on along the minus strand of CAZZVD010000068.1, from coordinate 19,390 downwards.
TCCGGGCGCCGCGCGATAAATGCTTCGCTGAAGATCGGGCTGCTCTTGTACGCGTCATCGTAGTTAACGTTCACTGTGACGTTCGCGTTGAGAGGCTCACTGCCATCGATCAATGCGCGAAGCTCCTCATAGTTACCCAGGCTTTCATTGATCTTGTCCTCAGAAGGGAAGCCGGTATCCTGCCCGTCATAGACCCAGCCGCTGATAAACACGGTTTGTGGCGCATAGTCGGTAAGCCGGGCGACATCGTGGACCAACTGCCTGCTTTGGGCGAAAGTGGTCCTCGGTTTGTCCACTGTTTTGTTCTTGCCAGCCACAATGTAGAGGAAACGGTCGGAGAAAAAGTTCGTCGGGCTGGCCGGCACTCGCGAGCGCACGATTGTCGCACCGATGAGCCAGGGCTGTGCTTCGCCCGCATAGGAGAAGAAGTCGAAGCGTACCCGCGAAGGCTGCCCTGCCAGCAGGTTGGGCGTATTTGCGTTCCCGCAGACCGGATCCCCGCCATCGTTCATGCTGTAGCAACGGCCGCCGTGGACCCGATGCACCTGCACCGTGCCCAATAAGGCCCGTCGATTTCCGGCGTTGCCCTTGATCTCTGTTTCTGTGCCGTCCATATAGGCAGTCACTTCCATGACACAGGCAATGCCATGCTGACCAACCATGCCGATTGGTAATTCGGTGCTGATGCGTCCGAAATATTCACTATCTTCAAAGCGATAGGCTTTGGCCGCTTCCAGCCGCACGAAGGAGCCACCATTCCGGCCCTCTGCCATCCACGCCGAGCCATCTGCTTCGTCCACACTCACCAGTTGAGGCAAGGCCATCTCGATCAATTCAAAGCCGGCTTGCTCTTCAACGGATTCCATCGTCAGCACCAGCGAACTGGATTCGAGCGCGTAACGCAATTGGAACGATGCTGCCTTGCGCCCGGCGAAGTTTACCCTCACCGCGAAGGAAATGCCGTCGCTTGATTGCTGCGCATCCAGCACCTGGATCGGCACAGTTCGATAGGCGCGAGGCTGCAACTGGCAGATGATGGCGCGCGGCGTTCCGCCTTCACTTTCACCAGTGAGCTGCTTGTTCTTGTAACGGTAGCTGTAGGGCAACGCATGGTGTGGATCGAAGACTACCTCCAACTCCGCGGTGCGCAGCACCAGGGGAGAAGAGGGGGGCCTGCGTTTCTGTGCGGACCTGACCGTCTGAGCCTCGGCTCCCCCGACCTCTGGGCTGCGGGTGGGGATAGCGGCAGCGGCCATACTACCGGCGCCAGCGATTAATTCTCGTCGATTCATTCGCTTAGTCCTTGTTCGTTGGAAAAGAAAGAAGGGGTAGCATAAGCAGCTTTCCTGAGGGCGACGAGCGAAAGACCGAAACTACTCATCGAACCTTGAAAGCTATGGCTATATTCGAGGGCAGCCGCGATGGACAAATAATCTCCAGGCCATCAGGCTGCTGCTTCCAGGTTAGCCTGGCCCGACTCCCTAATAAAGAGACAGAGCGGACCGGTCCAGCCAGCAGCCTGGCATTGCTGCCGAAAGAGGCAATGGTGATGCGGCTTCCGGGACGAGGGACGGCTAAGGCGAAAGCATACACGGAGCCGTCTTTGCCGGTAGTGAAGCGGAAGTCCTTCGGTCCAAACCGGAAGTTCGCTTGCGCCTTTCCTAACTGGCCGGGTGGCAGGGTCCTGATTTTCCTGCCTGCTCCTGAAGTCCCTTCGCCAAACTTCACCCATGCCTTGCTCCCATAGATTGCTTCGCCGTTGTTCTTCATCCAGGCCCCCACCTGGCGCAGCAAGTCCCGGCTCCCCTCGTCCAGCGATCCATCTGGTCTGAGCGAGATGTTCACGGCGTAGTCGCCGTCGCGCGATACCACCTCCAGCATGTAGAGGATGAGAGCCCGGGCGCTATAGGTAAAATGGGGTGCATAGAACCAATCGCCGACGGCGTTCTCCCCAATCCACACCTGGTCTGTCTTGATGTCTTCAGGAAATCGGCCTTCCAATGTGGTCGCGACGCCACGGTTCGGGGGATGAAACTTTACAATGCTGATGGTGTCGACCTTCCCCCTTCGTTCGAGCGCGCGGTTATAGTAGCCGGCGATCACCCGCTGCATGGCATCGCATTTGTATCCCGTGCCGGTTGCATACCCGCTGAAGGGTTGGGTGGAATCACCATCTGTAAAAATGAAATCAGGATCGTATCTCTCAATCACATCCATGACGCGCAGGGCCCAACGATCCGCGTACCAATGCGCGTACGCGAGATGGTGCGAGAAAATGCCACTTACCGGGCTCCAGACTACCTTGTCAATGCCCTGATATTCGCGAAGGTTTATCCCATACAGCAGCCGCGGATCATAACCTTCCCACCACTTACCTTTTCCATCGGCCAGGGTAAGATTGGCGTCATAAGGAATGCCCTTCCGGGGCCCTGAGGTATCGCTCCCGAAAGCAGGCTGAAACCACCACCATGTGTACTCGTGATGGAAAGCTACACCATAATGCAAGCCAGCCGATCGTGCTGCGTGCGCCCACTCGCCCACCAGATCCCGCTTAGGTCCAATATTTACAGAGTTCCAGGGTTGGTAGGTCGAATTCCAGTTATCGAAGTTATCGTGATGGACGCCTTGAATGATAAGGAAGCGTGCCCCCGCATTGCGATAGATCCCGGCCAGCTTTGTTGGGTCGAGTGCTTTCGGGTTCCAGGTGTGCAACAAGTCTTTGTAACCGGATACCGAAGGTGGGCCAAAGTCGCGCAGGTGGTTCTTATAAGCCGGGCTGCCGGGCTGGTACATCCTTTTGGCATACCAGTCGCCGCTTTGACCGGCCGCCTGCGGCCCAAAGTGTACCCAGATGCCGAACTTTGCTTCTCGCAGCCACGCGGGATCGGCAGGGTAATGATCCGCGATGGACCGCCAAGTCGGTTGGAAAGGCCCCTGGGCAATTGGGAAATCCATCTTTACTTCGGGGAATTTGGACGGATCACCCATGGGAACAGAGTCAGGCGCTGCAATGGCCGGCTCCGCGGGGCGGGGCATTTGCATCGCCCGCGCCGGCATAACGATGGAAGCCGCAGCCAGAATAAGGCCTGCACGAAGCGAGCACATGGCGTGACGGTTCAAACTCGCGAACTCTCCATTATCGACTGTTGATCTGGCACGCGAAACAAACCCGGAAGGCCTGTGTCTCGCTGCGACGCAGGCCTTGCTGTAATGAGCTAACGTGCGGTTAGAAGGTGATCTTCAGTGCCGCCTGCATAACCCGCGGCGGCACCGGACCTATTCCGGTGATCTGACCGAAACTTCCAACGTCGTTCGGGTTCGTGGGGTCATATGGCTGACCTGCGACGCGGGTCGGGTTATTGTTTGGCTGGCCATAGCTGGGCTGATTGAGAGCATTGAACATTTCCCAGCGGAACTGGACATGGAAACGCTCTTCATAGGTGAAGTTTTTGATCATCGCCGCGTCCATGTAGTGGACCGGCGGTTCGTGGATCTGGTACTTCCCCATGTTTCCGGGGGTACCGATTTGGTTTTGCTGGAAGGCCGCGGGATTGAAATAGTTGTTGAGCCAGTGAGCTTTGCCCCCTTGCCGCACCTGCCAATTCTGGCCTGGAACTACGTCGGCACGATCCTGACCCTCGTTGTATCCCGAGTTGTTATTACCATTCCCTCCACTAATGGTGAATGGTTCCCCTGACTCGGCGGTGTTAATTGCGCTCACCTCCCAGCCACCCAGAACGTTCCTGATCAACCGGTTGCTATTTTGAAAAGTCGGAGCACGGTACAGGCCATAGGTGACCCAGACGATGGGGACGTTCAAGCTGGAAAGCCCCTTGTCGTGGCCAATGTCAAAAGGATCACTGACGCTGGATTCGAAGTCCGGATCGCCTGAGCCGCCGACGTCTGTCGTTCTCGACCAGGTGAAGTTGGATTGGAGTTGAAAGCTGTGGGAGAACTTGTGCTCAATGCCTGCCTGCAATGCACTGTAGCTGGCTGTCCCTCCGTCCTGGACCTGGATGATGCCTCCGAAGGCCTGGTTGAAACGCAGGCCGCGGTTCGGGTCCACTTGCCCGGCGACGCCGGGGTTTCCTGGGTTGCGGTCGACCGTGGTTGCCTGGTGAAACGATTGGCTGCCTACGTACGCGAGGTGAAGGGCCGATGCCTGAGAGAGTAACTGTTCAATTGAGAGATTCCAGCTTTGGGTAACCCCCAGCTTCAGGTTGGGAATAAAGGTCGCAGAGACTCCTGTGCCGGAGCCAAAGGTAGAACTGCGGGGAGGATTCTGTTGCGGCCCGGCAAACGGGGGAAAAGGACTTTTTCCCGGAGTGAGGCCGGGGCCACCGGCAAAATTAGTCCAGGGATTGTCGAATGGAATGTACTGGGACGTGCTGGAAGGGGGGCTGTACTGGGGGGCAAATGGGGCAACATCCCAAACCCTCTGGTAGAAAGCGTCTTCCATTGGGGTGGTGAACAGGCCGAAGGCAGAGCGCACGGTCGTCCTGGGGTTGGGCGACCAGGCAATGCCTACTCTGGGTTCAACATAAGAGTAGCTGCTGTGGTATAAGGTGTCGGAGATCCCGGTATCCCCGGGAAACACCAGCCCAAGTGGGGCGTTAGGAAAGCGTGTGCTCTGCTGGCCAGGAATAAAGGCCGCCCCTCTTCCGCCGGCGACGTGGGCCGGAGTATTCGGGTCCCAGCGCACTCCCAGCGTAGCGGTCAGGTTTGGTTTCAGCTTGTATTGATCCTGTGCATATACGCCGAACAGCCACTGTGACGTGGCGCCGGCTTCGCCTGCTCCCTGAGTGAGGCCGGCCGCATAACCCAGCAGGAAATCCGCGAAGGGGACACCCGTATATTGGCCGTTGAATCCAATCACCGGGCTTTGGATGAAGGCCGAGCGCTCGGTGTGATGGCGATGGAAAAGATCGGCCCCGGCGGAGATCGTGTGACGGCCGAATGACTTGGTAAAAGTATCGGTCAAGCTGTAGTCGCGGCGCTTGGTGTCGTCGGGGTTGCTGGAGAAAGAAACAAAACCGATGGGCGGCGCATATTGGCTGGCCGTGCCGCTCGCAATCACGTTGAAGTCTTCGAGATAGCATGCGTTCTGCGGGTCAGACACGTTGATGAAGCGGGAAAGACAAATAGGCTGGCCACTGGAATCCTTCACTGGCGTACCCGTATGAAAGTCGTAAGTGATGTAACCCGCCGCCAGCGTGTTCAGCGTGCTGGCATTGATGGTCCAGGTGTGGTTCAGAACCTCGTTGAGGTACACACCGTTTGACCCCAGAACGCCGGCAAGGATGTTGTTGGGTATGGTCTCGCCCTGCTGGTTATAGTTGTTCTGGAAGCTGCGGACGAAGAAACGATGCTTGTCATTCAGGGTGTAATCGAGACGCGCTGTGACCTCGTTGAAGATGGTCGGTTGATTAGGCAGGACGTAGTTGCTCTGCCCGGTCGCCGGGTTCTGACCTACGGGGATGTACTGCAGCATGGCTACTGCGCCGGGACTGTACAAGGCAGGATCAATCTTGTTGTTGACGAACGGAGCGGGCAGCACCAGCTGCGAGGGTAACGCTGAAAAGTCTCCGTTTCGCTCCGCCTGCGTCGGCGTGTAAGTAGTGTTGGTCGCGGAAGTCAAGCTTTGCCGGGTGCCCTGATAGTTGGCGAAGAAAAATAGCTTGTCGCGCAATACGGGGCCGCCGACGTAGCCGCCAAACTGGTTGCGCTTCAACAAATCCAGGTTGCCGCTAAAGGGATTCTTCGCGTTGAAATAATCATTGCGAATAAACTCGAACACCCCGCCATGGAAGGCGTTGCTGCCCGACTTGGTCTGGATGGTCACAATAGCCGCGGGAGCAAATCCGTTGCGCGCGTCGAAGTTGTTGGAAATAACGCGGAACTCCTGCGTAGCGTCCGGGTTCGGAAAAGGTAAAGACAGGAAGGTATACGTGTCCATGTTGGAAACGCCGTCCAGCAGATACCAGGTGCTGCCCTGGCGCTGACCACCGGCAGAAGCACCGGACTCATTGGGAAATGAATTGGTTGCTTGCAGCGTAGAGGCCTGGCTGTTCAGTTCGTTGGTGACCCCGGCTGAGAGAAAGACCAGGGTGCCCGGGTCGCGGCCATTCAGCGGCAGATCCTTGATGGCCTCCTCTCCGATAACCTGGCTTAGCTCAGCGGTGGTGGTATTGATGAGTTCGGCGCTGCCTGAGACAGTCACTGATTCCTGTGTCGAGCCGAGCTTCATCGTGAGATTGATCGTGGCAGACTGCGCCACTGTCAGTACAATCCCGGTCTCGGTAAGAGAAGAAAAGCCGTCGCGAGTAGCGCTTATGGTGTACTGGCCCGGCGGCAACGAGTTCAGCGCATAGACTCCCGTGCTGTCCGTTTGAACGGTTTGCGACAGCCCAGTTCCGGTGTTCAGCAGCGTCACCTTGACAGCCGGTACCGCGGCGCCGCCCTGATCCGTCACAGCTCCTGTGAGCCTGGCGCTGGTAGAGGTTTGGCCGAGCCCATGAGGGGCGGCAAGGAAAACAGCACTCACCAGCGCCAGGGTAGCGGCCTGATGCCTGATGCTAAACAAACAACTGGAGAGTAGACGCTGGATCCACTTCATGAAACCTCCCTAATTTTCCGCATTGCTGAGTGAGCGGCCCTCGATCTATCCCCAACTCAATGGAACGGCCCACTGGAAATCACATTTCGTTTGCGAGTCCCGGAGTATTGCTGCCATCGGCTGCCATCGGCGGTCCGGCTGTTAAACCCGTTGCGTTCATGCCTGGAAAACCGATATTTCCCGGATGGTTGGCAAGTCTACGTTAACGTTAACGCTCTATGCAAATGTTTTTTTGCAAGCCGAGAATTACGGCTTTTTTCGGGCGCCCGCGATCAACTTCAGCACAGTGCTAAGCCGTTCCGAAAGCCAACCCGGGTCCGCAAAACAGCCGCGGCCACCCAGCCAGTGAGGACTCACCCGGACCCTTTAGTAGCAGCCTCAATCAACCGAAGTGGGGAAAATTCCGGCTCCTGGCTGAGAACTCACGCAGGAGCTCTGACGCGGGTTCCCATTCCCCGATCGCCGGATACAGCAACATGGCTTTGCGCGCATACTCGGCGGAACCTGATACCGCGGCCTGAATCGCGGCGCGTTCGTAGGCCTTTACCGCCAGCACTAATCCGCGCACATCTTCGGGAAGCGAGCCACAGTTCTCCGGCGTGACCTGGTGCTTTGAAATGAGGCACGGCGCTTCCACGACATCCTCAAAGGCGATGTCTGAGACCGCGCCATGGTTGCGAACATTTACGACCACTCGCTTTGCCTCATCGGAGCAAAGCGCGTTCATCACGTCCAACGCGATGCGATGGTAGCCGGTGGCCACACGGAAAGGGTCTTCCGTCAGCGCGTGAGATTTATCGAAGCTGCTGCCCGCGCTTGCCTCCAGCTGCATGTAGGAGCCGGAGCGCTGGTTCAGGTATTCCACGTAGGTAGACAGTGCCTGCTGGGCATCGCCCTTACCGATGCTTCGCGCCAAATGCTGGAACAGGGTTTCGTTCAGCTGCTGCACTTCTTCTCCGCGGGTCGCCCTGGCGGCAATCTGGTTGGCCAGCGCACGGCGCCGCGAGTAGTAGAAAAACAGGTATTCGGTTGGAATCAACTTAAGCGTGCGAATCAAATCGACGTCAAAAAGCTTTGCCTGATAGAGACTGAGCAGTGCCTCGTCGCTGGCCAGAAGCTTCGCCGTTACGTCTTCACCGCGCAGCAGAACGCGGCGAATCCAACCAAGATGATTCAATCCGATGTAATCGCAATGAACGTCCTGCGGAGGCGCGTGGAGAGCTTTTGCGATGCGGTGGAAGAGCTCCGTCGGTGTGTCACATATGCCAATGACCTGAACTCCCGTGTGGTGGCTCACCGCCTGAGTAATCAAGCCTGCCGGGTTGGTGAAGTTGATGAGCCAGGCGTTGGGGCTGTGTCGTTCCACCGCGCGTGCGTACTCGATGGCCACACCCGCGGTGCGCAGGCCCATCGCCACTCCGCCGGGCCCGGTTGTTTCCTGGCCGGGGTACCCGTTGTCGATCGAAATACGCTCGTCGATGGCTCGACCTTCCATGTCTCCCACGCGAATCGCGGTCAACACGAATGCGGCGCCCGCGACCGCATCTTCCAGGTGCGTGGCAACCCTCAGTTTCAGGGTTCCGCCTTCGCGCGCGATCAAAGCATTCCCCAGCGCGGACATCACCCTGGCTCGCTCCGCGTCGATGTCGTAGAGCACCATCTCATCGATGCCCAGGTGTTTGCTGGACTCATTGACGCCAAAAATCACCAGCGGCGTACGAACACCGCCCCCACCAATCAACGCTACCTTACCGTTGCTCATAGACCTGCTCTAATTCTGCGCGGCCTGGCAGACCCATCAGTCCGCCTGCCATCCGGGTGGATAAAGCTCCGCACGCGGAAGCCCGCCGCAGCATGTCCAGCGGACTACTCCCATCTAAAACTGCGTCAATCAGCCCGGCGTCGAACGCATCGCCGGCCCCGGTTGTGTCCACCACCTGAACTTGTGGGGAAGGCACGCGCATCATCCCGCTTTCGCTGTGGATTGCCGCACCCTCGGCTCCGAGCTTCACGACGACATGTGTGAAACCCAGCTGCTCGAGTCCGCGGAGCACATCCTCGGGGTGCTCCTGTCCTGTCAGATACTCCGCCTCTTTTCGATTGGGCAGAAAGTAGTCTATTTCACGGCAGGTGCTAAGGTTTTCCGGATCCAGATACCATGTGGGCTGCCAGCCTACATCGAGCGAGACCGTGCATTTCGCTTGCTTCAGCATGGGGAACAGGGCGCGCGCGGCTTGCCGTTCCAGGGGCACCGCAAAATGTACGTGCGCAGCCTGACACAACTTCGCCGCCATTTCCGGGGAGAGCAGATAGCTGCTCAGGAGTTCGTTGGTTCCCGCATAGCTGAAAAAGGTTCGGTCCCCATTGGCGGAGATACTCACGGTGACTCCGGACCGGGCCGGTACCTGCTTCAATCCATCTGTCTCCACATTGAACTCGCCAAGCCGCCCGCGAATCCATGGCACTTCGGGTTCTCCCACCACGCCAAACACGGCGGTCTTCCTGCCCAGCAGGCCCAGCGCGCAAGCGGTGATGGCAGCGCCGCCGCCAAGTTCGCAAAGGTAGTTTTTAGTAAAGACTTCCTCACCCGGGCGCGGCCAGGCCGGCAGCCCTGAGAAAACGTGATCGAGATAGATCTCGCCAACCGTCACTACATCCCATCGTCTCTTCATACTGTTATCTCCGCGAAGGGCCATTGCGCCCTGTGCCGCGCGCGTACCAGATACATCGTGACGCCGAGCGCGAGCAGCCCCGCGGCGAAGGCGATATAACGCAGCCCGCTGCTGGCGACGATATAGATCCAGCCCAGCAGTGCGATCAGCGCAGGCAGTGGGTACAACGGCATCCGGTAGGTGTCCAATGGCTCCCTCTTTCGCCCTCGCAACAGCATGACCGCTATGCACTGTCCGGCAAATTGCAGTACCGTCTGGGCCACAATCAAGGCGGTGAACAGACTCTCCAAAGAAAGCAGGCAGGCCAGCGCGGAGCAGAAGCCCAAAGCCAGAATGGAGACGTAGGGGAAATTTCCCCTGGGGTGCAGGCGTGCAAACACTGAGAAAAACTGCCCCTCGATCGCGGCCGCGTAGGGAATACGCGAATACCCCAGCAGTACGGCAAATACCGAACCGAACGATGCCATCACAATCAGCACCGCGACCACTTTACCGCCTATCTGGCCGTATATTCTCACCATGAAATCGGCCACAATTGCCTGGGAGTGAACAGCCTCCCGCCAGGGCACCACACCGATGATGGCCACATTCATCACCAGGTAAATCGCGGCGACCAGCACGATGGAAAAAAGGATGGAGCGCGGCAGGGTTTTCCTGGGCTGCTGCACCTCGTCGGCGATGAGGCACACGTTGTAGTAACCGCCGTAGTCGTACACGGCAAACAGCGTTGCCGAGCCCAGACCGAAGAAAAACCCGCGGCTGAGATGAAAAGCGTTCTGGGGAAAATCGAGCACCAGTCCGGCATGAAAATGAGTGACACCGCTGAGAATGATCCAGGCTGTTGAAGCGATGACGATCACCGCAATCCCCAGCGAGAGGTGCGCGATGGAGCGGATATTGCGATACACCAGGACCATATTTACCAGGCACACGGCGGCCGCGATCCCGACCGCCCCCCAGTGGTGAATGTTTGGAAAAAGGTAGCCAGTGTATTGGGCAAAACCGACGGCCCCTCCGGCAATGGAGAGGGGCCCAAGGATGATGGACTGCCAGAGAAAGAGGAAGCTGACCAGTTGTCCAAAGCTGCGCGGCCCGAACGCATTCGATAGATAGTAATAGGGGCCGCCGGAAAAGGGCATTGCCGATCCCAACTCCGCCCATACCATGCCGTCACAGAGCGAGATGAACGCACCCAGAATCCAGCCCAGCATTGCCTGCGGTCCGCCCATGGCGGCGAGCGCCAGGGGGATGGTCAGAAAGGGGCCTACCCCGATCATGTTCAGCACGTTGGTTGACGATGCGCCCCAGAAGCCGACATGCGGCGCGAATGCCGACTTCTCCCGCTTGCTGAGCACCTGCATCTTCGCCTCGCGCCTTGAAAACACTGGAAGTCAATTTTCCCTACGGAAACGCGGGACGGCCGCTGAGGTTCCGGTGTCCATCTTCGACGGCGAAGTTCGAACCCAATGTCTCTCCCGCCAACGTTAGCGCTAACTCTACCATGGAAGAGCATTCCAAGAAAGCTGCGCCTTTGCGGAATCCCCTTCCGTTCGCAAACGGCGCAAAGCGATAAAGCCGGTGAGACAGCGCTTACGTATGCGCCTTCCCTTGATTTATTCTGCCAATGTACGCCGAAGCCCTCGTCCCGTATTTGTAACTGTCGAACTGCCTGCTTTCGCTGGGGAACCCATTGACGATACGCCTTAAAGACATCGCGCGTGAGTTGAACGTTTCAGTGATCACCGTCTCAAAAGCACTGCGTGGGAATACTGATATCAGTGAGGCCACCCGGCAGCGGGTTCTTAGCTGCATGAAGAAGCTTGACTACCAACCCAACATGATTGCCCGCAGCCTGGTCACGGGTCATTCTTCCATCATGGGACTTATCGTTCCCGACCTGCTCAACCCTTTCTTTGCTGAATTGGCCAAGTCTCTTGGGGCCAGTCTCCGCAAACAGGCCCATGGCCTGATCGTGGCATCTTCTGACGAAGATCCCGACATTGAGCAGACGGAGATTCGCATGATGTTGGCGCGCGGCGTCGACGCCCTCCTGATCTCATCATGCCGGTCGACGCTGCAGGGCATGTTCAGCGTTCACGGTAGGGTCACTCCCTTTGTTCTGGTGGATCGGCCGTTTCCCCAACTGCGGGCTAACTTTGTTGGGTCTGACGATTATGCCGGCGGCAGGATAGCCACCGAACACCTCATACAGATCGGGCTCAAGCGGCTCGCTTACATTGGCAGTCCCGATCTAGGCCCTGCCGCTGATCGCTTCCGCGGGTTCCGCAGCGCGCTGCTCGATCACGGTCTTGAGCTTCGGGAAAAATTCATCATTTCCAGCAAAGTCATTAATGATCCGGGCGACAATCTCGGCTACGACCTGATGCAACAGCTCCTCCGCGCCAAACCCCGGCCCACCGGCGTCTTTTGCCACAACGACATCATTGCCATTGGAGCCATGAAGGCAACGCTGGACGCCGGCCTCTCGATCCCGGGCGATATCGCCTTCGTGGGCTTCGACAACGTGCGCTACTCAAAGTACCTTCATGTCCCGCTCACGTCGATCGATCAGTCCACGTCGCGGCTCGGCGAAGCCGCTGCACAACTCGCCCTCGATCTTATTGCGCAGAAAGTCGAAAAGCCGAAGACCATCTTGTTGGCTCCGACCCTGGTTGTCCGCCAGTCCACCATCGGTTTGAAGGCGGCAGCGAAGCAGGCGGATTTGGCCGCTCAAGCATCTACCGGGAAACCGCCAGCGAGACGACGGCTCTCCAGGCGCTGATCGTTCACTTTACGGGTGTCCATCAAGCGGGCAGCCTTTTACCCCGAGAATTTTTTTGCCTGGTATGTCTGCCGGCGCCTGCAAAAGCTCATGCTCTGTCTTAGTCCAACTCCTGTACCCTTTGTTTCAGTGCAGGTGGGGTCACCAGGGTCCTCAGATTACAGAAACAACTGATCACAGGAGCCAGCGCTCTCGGAACCCACAAGTCACGAGCGCTGGTGAAATAGT
>CAZZVD010000068.1:0-6992 GCA_964657465.1 uncultured Acetobacteraceae bacterium | reverse complement strand
ATCACAGGAGCCAGCGCTCTCGGAACCCACAAGTCACGAGCGCTGGTGAAATAGTCCCGTCCCTCAAAGCGGTAGCGGTGAAACTCCGTGCTGAATGCAGCTTCGATCGCAAGCAGCTTTCCAGAAAATTTTATAGATGTGCGGTTGGGAGATACGGCAAGCGAGCTCAGTCCCTGGAGTTCCATCCAGGACACTATCTTGCCAATATCCGTCTCATTCAGACCAAACGATGCGGCAAAGTCTTCGGCCGTAAACCGAACAGAACTTAAGCTCGAGGAGCGATTCCGCATTTCTTTTCGCATCGTGAGCAGCACCGATTCATGCTCATTGGATCGCTTGAGAAGCAGCTTCGCGCCCAAAATACTTGCTGAGCATGGCGCAATCCCGAGGTCATCTCCAAGGACCCCCACAAGGTCACTTGAATCACCCAGGCACACTCGATCGGAGTCGACCACGGGATCTACGATGAGGTCTTGCTGGCCCGCAGGCAACTGAAAAGAACCACGGTTTGCCAACCTGCGTACGATCGATTTCGAGCTCAGTCGTTTGTGCATGCTTGATCTCCTCTTCCCAGCGGTGGCACTGTCCTTCGACAATCCCTAGACGCTGATGCCAGCCGGGAATGGCAATTGCCCTACATTTCTCGACAAACCAGGGTTTTTTAGTCCAGCTTGACCCTGCAGGGCGAGCCGTCTTCAGGCAAGGCAAGTAGCTTCCCTTCGATCGGCTCGATCGCTTTGCCCGGAGCAAGATCGCTGACAGCACTCCTGAGGCAACTGCCCAACATGCGACACATATTTCGACAAATTGCCGTTCTGCCGGTCGCTGGGAGGTTGAGAATGGTGAGTATGCTTGATGTTTCTGCAGCCAGGCGCTCTCGCGTTCAATCCCAGTTTCTTCTTATCGATGACGATGTTTCACTCGGTAAGTTGGTCGTCGAATACGCAGCCTATGAGGGTTATGCGGTGGTGGTTACAACCACGGGAGAGTCAGGCTTACGGATAGCTGCTGCCCGGACATTTGCCCTGGTGGTTCTGGACGTGATGCTTCCTGGTATCGACGGTTTCGAGGTGCTGGAGCGGCTTCGCCATTTCTCCAACGTCCCGGTGCTGATGCTGACCACTCGGGGTACCGCAGCCGATCGGGTCAAAGGATTGAGAATGGGCGCGGACGATTACCTGCCAAAACCCTTCGAGCCTGCCGAACTGATCGCGCGATTCCAGTCGATTCTTAGACGTGTCCAACCCTCGATGAACGGGCTCTCTTATATCTCAATTGACGATATCGAGCTGGACGAGCGATCTCGCCGGGTGATGTGTTCAGGTACCGCTGTCGAGCTCACGGCCACCGAGTTCTCACTGCTTCAGGTACTGCTTTCTAATGCTGGAACAGTATTGCCCAGGCAGGATTTGATTCCTCGGGTGCTTAGCCGCCGGGAATCCGCAGTCGACCGCGGGATCGATAGCCTGGTGAGCAATTTGCGCCGGAAACTAGGGCCTCTGCAGGACGGTGGGGAGCGCATCCGGAGCGTGCGCGGCATTGGATATGTCTATGTAATCGGAAATCCGGAGAAGGCAAGTTGAAAATGTTCCTGCGCAATTTCTTAAGCTTCTGGGCTGCGACCGTCCTGATTACGGTCATCACGGTAGCCTTTATGAGCAAATCCTATCCTTCACCGGGAGCGCAGACACGCGTCCTTGCTTTACCCCAGTTGCGCGCTTGTGCGGAAGCTCGTATTCGCACGTTGGAGAGGAATGGGACTGCACCAGCTTTAAAGGAAATACCCGATGGTGCATGTAACATCATCTATGTTGTAGACAAATCCAACCCCGTGCGTTTCGCGGTTGCGCCTCCGGCAAATATCCGATCGCTGATCAACGGTGTTACCGATCGTGTTCCGGTGAACCTGCGATTCGATCTCCGCCAGGTGGAGGCAGCGTTTGCGGTGTCAGGCAATGATCCGCAGTTAGTAGCGGTGGCAATTCTGCCGGGCGAGGAGCATGGCCCACCGCCGTTTTTGCGCTGGCATCTGCTGGTGGCGGCAGTCGTCTCTGCCTTTACCTGTTTCGCTCTTACACGTTACTTCGTCAATCCTATCCGGAAGCTGCAATTTACAACTGATTCTTTTGGTCGAGGCAACCTCGATGCACGCCCCGATGCCTCACTCCTTGATCGACACGATGAGCTCGGCGACCTGAGCAGGACCATTGCGGAGATGTCGGCCAGGATAAGTACACTCATGGCCTTCCAAAAGAATTTTCTGGTTCAGGTCTCGCATGAGCTTGGATCGCCGCTGACCCGGTTAAAGATTGCTCTGGCTCTTGCCCGGCGAAAGGCCGGCCCTACCCTCTTGCCTGAGTTAGACCGTATCCAGCGCGAGAGTACAGAGTTGAATTCCATGATCCAGCAGCTGTTAAAGCTAGCCCGGCTGGAGAACGACCTCGAAAAAGAAGAGGAGGAAACCTACTCCCTCAATCTACTGATGGAAGAGGTTTGCGCAGATGCTCAATTTGTCGCCGAGGAGATGGGTAAGGAGGTGCACTGCCTCTCTGCTCAGGATATTGCCCTCCGCGGTCACCGCGAGCTTCTGAGGAGTGCGCTGGACAATGTGCTGCGCAATGCGATTCGGTTTACACCGGAAGGCAGTTGCGTTGAAGTCAGCATGTTGCCGCGGCTGAATGGCTATTGTGTGATTCGTGTCACTGATGATGGCGACGGGGTTCCTGACGACAAACTGGAAGCCATCTTTGAACCCTTTGTGCAGGTTTCGTCGAGCACTGCGCGGGGCGCAGCCGGGTTAGGTCTGGCGATTGCCAAGCAGGGTGTTGTTGCTAACGGAGGCACGATCCGAGCGCTCAATCTGGTAGAACGCGGGTTGCTGATAGAAATCACGCTACCCGTCGTTCCCAGTGGTGATTGGGTTGCGAGCACCAACGGCTCAGCAGGCATACGGCACTCCGCGGACCTGCTGTAAACCTCTTTTTCAAATGCATTTACTCGGTGGTGAAGGAGTTATATGAAATTAAAAAGAAAGCTGTACGGGATACGAATGGCTACGTTCTTCCTCCTCTGCGCCGTTGCCGGCGGATGGTTCAGCCCAGGGCTGCAGGCGCTACAGGATGGGCCGCCGCCGGATTTCCAGGGACCGCCACCGGGCGGACCTCCAGCGAGGGAAAGTGTGAAGAAGCAGCTCTCTCGCATGACGCACCGCTATGAACTGACGCCGTCGCAGCAGGAGACAATCAAGCCGGTACTTGAGGCCGAACGGAAAAAGACAACCGAACTTTTCGCAAATAGCTCGCTCCCCCCGGAGGAGGCATTTTCGCAGGTCGGCGCCATCCACCAGGATGCGGTGGCGAAGATCAGCGCCGTTCTCAATGACACGCAGAGAAGCAAGTTTGAAGAGGACGAAGCCAGGCGGCAAAGCCGGCGGCCAGGTCAGGACATGGAGGGACCCCCAGGTCCTCCGCCTGACGGCGGTCCGCCGCAGTAGTCCTTGGGAGGGGAATGGATAGAAAAACCACCCATCCTCCCGCCTCTTCAAGAGCTATCGCCCTTCGTGGTGCCCCAACCTCCGAGATGCGCGAAGGGTTGGGCGCCACGGAGTTTTTATGGAACCAAGCCTACGACTTACTTTTTCCCTGGTTGCACGGAAGTACGATTAAGCCGGACAGCGTCACCTGAGCCCGTTTCGATTTCCCGACCGCTCCCCGCATTTGCTTCAGACGCGCGAACCACGTGGGGCACCAGCATGAAGATCAGCTCATCCTTGATGCGTTCCGTCTGCTGTGTACTAAACATGTATTTCAGTCCTGGCACCTCCCCAAGACCCGGCCAACCCCCCACCGAGCGCAGAAGTTCATCTTGCACCAACCCGGCCAGAATGCTCACCTCTCCGTCTTTCATGCGAACCATCTCTTCCGCCTTCTCCTGGCTGATGATCGGTTCGGCCACCCCGCTGATCGTCTCCGTTCCGCTTTGAGAAGAAATCTCCACCCCAACCTTCAATGTCACGTCACGATCCGCGTGGATTGTCGGCGTCATTTCGATTGCCACGCCGGTATCGATATATTGAAACTGTGTCTGTACGGCGGAGGTGGAAGAGGAGGTCGCTGTAGTGTAGGAGCCTGTCGCGACCGGTATGCGTAGGCCTACCTTGAGCGTGGCCTTCTGCCCGTCGGTCGCGCGGATGCTTGGATTCTGAAGCACTCGCGTGTCAGAATCCGTCAGCAGCATCTCTACCGCCGCTTGTCCAATCGAGTAGCTATACGAGGATGAGCGGCCCAGCTGGTTCAGCGTGGTGGAGGTGGTCGAATT
Organism: uncultured Acetobacteraceae bacterium; assembly: GCA_964657465.1. Taxonomy (GTDB): domain Bacteria; phylum Acidobacteriota; class Terriglobia; order Terriglobales; family Acidobacteriaceae; genus PALSA-350. Next base: position 2,675 of record CAZZVD010000068.1, on the reverse strand, counting down.
GTTTGCCGTGACTGTCAGCGAAGTCGGTGGCGAGATACCCATGTTGCGCAGTTTGTCGCTGCGAACCTCCATGACGTAGATATCCACCAGAACCTCGGGCTTCGCCAGGTCGAGGCTGGCGATGATCTGCTTGGTGAGGAGAATCTCATCGGGTGTTCCCCGAACCACGATGGCATTCTGGGCCGGCACCGCAAACACCTTCATGCTGGTCATCACGTTGCGCACAGTGGTGACCACGTCATTCAGATCGGAAGGCTGGGCGACGTTCGAAAGATAGAATGTTTTCAAAGCCATCTGCTCTAGCTGCTGCCGTTTGCTGCGCGTGTCCGCAGCTACAAATACCGTGTTGTGCGTCGAAGCCTCCCAAAAAGTACCGGAGACAGCGCCCAGCACCCGCAGCACCTCGGCCGGCGTCGCATTCTTGACGTCGATGGTCACTCGCTTGGACATATACTCGGGGTCAAAAATAACGCTGAATCCCGCAACCCGGCCGATCGTTTCATAAAGGACGCGTGTGTCTTCTGTCATATGCAAGGTGACAGGCTCGCTGGGTAATGGATCGAGATGGACGGGAGGTCCAGGCTTATCCAGGTCCTCTGCGCTCTGACCGTCGTCTCCAGCTTTGTCCTTCATATCTTTCTTGTCCATCCGATCTTTCACCAGTTGCAGTTCCTGCGCAGCCAGGGCATTGCCAGGATCAATCTCGAGGGCGCGAAAGAATTCCACCAGGGCTTCCTTGGGCCGGTTCTCTTTCTGTAGCTTCTCTCCATGCCGCACATGCTCGTCCGCGGCGATCGATCGCACGTGTTCGAGTGCCAGCTTATAGCGGAGGTCCGCGGGAGCCTTCCCCTGGGCAAGACCATAATCGGTATATGCACTTTCGAGGTCGCCGCGTTGTTCTGCAGCCTGGCCTCTCTTGTAGAGGGACTTAGCCGAGTCGGCACGCAACAGTATGGGCGCAGACATAAGGCAAACCAACGTTGTCCCCAGAGTCAAACTACAGGTCTTAATCTTTCTCACGGTCCTCGTTTCCAGAGCATGCGAGTACTCACCCAAACAGATGCGGGGTGAACGCGAAGCATATGCAGTGCGAATCCTAGCAATCAGACGCACTACCTATTCGCTTTGATCGGATTTATGCGTAAACCGTGTCGAGAAGTGTAGCCCCGCGCGCAAAACAACAACTCGCTCGTCTATCGATCAAAAGGCGGCGGAAATGAAACTTAGTTGTACCTATGTGCTGTTGGCTGCATTGGCTGTGAACCTTGGCTCTGCTCAGGCTCAGGAAAAACCCTCTCCAGACGCAGGAGAGCCGCGGAGCTCACCCAGGCTTTTCCCACGCCTGCGAACGATGCACCTGACGGGCGATGCCGGCCAGGTCATCCGAGAGACACTCCAGCTTTACGGGATCGATGTGGTATTCGTTCCTCCCATGGAGAGCGTGCACAGGCCCCTCACCGTGGATCTCGCGGACGCGAACCTGACAGCTGCCGTAGATCTTCTGCGGGCGATGGCCGGATGTTTCTTCGTGCCTGTCAACCCAAAGCTGGTGCTGGCCGTGCAGGACGACAAGGAGCATCGCTCGATGTACGAGCCGCGCTTGACGGAAACCATTGAGATACCAAATATGCGGACGGATAGCGGGGACGCAGGGAGTGAGGTGAAGGGTCTATTGAGCAATGTGTTCGACGTTCAGAATCCTACCCTCCACAGGAACATTGTCACGGTGCGCGCAACCCGCCGGGAGCTTCTCCAGGTGAAGGAGACGCTGGCCCATCTCTACCAGCCCGCGCCACAAATCCTGCTGGAGGTAAACGCATATTTGGTGAGCCGCACCAGGAGCCGAAAGCTGGGGGTCCAGACGCCGCAACAAATCAAGATCTTCAATGTCGATTCTGAAGCGCAGAGTTTGATTGCCGGCAACTCCTCGGTGGTGAAGCAATTGATTGCTTCCGGGGTAGTGAGCGCCGGAGATACTCTCGCTATTGCCGTCGCCCTGGTCACGCAGGGCTACGGCAGCAGTTCGGTCCTAAGCAGCTCGTTCGTTACGGTCGGAGGTGGGTACACGGATTTCGGGCTGCAATTTGGCTCCCTACCCGCGAACATGAGCCTGACCAAATCGACCAGTCAGCAGCTCCGGAGCGCCACGCTCCAGCTGGCTGACAATGAAACCGGAAAGCTGAGAGTGGGTTCTCGCTATCCGGTTCAGGTTGCATCCACCCTGGCGCTGGGAGGCAAATCGTCCAGCTCGACTCCGTCCGTCCAGTATGAAGATCTCGGTCTGACGCTCGAAGCCAAGCCGCACGTGGCGGCCGGCGGCGAAGTATCGCTGCGCGTTCATGAAACCTTTCGATCTCTTGACGGAACGAGTCTTAACAGCATCCCTATCATCGATAATCAGGAGTTTATCTCTGATCTCTCCGTGCCCGCCGGCATGACGACAGTCGTGGTAAGCGATCTGAGCAGCAGTGAGACTCGCACGATCCAGGGCTTTGCTGCATTGGCGCCCACGGATGGGGGCCTCGACCAGGAAGGCTCCGAGTTGGTGATTACGGTCACCCCTCGCCTCACCCGTGGGTTGCCGTTGAGATAGCGGTCGCCCTGTTGAATGATAGGGGGCGTCGGCATCTCTCCTCGCGACAGGTGGGTTCCCGAATAATCTACATTGTGTGGGC
>CAZZVD010000067.1:0-21141 GCA_964657465.1 uncultured Acetobacteraceae bacterium | reverse complement strand
CCGAGCGAAGCCGAGGGATCTGCTCTGCGCCTTCCTGCTCTACAAAGTTTTACAAAGCCCCAGCATCTCTGGAAATGCGAGGATAAAGGGAGGAGCCCTGATGAACTTCCGTTCCTCCCTACCCGGTTGTTTGTTCGGCTATCTTTTTTTGTTGCCGATCGTGCATGCGCAGGCGGCCCCGCCCCATTTCCCCAGCAATGAAGATTTGCGGCAGTTCAAACGATTGCACGACCCCCGTTTGGCGCCCGATGGCAAGCAGATCCTGGTGCACATCGTGGACTCGACGGCAGACGGCGGCAAAAGCCATCTGTGGCTGCTGGGGATTGACGGTGCTGCGCCCCGGCAACTCACCTACTCGCCCGAGAGTGATAAGCAGGGCGAACATGATGGCGAGTGGATGCCCGACGGGCGCAGCGTCCTGTTCCTGGCCAAACGCGGCGAACAGACTTCGCTCTACCAACTGCCTATGGATGGCGGAGAAGCGAAAGCGTTTGATCTGAAGATCACCCCGGTGGTGGATCAATCCACCGGTCCCGAAGCTTTGCCGATCAAGGAAAAAAAGGCTGCCGACGCCGCCACCCGGCTCGCGATGAATGTCTCACGGTATGCGGTCTCTCCCGACGGCAAGCGAATCGCGATCATCGCGGACGATCCGCAAACGCCCGGCGAAAAGGCGCAAAAGGATGCGAAGGCCGATGCACAATGGGTAAACCACAATCCGCACGGTGCGCGCGTATACCTGTTGACGGTGGCGACCGGTGAAGTCTCCCCGGTAGCGGTAGCGCCCGATGTGCGTTACGCGTACTGGCGCAACGATAGCTCGCGATTGCTGGTCATCGCCGACGGGATGAATGCTGCCAGCGACCTGGGCCCATCGATGAGCAGTTGGCTGATCGACCCGGCAGCCGCGAAGCGGGCGGAAAAACTGGCCGATCTGTCCTCCTTGATCGAAACGGCGGCGTGGTCGTTGGATGGCCAATCGATCTTCTATACCGCGCAGGCGAAGCAGGATACTCCGCCCGGCTACAGCGATTTGTACTCCTACGACACCCAGGCGCGGACGACCAAAGATCTGAGCGCAGGGTTCCGTGGATCGCTGCGCCGGGCTCTCCCGGTCTCATGCGCGGACGGCAGTGTGGTGCAGTTGGCCGAGTCTGGTTTTCACGGCAGGCTTGCCCGTTTTGCCGCCAGTGGTGGCGAGCCCAGCCTGCTGGAAACTCCGCTGGCAGATGTATCGGCCGTGGTGACGAATGCTCGCAGGAGCGGTTGGGTTGTGCTCGGTAGTGGCGGCGGCAAGCCCCCTCAACTCTACTTTGCGGCTGATCTGCGGTCGCCCTTTCGCCCGGTCGCATTGCCGCCCCTTTCTCCGCAGAACCTGACACCCGTTGCGGGAAAGCCGCTGCACTGGCAAAGTGATCAGTTCACCGTTGAGGGTCTTCTGTATCTGCCGCCTGAAGCCGCTACCCGGCGCGTGCCGCTCATCGTCGAGGTGCATGGCGGCCCGCTCGGGGCCTTTGCCGATGCACACGAACCCTGGGTTGACTTTCTCGTGGGTCACGGATGGGCCGTGCTACGGACCAACCCCCGCGGTAGTTCCGGGTATGGTGCGACCTTTGCGGCTGCCAACAAAAATGATCTCGGTGGCGGTGACTACCGCGACATCATGGCTGGCGTTGACTTTGCCGTCAGAACGGAGCCGATTGACTCCGCTCGCATGGCACTGATGGGCTACAGCTATGGTGGCGAGATGGCTGCGTTTGCCGAGGGGAAAACCGATCGATTCAAGGCAATCATCAGCGGCGCACCGGTCATTGATCAACACAGTGAGTACGGTACCGAAGAAGGATCCTGGTACGACCGTTGGTACTTCGGCAAGCCGTGGGAACATCCCGAGGATGCGTGGCGTCAAAGCCCGCTCGCAACCGCAGGTAAGGCGAAGACGCCCTTCCTGCTGTTGCAGGGGGAGAGCGATGTGACTGACCCGCCCGGCCAGTCGAAGGAAATGTACCGGGCGCTGCGGCAGATGGGGGTTCCTGTGGAACTGGTGGTGTATCCGCGAGACGATCATGGTCCGCTGGCGATGGCGATATTCGGGATGCCCACAGGAGAGCCATGGCACGGCTTTGACGCGCGACGTCGGATCGTTGACTTCCTGCAGAAGGCGTTTGACGAACCGTCGAAGTGACAGAACGGTTTAGTGTCCGTCGCGGCTTTCGAGTGGCTTGACCACCACTCCGGATTTCATGACCCAGGCGACGTGCTCCATGGCAGTGATATCGTCGAGCGGGTTGGTGGGCACGGCGACCAGGTCGGCGAGTTTGCCGAGCTCCACTGTGCCGAGTTCATGGTCGAGGGACAGTAACTCCGCTCCGTTGATGGTTGCGGCTTGCAAAGCCTGCAGGGGCGTCATGCCGCCGCGAACCAGGGCGCCAAATTCCCTTGAGACAGATTCGTCTACGTCATCATCGTCGACGCCATAGGCGATTTTGAGGTGGTATTGCAGTGCACGGTGAAAGGCAGGAGCCTGCTCCTTGACGATGGCAATTCCTTTAGCCATGCTGCTCGGTTCCCGGCCCTTGGAAAGACCCGTTTCGAGATCATGCTGGAAGCAATAGAGGGTGGGTACCAGCCAGGTGCCTCGCTCGGCCATCATCTTTGCGCCCTCCTCGTCGAGCAGGGTGCCATGCTCGATCGAGTCAACCCCGGCGCGTATGGCCGCCTTGATGCCGACGGTTCCCTCAGCGTGCGCCATCACTTTGCGGCCGGCGCGGTGTGCGTCTTCGACCGCACGCGCCATCTGCGCTTCACTGAGCTCCTGCACGCGATAGTCGCTGATCGGATCCATCACGCCGCCGGTCGCCATTAACTTGATCCAGTCAGCGCCGAACTTTACATCGCGGCGAACAATACGGCTCACGTCGTCCACCGTGTCGACCTGGTTGGGCATATCGAGCGAAGGCTTATCGGGGGAGAGCCGATCCGAGTCGCCGTGGCCACCCGTGAGGGAGACGCAACTGCCGGCCGCAACGATGCGTGGTCCGGTGATCAGCTTTTTCTCCACGCCTTCCCGCAAAGCAAACTGCGGGTACGACGGATAGGGTTCGCAGGCGTCGCGGACCACGGTGAATCCGTGTTTGAGCCAAAGCTGCAGGTTGTTCACTCCGCGCACTGTGGCCTGTGGCGCAGAAGTGATGAGAAAAGAGGTGGAGGATTGCGTGGTAGGGTCGGCAAGGATGTGGGCGTGCGCGTCGATCAGGCCCGGCACCACGGTGTAGTGGCTCAGATCGACGATGTGGCCCCGATTGCCTGCCGGCAGCGTGGAGGTGATGGCAGTGATCCGGTCACCGGCGACGGTGATGTAGGTATCGGTCAGGATCTGCCCAGTACGTACGTCGACCAGCTTGCCGGCGCGCACAATCTCCGTGGCAGCCGGCGCTTGCGGGTATGCCGCCGCGGCGGCCAGCAAAAGCAGAGACGCAGCCATGAGGCGGCGCGGCAGCCGTTTCGGTATCACTTAAAAATCCCCTGGTCAGCTCTTTTTGGTGTGCGCCATGTGGACAATCCCTTGCGCCCACAGGAAAAACTTGTTTTCGGCCAGATCGCGGATTGTGCGGATCTTGAATGCCTTCTCGAGCAACTCCGCGTCGCCCTTGGAAACCCCTTGCAGCGCGTCCACGGGTGCGTCCGCCAGTTCTTCAAACGACATTTGCTCGAATTGCTTGTCGACGTGTTTCGATATGTCTGCCATGGCATGAATTATATGACGAGTCTGGGCAGGAGCGTGGCCGGTGTGCTCGGGTTGTAGCTGCTGTCTCTTCGCGCTCATGGACGCAGAGAGAGTTGCTCGTCAGGTGCTGTGAGTTCCCGCATCTCCCGGCTGGAAAGCGTCCCGAGATATGGGGCACTCGGGTTGGTTGCTGATTCGGGCAGGTAAGTAACGCGTCTGTTGTGACGTAAGCACATCGATCTTTATGCACTCCTTACGAGCCTTCCCGTCTACTGATTAAGTGTGAAGTGCCCTGTTGACCTCTGCTTGTGACTGAAGTCATACGCGGCATAAGAGCGCACCTATTCAGAATTCGTTTGAGGGCTTTGCATTGCGATTCCATCGGCCATATTTTATGCACTTGCTTTTGCTGGTGTTACTCAGCTTCAGCACCATCTTTTCGGCGTTCGCGGCAGAAGCAGCGGCCGGCACAGAAGACACTCAAGTATCTGCTCCTGCTGCGGCGCCTGCAGCGCAGCGTGGCTTCTTCACTCGCTTGGGTCATGCTTATCTGGATGACTGGACCGTGGATTCCAGTGGAGTACCCGCAGCATCTGAGCCCGAGCGCAGGGGAACGCCGCGCCCACTTAATTCACCACCCTTTCCGTCAGCAGACTGGCCGATTGGTGGCACCGTAGAAATCGGGGCCCCCGATTACGGCAGTTACATGCTGATGCAAGCGATCAATGAAAATAAGAGCCGGATCAAAATCTACGGGTGGTTCGATATCGGCGCTAATGCCAGCACGTCGAACAAAGGCCGATACGCCAATAATGAGACTTCTTACGACGTAATCCCCAACTCGTTTCAGCTTGACCAGGTGGCACTGTACTTTGAACGATTGCCAAATACCGTGCAAAAAGATCATATTGACTGGGGTTTCCGGTTTACCAGCCTTTACGGGCTTGACTATCGCTACACCACGGCGAAAGGAATCTTTAGCCAGCAACTGCTCAAGAACAACAACACCTACGGATTCGACCCTGTCATGTACTACGTGGACCTCTACCTGCCGCATGTAGGGCAGGGAACGGACGTTCGCGTGGGACGCTACATCTCGCTACCCGACATCGAGGCGCAGCTGGCGCCAAACAACTACACCTACAGCCATTCCATTCTTTACACCTACGACTGCTACACGCAGCACGGCATTAACGCCACCACCAAGCTGAGCAATCATTGGACAGTGCAGGCCGGGGTTTCTGGTGGCTGTGAGTCTGCGCCGTGGATTGCCAATGCGAAGTTGACGGGCAACGCGTGCGCCGCCTACACATGGCACGATGGTGGTGACAACCTTTATGCCTGCGCCAACTCTGTTAACTCTGCCAAATACGCGTATAACAACGTTTCCGCCTATTACCTGACCCACTATCACAAGTTCAACTCGACCTGGCACGAAGACACCGAAGCGTGGTACCAGTTTGAGCGAGAGGTACCCAACTTATGCTTTGGACTGGAATCGTGCATCAGCTACGGCGCGAAGGCAAATATCGGCGCCAATGCCGGAAGCATTACCGGGCCCGCACTGATCACCGGCGCGAACGGGGCGCAATGCAACCCGCTAGCCACCCACTGTTTCGCGCCTGACTTCGCGATCGTCAATTACCTGGAGCACGAGTTCAACCACCACCACAGCTCGTTCACGATTCGCAATGAGTTCGTGGATGATCTGAAGGGTCAGCGAACGGGCAGCAAAACCCGCTACAGCGAACACCTTGTCGGCTTCAACTTCTGGTTAGGGAGTACGGTTACGTTTCGGCCCGAGCTGCGCTTTGAACACTCCTACGATCTGCCGGCCTACGATTCACCTTCGGTCAATGGGGTGAGTGGTGCACCCACCAAGAAGAGCCAACTCACCCTGGCTGCCGACGTTGTCTACCACTTCTAGCAAGGGCCGGCGGTGAGCAAGCAGAATTGAATTGGGGTTGGGATAGAACCACATCTTGTGTACAGTAAGCGAACAGAGAAGTGAATGGGCTCTTTCCTGAACGGCTGATTTTCTCTGCAGTGCCAAACGGAGGGTGACAGATTGATGAGATGGTTCAATCCTGCACGTGTGCTTGTTCGTTCCTCGGTGTTGCTTTTAGCCCTGGGCCTTGGCGGTGTAGCCGCCTTTGCACAAGCCGCGGCAGCGACAGCGCCGGCGGACAGGTTAGCGGCACTGGAAAAAACCACGGCGGATCAAGCAGTAGCCATCGCCGCGGCCCAGACTGCGGGCGATAACGCATGGATGCTGGTGAGTGCCGCACTGGTACTGATGATGAGCGGCCCCGGCCTGGCCCTCTTCTACGGCGGCCTGGTGCGCAGGAAAAATATTCTCGGCACTATGATGCAGACCTTCGCCATGATGGCGGTGATCACGGTGCTGTGGGCACTGGTGACTTACTCCCTGGCGTTCGGCGAAGGGAGTGCCTTCATCGGGGGACTGCACAACGTGTTTTTGCATGGCGTCGGGCTCGCTCCCGATGTGAAGTATGCGGCAACCATCCCGTTGCAGACCTTCATGGTCTATCAACTTATGTTCGCGATTATCACGCCGGCGCTGATCACGGGCGCGTTTGCGGAACGGATGAAGTTTTCTGCCATGCTGCTGTTCATGATCCTATGGGCAATCGTGGTTTACAGCCCGATGGCGCACATGGTGTGGGGTAAGGGCGGGCTGCTGAATGCCACTCTGGGCGGACGCTTTCCTTGTCTTGATTTCGCCGGCGGCACGGTCGTGCATGTCACCTCCGGAGTTTCGGCGCTGGTCACAGCGCTCTACCTGGGCAAGCGGCTGGGCTACCCCAAGACGGCGATGCCGCCCCACTCGGTGGTGCTGAGCTTTATCGGGGCGTGCCTGTTGTGGGTCGGCTGGTTTGGGTTTAATGCTGGCTCTGCGCTGGGCGCGGGCACGCTGGCTACCTCGGCGTTTGTCGCAACCCACTTTGGCGCGGCCGCCGCGGCAGTCAGTTGGAGCGCGGCCGAGTGGGTACACAATCGCAGATGTTCTGCATTGGGCGCCATCTCCGGCGCAGTCGCGGGTTTGGTGGCCATCACGCCAGCTTCCGGATTTGTTACCCCGATCTCCGCACTTTGGATTGGCCTGATCGCCGGCGTGTTCTGCTTCCTGATGGTGGTCAAGGTGAAAGCCGCATTCGGCTATGATGACTCCCTCGATGCCTTTGGCGTCCACGGCGCTGGTGGAACCATTGGAGCATTGTTGACTGGCATCTTTGCAACCAGCGCTATCAATCCCATCTTTGGTGCGGGCAAGGCAACTGGACTTCTGGAAGGTAATAAAGGGCAGTTCCTGAATCAGCTAATCGGCGTGGCCATCGCCTGGGTTCTGTCCATCGTCGGAACGCTGGTGATCCTGTTCGTGGTAGATAAGCTGATTGGCCTGCGGGTGAGCGAAGAGGATGAGCGCACGGGCCTCGATTTGTCGCAGCACGGCGAAGAAGGTTACGACTGGGCAAATTAGACGTGAATTGGATGAGTACGAAAGGAACGAATGCAGAAGATTGAAGCGATACTGCAGCCGTCTAAGCTGGACGTCGTGAAAGATGCCCTGGTGGAACTTGGCATCTCGGGTATGACGATCACGGACGTGCGCGGTCACGGGCGGCAAAAAGGGCACACAGAGTTCTATCGCGGTCGCGAGTACTCGACCGACCTGCTGCCCAAGGTGAAGATCGAAGTGGTAGTGGCGGATGACATGGTGGACAAAGCCGTGCGCGCCATTGTGGATGCGGCCAAGACGGGCAAGATCGGCGATGGTAAAATTTTTGTCACCCGCGTGGATCAGGCTGTCCGCATCCGCAATGACGAGCGCGGAGAGACGGCGATTTAGCGGGGCTCCTGCTGGCTGAATACGTAAAAACAGCGGGTCTGCTAGCGGGTTCAGCTCATAAGGGCATGATCAGAGCGCAGTATCATTTCCGGCGACTGCCGGAGGGCCTATGCGCCTGGGACGTTCGAAGTCTTGTCAGGATGTCAGCGGCGTTACCCCGTATCTGGCTTCCTCTTGGGGCCATCGTGGAACTCGATGAATCCTACTGGGCGAACGAGGAAGCCGGCTTCCTCACATGTCGCGAGGTGGTGGACCATGCGCGTCTGATGCTTGCGTGCGATCTCGGCTTCCCCATCATCCTTTCCAGTGACGGGCGCGTGATGGATGGAATGCATCGTGTCTGCAGGGCACTCCTGGAGGGGCGGAGCCAGATCGAAGCGGTGCGATTCGTGCAGGATCCCGCGCCGGATTTCATCGGCGTGCACCCCGATGACCTGCCTTACCAGGATTCCTGATCAGGGAGCCATCGGACGGGCGGTGTTCCCCAGCAGGGTGCGCCCAGGTCTGGTGGTGATCTCGATGCGGGTGTTTCTTCCAAATACGATGTCATGACCATGAGCCAGCCATTGGTCGTAAAACGACAGAGCCGCTCCATAGGCACCGATTCCCACCGCGACACCGCGTGAGCCGGAGGCGATACCAACCGCTCTGCCGATCAGGCCAAAGCCATTCGAAGCGACCGCGCTATTCAGCTGCTGGCTGCCATCCCCGTCAAGAGCCCGGCCGGCGAGCAAGCCCAGGGCGAGCGGCACAATCACCCGATTGCGTGACTTCGGCTGTATGCCGCCTTCTGCGTCCACCTGTAAGTCGGCCGCTTTCCCGGTGTCGATTGAGGCAAGGGTCCCCTCGACCGGTTGCGAGAAGCCTGCCGGTAAACGCAGTTCGCGAAAACGAAAGCGCAGCTTGCCTTGCCTGCCGAACGATCGGGCGCGCTTGCTTTGCGTGACTTCGCCCATCAGCAGCGAGCCTTCTGGGACAAGCAGGGCATGGTTCGCGCCAAAGACGGGTTCGGCCACGAGTGCTTCGAATGAATCGCCGGCTTTACGATCGGCGGAGCTAATGGTTTGCTGCAGGTAAGCGCGTATTGACCACTCGGCGCCTTCTTCGCTGGCGGGCGGAGCGGACGGTTCCTTTGACTTAGTTGGCTTCGTGGCCGGTTTCGCCGCCGGCACGGAAACAGGAGCGGTGGCGGGCAGATCGGCCAATGCCAGGGGTTTGCTCAACTCAATGTTCCAGGTCGTGCCCTCTTCAATTCTCTGCGGGTGGTAGGGCAGTTGGCCGTACACAAACTGCAGCAGGCGATCGCCGCGGCCGGCAGTCGTGAACAAGGCTATCTTTTCTTTGGCCTGCTGCTTTGCCAGCGCGAACTGCTGTGCTAAAAACGACCGTTTTCCGCTTGCGGCTGGTGCAGACAAATGCAGGATGACCACCCCTCCTTTGGCTGGGCTACTCGTGAGCGATTGCTCCCGGCCGTCAGATAGAACAAGACCATCGAAGTGCACTACGGGCGTGCGATAGGGGGTGAAGTCTCCGCGCAGGCGCGCGTGAATGCGACGGCTACGATCGCTTTCCAGGCCAACCACCGAACCGCGCAGGGTTGCCCCTTGCGGTATGACTAAACGATTCTCGATGTACACCGGATACAGCAGTCGCCCATCGAGTACCTGGCCGACGCGCATCGGGGTGTGCCGTGGCAGTTGGACAACGAGGGGAATCCTCGCATCCGCTGCGTGTATTGTCTGACCGTGGAGAAGCCCCGAATAAGCGCAAACCACCCCCAACAACGAGACCCTGAAGACCAGGCCAGCCCAGGTGGATAAAAAAGGTATGTTCTGCCTTGGGGCGTTTCCAGCACCCGTCTTGCGCTTGACCATGATCTACTTAATACCGTCTGTGCGCCGGGCGTATTTTGCAAGGCACATTATGATTGGATGGCCTCGATTTCCGGGGCTTTAATCTATCTTAAGCCATTAAGATGTTTTGGTGAGGCAGCGATGGGAAACGAGTTCCTGGAGGACGGCCGAGCGAAGCGGCAGCTTACCGTACCGACCGCGGCCGAGATGCGGCTGTTACAAGTGCTTTGGGACCGCGGAGAGGCCACCGTGGAAGAAGTGGTGAATGCTCATGCTGAAAACGAGCGGCCCAACTATAAGACCACGCAGACCTTGCTGCGCATTATGGAAAAGAAGGGCTTCATTTTGCATGAGGCGCGTGGACGAGTCTTTGTCTTCAGGCCGGTGGTGAGCCGCAAAACGATTGACGACCTCTCCGTGCAGGCGCTCGTTTCGCGAAATTTTCGCGGCTCGGCCGCTGGATTGCTAATGAACCTGCTTGAAACTACATCGATCAAAAAGAAAGAGCTCGATGACTTGGAGGCTTATCTCCGGGAGTATCGTAAGAGAGAGCAGTCGGGCAGTTAACGACCGGGAACAGGCGGGTCGCTGTGAATCCAGACGTTTTGCTGACAGCGCTGGGAGCGCTGGCAGGCTTTTTGTTGAAGACGACCGCCGCCTTCGTTGTATGTGTTGCATTGAGCTGGATGGTCAGGCTGGCGAAGGCACGGTTTGCCGGCTGGATGATTTTCCTTTTCGGCGCCGCAGGTTATTGGATGTGGCTGCTTACCAGATTGCGTGCCCCCGGCGTAAGTGGGACTGGATCTCCTGTTCCGGCCATGGCACTATCGTTTCACGCACCCAACGTCCATGCGTGGCAATTGCCGGAAACCTGGGCTCCTGGCCTGGAAATCGGGGCGTGGGCAGCTGCGATTGTTTACCTGTGCGTGTTTGCGACTCTTCTGTTCTCTCACCTGAAAAAAAGACTTCATCTGAAGTGGGTGATGGGCTTCGCGATTGAGCCTCCCGGCCAATTTCAACAAGCCTTCGCTTTGCTTACGCACAGTCTGCGAATAAAGCGCACCAGATTGCTGGTGTTGCCGGGTGCTCCGTCGCCCGCGACCTTCGGCTGGTTTCGGCCAACGGTCCTGCTGCCCGCTCTCTGTTTGGAGCAGGATCCGACGGACCTGGAAGACGTGCTGCGTCATGAACTGCAGCATGTTCGCCGCGGAGATTCTGCGTGGAACGGTTTAGCTGTCGTTTGCCGCGCCCTGCTTTGGTTTCATCCGGCCGCTTGGTATGCCGTCCGTCAATTGCAGCGTGACCGCGAACTGGCGTGCGACCGTGAGGTGGTAGTTCAGTCGCCCTCCCGCCGCGTGACTTATGCAGAGTGCCTGCTCCGTTTTGCGCGATTGAATGTGACGCCAGATCCCCGGAACTGGGGTGTGGATTTCGCCGCTCCCCCCGATCACTTAACCGTTCGTGTTCATTCCATTCTGGCGGAAACACGCAGAGAGCCCGGGTGGTCCACCGGATTGCGCATCGTCTCAGGGCTCATGCTTACGTGCCTCTTTGTCATAGGGGCGCCGTCGCTGGCAATATTGCTGACCTATGCACACTCGCCGGCATCCGAGGTCACGGTCAAGGCGCCTTCGTCTGCCCTTGTGCAAGCTGTGGCAGCGCGCCGCCGAATGCGTACCCCGGCTAAGACACGGCCTGAGGGGCGCGCGACTGCGGGGCCGGTCCAGAGCAAGGAACCGGTTGCGGACGAGACGAACGCTTCGATAGAGGCAGTTCCATTGCGGGCCGAGGCCGCCGGGGTTCACCTGCAAAGGCGTCCGCTTACAACCGCGCCCGCAGGCTATTCGCAAAGCATTGCTCTGGTTGACACCGATAGCGAGGGCCATGCGGTGAAGTCACAAGGCCATGATCTGGGGCAGACGATGCAGCAGACGGCCACGGCTGTGTCAGGGATTTTTAGGCAGGCAACCGAGGCCAATCACCGCTAAAGCCTCAGCCACTCCTCACCAGCTTGTCTGTTTTGCAGTTGCTGTGGGTTGGAGGGCTTTATGGGGTCGAAGCCCTGACTAGCTCTTAACTAGCTCGCATTTTTCGCCGCCCCACAGGGTACGAGATCTTTCTTTCCAAGGAATGACGGGTGCCCCACATCTCGCTCGTTTTTGGCGAGATGTGGGATTCCACCGCTGTCCACCGGGCACGCTTTCCTGGCAAGAATCTTCAATGAGGGTCTTGCCACTTCCACACTCAGGGGCCGAGGTTCGTGGAATCCCACATCTCGCCAAAAACAAGCGAGATGTGGGGCACCCATTATTTGTTACGGAACAGGACGTGAGAAATGCGAGCTAGTGGCGTTGGCCGACCGGCGTGTGGCGTTTCGCGACTGCCAGGCAACGTCACTGCCCCCTTTTTGTCATTCCGAGCGAAGCCGAGGAATCTGCTGTGCGCCTTTCTCCTGCCACAACTTTCTACCAAGCTCCAGCATCGGACACGCAGAGGAACCATTCGTTCAGCAGGAATGGCAGGAGAGTCACTCCTGGCAGTGAAGCGGCTGCTATCGAGACCCACGTTCCTCTGCTCATCCGATGCTGGAGCTCTGTAAAAATTCGTGGCAGGAGAAGGCGCAAAGCAGATCCCTCCACTGCGCTTCGCTTCGGTCGGGATGACAAAGGGGGGAGTGGTGGCTTGGATCAGTAGCCCCTCCCAAAGGAACAGTCAAAAAGCAGCCGGGCACGGTGCTCAGAACTGTCTAACCCACCCACTCCATCGCTCGCAACGAAGTGCATGAAGCCCAGCAATTATCTAGGGCTTTTTAGTGTACTTCTCGAGCCACTGCAATTCTTCGCGCACCTTGATGTAGCCATGCCAGGGATTTTTGTCGAGTGGATGTCCTTCGCCGGGGAACACCAGCAGGCTGTGCGGAACTCGTAACTGCTGCAGTGCTCGCTCCAGCAACACGTCTTCGAGAAAGCTCACCCGTACATCGGCATTGCCGCCCACGATGTGCGTCGGCGTGCGCACTTTGTCCATCTGGAAGAGCGCTCCTTCGGACTGATAAATGGCGGGGTTTTGCCAGGGCAGAGCGCCGCCCAAATACCACACATCGTCATAGCTGGTGTCGTCGTTGCCCCAGTTAGCCGCATGCTCCACCGTGCCGGCGCCAGTGACCGCGGCGCGGAACCGCGTGGTCTGGGTAATAAGCCAGTTGGTCATGTACCCGCCGTAACTGTAGCCTCCGATGGCCAGTTGATCTGGATCCGCAATGCCATCCTTCACCAATGCGTCCACACCTTCCAGGATGTCTTTCCCCGGCCGGGAAACCAGGTGGGGCGCAATCTGCAGAATGAACTTGTCGCCGTAACCAGTGGACCCGCGATAGTTGGGACGAAATACCAGCCAGCCGTTCGCCGCGGCCAGGTTGGCCCAGTCATACCAATCCGCGCCAAAGCGGTCGATATCCGCATCCGCGGGACCGCCATGGATCAACGTCAGCATACGCAGATGTTTCTGGCCCATACTGTGGGGCGGGTAGATCAACATACCCTCCACCGTGGTTCCGTCATCGGCTTTCCACTGGTACGGCTTGCGTTCCGCTTGCGCACGCTCCGTGAATAGAACGTTGAAGTGGGTGAGGACTTTCCCTTGCTCCAAATGGGCCGCGTCCGTCACCAGCACTATCTGCGTGGGCTGCACCACAGTGGAGTACTTCACCACCAACGATGTGCCGTGGCGGCTCGCATCCGCTCCGCCATAGGTTCCAGGTAGTCCGGGTAACTGGACTGCCTGGCCATCGGAGAGCTGATACAGCTGTTGTTGCGTTCCCTTCAAACCGGACGCAATCACGCGTCCGTCTGACATGACGGTGTAGCCTTCAAACGATCCGTCGAAGGAGCCGCCCATGCGCCTGGCTTGTCCGCTGGTGGGATCGAGGGCATACACGCGGCCCTGCAGATCACGATAAGCCCCCTCCACTGCGCCGGCATCGGCGCCCACGCGAAAGTAAAGCTGTTTGCTATCGGGGCTCCACTGAAGGTCGGATTCAAGCGCCTGGTTATTCGTCAGCCGCCGCGCCGTGCTGCCTGCGGCCGTGCTCACGAGGTAAATTTCGTTGTGCGCGGGATCTTCCTGGCGATGCGAAACGGAGTCAGTGACGAAGGCGATCTGCGTGCCACCGGGAGCGGCAGTGATCGCCTTAATGGCATCGCCACTGGTCGTAATAGTTTTTGCCAGCTTCGGCAACTGAGACGGGTCATCAGCGGCAGCGTGCGCGCTCTTGTCTTGCTCGAAGGCCTTGATGCTTTCGGCGACTGGTAAGGCCAGTAACAGATCGCCTCGTTCCTGTTCCCGCCAGCGAATCACATCTTTCCACTGCGCTTTACGTTCCTCTTCCGCTTTCTTCGCAAGTGGGGGCGTGGTGGAGAAGAAGATTTGCGATCCATCAGCCGACCACGTGAAGGCATGAACGTCCAGGTCTTCCTTATAGAGCGGAAAGGATTCCCCTCCTTCGGCAGAAATCAGCCACAGCCGGTCGCTACTGTCTTTGCTGTCAGCATCGTTCTTCTGGTCAGCTCCCGAGCCCATATCCGAGAGGAAGGCGATATACCGGCCATCAGGAGACCACTGCGGGGAACGAGCATGTCCGGAGTGGGTCAGCGGTACAGTGTCGCCGGTGCTCTGCCGCCAGATCCACAGGTCACTGCGAAAGCGGTTTTGCTGCCAGTCTGGCGAGGTCGTGGTGATCAACGCCGCGGAGCCATCAGGAGATAGCTTCGCTCCCTGCAGGTCCGTCGCGTTCATAAACTCGTCCAACGAGATCGGCGGCTTGCTTTCCTGGATGGCGCCAGCGGCCATTCCATAAAAAGGGGCGAGAAGGACAAAGGAAAGCAGAGCAAGAGTGCGGCGATCGCGCAGCAAGGGTATTCCTTTCATTCCAACAAATCAGGTCAGTGCAATAAATCAGGTTCAGCAAAGTTTTATACTAATCTTGATTTTTCACGCACGCGGGCCCGTTTCGCATTCCCTCAAACAGGTATCCCAGGCAAATGTTAAAGAAGAAGTTGGTAACGTCCTCTCTCGTTGCCGCCAGTGCTAGGCTCTGCCTGCCGCTGCTGGCGCTATTGCTGTCACTTTCTGCTGCGTCCGCCCAGGCGCCGCTGGACCAGCAAACGAAACAACTATCACGCGATATCTTTCAACAACTGATCGAAATCAACACCACGGATTCAGTGGGAAGTACCACGGTGGCGGCCAGGGCGATGGCACAGCGGCTGCTCGATGCCGGCTTCCCCAGGCAGGATGTTGTGGTGATTGGACCCAACGACCGCAAGGGCAACATGGTCGCGCGCTTCCGGGGTACCGGGAAAGCCAGGCCAATCCTGCTGATCGGTCACCTCGACGTGGTGGAAGCACTGCGTTCCGACTGGACAACCGATCCCTTCAAGTTCGTCGAGAAAGACGGCTACTTCTACGGCCGAGGCACGCAGGACATGAAAGAAAGCGATGCCATCCTGGTGACCACCTTCATCCGTTTAAAAAAGGCGGGCTACCAGCCGGATCGCGATCTGATTCTGGCGCTCACCGCCGACGAGGAAGGAGGCCAGTCAAACGGGATCGATTGGTTGCTCAAGAACCACCGCGACCTGATGGAGGCTGCCTTCGTCCTGAACTCCGACGCCGGCAATGTGGACATGGATCATGGCAAGGCGCTTTCGTTTGGCGTGGAGGCAACGGAAAAGCTCTATGGCGATTACCAGTTGATCACCACCAATCCTGGCGGCCATAGTTCCTTACCGGTCCCTGATAACGCCATCTATCACATCGCAGATGCACTCACTCGCCTGCAGAGGTACAGCTTTCCTTTTGAACTCAACCCGGTGACACGCGCTTACTTTTCCCGGATGAGCACGCTGGTCACTGGCCAGACCGCGGCCGACATGAAGGGTATCCTGCAGAAGCCGCCTTCCCCCACGGCATTGGCGCATCTCTCGGCAATCGCGAAATATAACTCAACGATGCGCACTACCTGCGTGGCCACGCGGCTGGCGGCCGGTGTGGCCAACAATGCTCTGCCGCAAACCGCCACCGCCAACGTGAACTGCAGGATTCTACCCAGTCATTCGCGGGAAGAAGTACGGCAGCAATTGATCGGTATCTTCAACGATCCCAAAGTGCAGGTCCGCTATGTGAGCGATGCCGGGGGGATTGCTCCGACCGCGCCGCTGGCGAAAGGCGCTCCGCCTACAGAGTTGCGTCCCGAAGTGATTCAACCGCTGGAGAAGCTGGCAGCCCAGATGTGGCCCGGCGCACCGGTGCTGCCTATCATGGAAGTAGGCGCCTCCGACGCCAAGTACACCATCGAGGCGGGCCTGCCTACCTATGGCATCAACGGGATCGCGCTCGACATCAACGACCAGCGAATGCACGGCAAGGACGAGCGGGTACCGGTAGACTCCTACTACCGCGGAGTGGCTTTTTACTACCAGTATGTAAAAATGCTCAGCGGCGGCAAGTAAGCAAGGGAAATGGACGGTAGCGACTGAGCCAGGCGACGGTGGTGCAGTTATCTTTGGTAACGCGTTTTGCTTTTGCAACCCTGATCGGCGTGCTCAGCGGTGTGCCGCTTGCGGCGCCCCTGGCTCTTGCGCAGGGCTCTGCACCAACGGGCGACCGTCCATGGATGAATAAGAGCCTGTCTCCGGACGAGCGGGCAGACATGGTGTTGCGCCAGCTTTCCCTGCAGGAAAAGATCGACCTGCTGCACGGCGAAGGCATGCCCGGCTGGCCCCGCTCGATGCCCCGTATGAACGAGGGAAACGGGGGAGCCGGGTTTGTTCTGGGCATCCCGAAGTTGAATATTCCCAGGATCGATATGAGCGATGCGGCCTATGGGGTGCGCATGAGTGCCCAAAACGGCCGTTACTCAACCGCCTTGCCCGCGAACGTGGCAGCCGCAGCCAGCTGGGATCCTGAGGCCGCTTGCGCCTATGGAACGTTGATCGGTAATGAGCTGCGGGCGCAGGGCTACAACATGACCCTGGGCGGGGGCGTCAACCTGACCCGTGAACCACGCAATGGACGAACCTTTGAGTACCAGGGCGAAGATCCGCTGCTGGCCGGAACGCTGGTCGGCAACCGAATCAAGTGCGAGCAGGCCCAGCATGTGATCGGGGATATCAAGCACTACGCAATGAATGACCAGGAAAATGGCCGCGATGTCGTGGATGTAATCATCGGCAAGCGAGCCATGCGCGAAAGCGATCTGCTTGCTTTCCAGATCGGCATCGAGGTGGGCAATCCGGCTGCCGTGATGTGTTCCTACAATGCGATCAATGGCGATTACGCTTGTGAGAACAAGTACACCCTGACCGAGGTGTTGAAAAAGGACTGGGGATTCAAAGGCTTCGTGCTTTCTGATTGGGGCGGCACGCACAGCACGATCAAAGCATCGGCGGCGGGGCTGGATAATGAACAGCCGCTGGATGATTTCTTCGGAGACAAGCTCAAGCAGGCGGTCGAGGCAGGGAAGGTGCCGATGGCGGAGATCGATGACCACGCCCATCGCATCCTGCGCTCGGAGTTTGAGGCCGGGCTGGTCGATTATCCGACCGAGAAGAGCGTGATCGATGTCGAGGCCCATCTGCTGACTGCGCGGCACATCGCGGAGCAGAGTATGGTGCTTCTAAAGAACCAGGGTAATCTCCTGCCGCTGGATCGCACCCGGGTGCGCTCGATCGCGGTGATCGGTCCGCACGCGGATACGGGGATGATTTCCGGCGGAGGCTCGGCCCAGGTTGATCCCGAGGGTGAGCCGGCGCATCCCTGGCAATCGCACGTTTGGTTTCCATCCTCGCCGCTCAAGGCAATCAGCGCCGCCGCGCCGGCCGCAAAGGTTCAATTTGCTTCGGGTGCTGATCCTGCAGCCGCAGCGGCGCTGGCCAGGCAATCCGATGTGGCGATCGTCTTTGCTTATCAGTGGATGAGTGAAGGAACCGACCTGGAGGATCTTTCGCTGCCCGAAAACCAGGATGCCCTGATTGCGCAGGTGGCCGCGGCGAATCCGCGCACCATCGTGGTGCTCGAAACCGGCACCGCCGTTGTGATGCCGTGGGTGGACAAGGTGGGAGGCGTGCTCGAGGCCTGGTACGCCGGCAGCAAGGGCGCGGATGCAGTGGCCGACGTGCTCTTTGGCGATGTCAACCCAGGAGCGAAATTGCCGCTTACCTTTCCTCGCAGCGTGGCCGACCTGCCGCATCCCACGCTCATCAAGCCACCTGCCCCGGTGGGCGGAGCCGGTCAGGAAGTAAAGCCGGAAGACGCCAAAGCTATCTTCAGCGTGCATTATGACGAGGGAGTGAAAGTGGGTTACAAGTGGTACGACGCGGAGAAGAAGCCAGTACTGTTTCCCTTTGGCTTTGGTCTGTCGTACACCACGTACAAATACTCCGGCCTGAAAGTCACGGCCGGTAAGGAGCCGTCCGTGCAGTTCACGGTGATGAACACGGGATCACGCGCGGGCGCTGAAGTCGCCGAAGTCTACGTGAGCTTGCCGGCGAGTGCGCAGGAGCCGCCCAAGCGGCTGGCGGGGTGGAGCAAGGTGATGCTCAAGCCGGGCGAGAGCCGGCAGGTAAGTCTGACAATCAATCCTCGCGAGCTGTCGATCTACGATGAGGCCACTGATGCCTGGAAGCAATTGCCGGGCGGTTACACGTTCATGGTCGGTGGTTCTTCGCAGGATCTCCCTTTGCAGAAGCAGATCGACTTACCCTAAGCGAGCAGAAAAAACCGTGCCGGTCAGGAGAGATTTGTTTGAGGGCGAAAGCGCCTGAAGCAGAAGTCCGGACCCAGGCCGATTTGAGGAGGGGACTACGTGTTTTCATCACGCCGGGCATTCATTGGGTCGCTGACCGCCACCGCCGCCATGAGCAAACTAGGCAGGAATGCCTTCGCCGCCGAGACGACCTGTCCCTTTCATCTCTCGGTGATCAACGATGAAATCTCGCAGGACTTTGGGCGTGCGTGCGAGATCGCAGCACACGACTTCGGGTTGCACTGGATAGAGATTCGCGGGATGTGGGATAAGAACATCACTGAACTCGACGCGAAACAAATCGCCGAGGCGCAGCGCATTCTCGAGAAGTACCAATTACGAGTCACCGATATCGCAAGCCCGCTGTTCAAGGTGGATTGGCCGGGCGCGCCTCTTTCCAGGGAGAGCCCAAAGCGCGACCAGTTTCACGCGGGCTTTGATTTCAAGCAACAGGAACAGTTACTGGAGCACTGCATCGAACTGGCGCGACAATTCAAAACCGACCGTATTCGCTGTTTCGATTTTTGGCGCTTAGAGGATCAGGCGCCACACCGGGCGGCGATCAATGACAAGCTTCGCGGCGCTGCCGAGGTATGTGCTAAGCAGAAGATGATCCTTTTGCTGGAAAACGAAATGGCGTGCAATACGGCGACCGGGGAAGAGTCGGCGGCGGTGTTGAAGGCGATCCCGAATCGCAATTTCATGTTGAATTGGGATCCTGGCAATGCGGCAGCACTCGGCAGCACTCCTTTTCCGGATGGCTACCGTCTATTGCCTCACGATCGCATCGGTCACTGCCATGTGAAGGACGTGACCCGGCAGCCAGGCAAGAAGTACGAGTGGGCTCCTGTGGGTGGCGGCGTGGTGGATTGGGTGGGCCAGTTGCGTGCTCTGGCGAAGGATGGTTACCACCATGCGGTGAGCCTCGAGACCCATTGGCGCGGAGCCGGCACGCCAGAGGCTTCCACGCGCGCCAGCATGCAAGGGCTGAAAAGCGCCCTCGGCAAAGCAGACCTGCCGTGCTGAACTGGTAGGCTACCCGCTGGTCGCTACCCGATGGCCAGCCTGACTCTGCGCCTCGGTGACCTCTTTCGCGTAGAACATGTGCGAGATCCGGGGCGGTTCGGGACCTTGATGAAAGCTCCACACCCGGTCGCGAATTTCGTGATCGGAGGTAGTGAAACGTTCCCGCTGCCGCAGGTACTCAAGCCAGGATTCGGTCACGAATGCCTCGGTCAGATGTTTCGGATCGGCGGCGTCCTGGTACACACCCCAGCGGATTGCGCCATCGCGCAAGCGCACGTCTCTGAGTTGGTGGATGGCGTGAGTAAACGCCGCGTAGTCCCTGGGATCGATCGTGTAATCAATGGACACACGCACCGGACCATCCGAGTCTTCTCGCTCGCCCGCCAGTTTGGGTGCTGGTAGTGTGTACCGGTGAGGGCTGAAATCGGGCTGCACGCCGCGCAGCACATGAAAGCGTAGCGAAAGGGGCAGGGTAACCGCCAAGCCCGTGGCGGCACACAGCAGGGCCCTCGACGTAGACACGTGCTCTGCGATGTAGCCCCACAAAACTCCGCCGAGCGCCATACCTCCGGCGAAAATCATCTGGTATGCACCTAACGCCCGCGCCTGCACCCAGGCAGGCACTGAGACCTGCACCGCCAGGTTGAGGGTAGACATAGCGCTGGTCCAGGCGAAGCCGCCGGCAATCAGCATGGGGATGATGATCAGCGGCATTCTCACCAGCGCCAGGATGGCCAGGGTGGCCACAAACACGCTGGTCGCTATAGCGATGATGGCATCCGCGGAAAGGATCCTGCGGACGCGTGGCAACAGGGTCGCACCGATCACCGCGCCGAAGCCCATACTGCCGTTCAGGATGCCGTAGCCCATAGCGCCCTGATGTAAGTCGCTCTTGGCGACGATAGCCAGCAGGGCCCACACAGCGCTCACGAAAACCGTGAAGAGAAGAGTGCGCACAAAAGCTGCCTGCAGCATGGGCGCATAGCGCACATAGCGAATACCGGCACGCACCGAACCCAGGATGCGCTCAGACGGTAAGGCGCTTTTGAAAAAGGGGGTACGGTGCCAGCGGTAGAGCACCAGGATCACGCCTACAAACGATAGCGAGTTCAACAGAAATACCGTGGCTGCGCCCGTGGTGGCGCGCGCGAACAGTGCGATAGCCAGGCCGCCCAGTGCCGGCCCGAGGGCACGGGCCAGGTTAAATCCAGCAGAGTTGAGTGAAACGGCATCGGGTAGCTGCTCGCGGGGAATCACCTCGGGCACAATCGCCTGCCAGGCGGGGCTGTTCATCGCCGTGCCGATGTTCAGCAGGAAGGTGAGGATGAGCAGGATCCACGGCGAGATGACATCGAAGTAAGTCAGCACGCTCAGCAGTGCGACTGCCGACAGCATCCAGCCTTGCCAGAAGATGAGCAGGCGGCGGCGATCGAAGATGTCGGCAGTGGCGCCGGCCAGCAGACCGAGGATGACCACGGGCAGGCTGGCCGCGGTCTGCATCAGGGCGATGAGCAGCGGCGAGGTGGTGAGCACCGTCATCAACCAGGTGCCGGCCGTATCCTGCATCCATCCACCGAGGTTGGAGACGATCGAGGCCAGCCAGAGATCGCGGAACAGCGGTACCTTCAGCGGTTCGAAGCCGTTGAGTTGGGTGGTTTTGGCTGGTGGCTGATCTGTGTTGAGTGTGTTCATGGGGGACGGACGGCTGCTCCATTATCCCAGAGTGTGCGGGGAGGCTACCTTCGGCTCCACGCAATCCTGCCAAAGGGGAGGGAACGGGTAGGGTTAACCCGGATTTCTCACCGTCTGTTAAGTCACCAATGACGGGTGCCCCACATCTCGCTCGTTTTTCGCGAGATGT
>CAZZVD010000066.1:0-21142 GCA_964657465.1 uncultured Acetobacteraceae bacterium | reverse complement strand
TCTGCTGTGTGCACTGAAAGCCAGTTGGAGGCATGTGCTTAAGAAACCGGCCATGATGATTCGACGCGGAGTGCTACTACATGAATGATCCGCGAAAACCATTCGGCGATGGTCGAAATCACACCCGCAACGCTCGCAGAGCAGCCGGTACTGGCGAACCTGTATCAACTATGGCTTGATGCTGACGGATGACGGCGGAGGAAGATCGAGCATCACCAGATCAGAAGTCTCGAGCGTTCGTTCGAGAACAACATCATGGCCGTCGGACGAGATATCGAAATCGACTGTGTCGAACTCTGGCGCAGGTGAGTCAACTGCCGTTCCGCTCCGGTTTTGAGATCGACGAGCCAAAGATCTTTGTGTTGCATCTCGCCCCGCAAGACAACCAGCGAATCGCTGCCGGGCAGGAATACCAGGTGGCGAGCCCCCCTGGATAGCTGTACAGCAGGCATCGGGTGAGCAACTGATCCGGCGGTGACGGCACGCACAGCAAAGGTAGTGCCAATGTCGGCTCCGGTGTAGACGACAAAACGGCCGTCAGGCGACCAGGCAGGGTTGATGGAATACTCCGAAACCAAAGGCGTGGCGGCACGTCCATCCAGTGGTACCTGGTAGAGGCGGGGAATGCCGTGATCCTCCACCGCCGTGGTGATGGAGCGGCCATCCGGCCCCCACGCAGGCGCCCCCTGCAGGTTGAGCGAGGCGGTGACGACGCGTGCGTTGGCTCCGTCGGCTTGCATCAGGTACAACAGCTTCTGCCCGTGCCGGCTGGCGGAGAACGCGATCCAGCGCTGATCGGGCGAGATGGCCGGGGCGCCGAAGATTTGTATGTCGTCCGCACTCCATATTTCTGAGCTGACCCCGTTGACCGACTTCCATAGACTCTCGCCGGTGCCGGTCGCCACAACATACAACAAGGAATCCCGCGTCAGCCGTGGTTGCGAAACATCGCCGGTGGTGATCGGGATGAGCACCGCTGAGGAGGGCGCCGGCGAAGCGCCACCGATATGTAACCGCCACAGGGATGTTTTCGCGCTCGCCAGGGTGGCGGCTAAACGGTGGCCATCCGCTGCAACGGCCAGGGAGGTGAACCGGTCCAGACGAGCGGTGAGGCGGTGCGCCACCCGTCGCTCCACATCCATACTGTGCAGCCAGGGCCCCGAGCCGTCGGCATCGCCCGCGAGATACAACAGCGTGCGCCGATCCAGGAAGACCGGATAGCTGACCGCTGCATAATGCGAGGTCATGCGTTCTGGCTTTCCACCACTGGAAGCGATGCGCCAGATGTCTAATTTGTCAGGCAGCTCACCCTGCACGAAATAAAGGTAAGCCCCGTCCGGCGACCAGAGAGGAAAGTGTGAGTGAAGCCCGGCTGCGGCCGTGAATATTGGCCGATCTTCCGCGGGCCCACCCACTCTAGAAACAAACAAGGGATCGCCTGGCCCTGGGGTGTGGTAAGCCAGGCGAGTGCCGTCGGGCGACCAATCCATCTCTGCCACGCCGGGGAGGTATGGCTTCGCGGGCCCCCCAGGGTGGGTACGCCCCAAACGCTGATGTCACTGTCGCCCGCACTGCCCTGCCTGCGAACCCAACAGGTGACGATCGATCCGTCGGGAGAGAAACCGACGGCGCGTATTGCTGGGTTGAGCAGTCCCGGCAGGGTGCCGTGGGTCAGGTTGTGAAACTCACCGGAGCCGACCTGAGTCACCCACACGTCCACCGCTCCCTCCCGGTCTGAGAGGAAGGCGATGAAGTGGCCATCGCGTGAGATCGCGGCCGCTCCCTTGACTCCATCGAAATTGGTAAGCGTGTGAAAGCGGAAGTCAGCGATGGGATTTCGCCAGAAGTACTCTGTTCGCTGAAAGCATAGGGCAGCGACGATCACCAGGGTGACGACGGCCCCCAGCACCAGGACCCACTTTCGCTTGCCCTCAAAGTTCCTCGTCTTCAGAGATGGCGGCGGTGCAGGTGGCTCGGGTATGGCAGGTTCGGCAGGCGGGCTGACCAGCTCCTGCTGGATGGTTGGGCGAAGATTGCGTCCGCGCGCCCACGCATCCAATTCCGCCCGATAGGCGTAGACGGATCCCATGCGATCGTGCAGGTGCCGGTGCACCGGCATGCCTTCCCGCTTTTCCCAACGCTGAACGGTCGTGACATCGCGGCTGAAATAGTTCGCGATTTCTTTCCACGAATCCAGGCGAGCCTCGAACCCGGTCGCGGAAGGCGTTTCGTCTGTGGTCAAGCCGCCCATCGCCGCTCCGGTCGGGCCAGAACTACCGAACCCAGGAGAAGGCATTGTAGCGTGCCGGGCATTTTCGGTCGCGGCAAAACGCGGTATTCGACGGCAAACCGAGGGGACAGCAAGGTTTCCGTGCTTTGCCGCTTTTGTGGACGCGCGAAGTGCTCCATCGTTGGCGTGCGCCTCAAGTCAGCCGCAAAAGGAAGGATCTTATGAAAAGCAGAATGATGAATTCGGCAGTGTGCAGACTCGCACTGCTTCTACTGGTGGCAGGTACCTGCGCTTCCGCTGAGGAAAGACGGGCATTGCACTTCACTGGCCTGATTAACGACTACTCGCCCTTGAGCACCACGGTGAAGGGGAGCCCATGGGAAATGCATGGCCAATGGTCGCTCGATGTTCGTCCGGGATCGAGCAAGGCGGACTTCTTCGCGGACATGACGATGTCGGGCTTTGGCAGCACGAGCGCAGGAGCGGTCGATCCGGCGCAGCCACTCGTCAATCCGCACACGCACCATATCCGGTTGACCAACGCCACCATTACCTGGGACATGACTGGTTGCCCGGTGTATGCTGCCCCGGCTGCCGTAACCGGGGTGCAAGTGAATGGCACGGTGACCCTGATCACGGGGAATGGAAGCCTGGCCCCGTTTGAAAAGACGACGCCGCCCACATCCACGCTGCAGGTTTGCATTCTGGGCGGGGCAGAGGGTCGATATTCAACCGTGAATTCAAACATCACGCTGGTTTTTGGTGGGCCGGCGGCGACACACTTCGGGCCGCAGGCGATTCACGGGGTTGTGCGTGATCCGTTAGGGGAACCTGAAGGCAGAGGCCGGTAAGGATGCTTCCCTTGCCTGGAAGCACATCCGTTGCTTCCAGGTGAAAACCGCTGTGCTTCGGATCGAGGGTTTCGGCCGCGAGGCCGGTTCCTTCGCTTGTCCGCCGTCACGCGACTTACACGGGCACGTATTGGTTGAGGTAGCGCTTGGCCATGCGGAAACCTATCTTGTAGGGATCACTGAAATTCGGCCCCGGGTTATCCGCGGCGCCGTAGAGATCGTCTTCATGTTCGATGCTCATCGCGCCCTGATAGCCAGCGCTTTGCAAAACGCTGAAGAACTCAGGCCAGGGGACATGGCCCATACCAGGAATCCGGAACTGCCACCACCGCGCCTGGTCTACCGGCTCGATGCCGCCACGGCGCACCACATCCCAATGGATCTGTGTGTCCTTCAGATGAACGTCGTAGATCTTATCGACGAACTCTTTTGCGGTTTGCACCGGGTCCATCATTTGCCATAGCAAATGCGACGGATCGTATTGCAGGCCGACATAGGGAGAATTGTCGAAAGCCTTGAATAATGCGGCAAAGCCAACCGGGCTGGTGGCAATGTTGGGGCCGCCCTGCCAGGGCTCCCACAAGATGCGCACTTTGTGCTGCTGACAGACCGCGAAATACTTCTCGTGATACACGCGCACAATCTCGTCTACTTGCGCCGCCAAGGTCAGCGCGGGGTCTTTGCCGGATTGGGTCCCTATATAAGGGACGCCTAGTTTGCCGGCCAGTTCGATGGCCTTCACAAAGGCGGCGTTTTGCCGCTCGCGTTCCGCCGGATCTGGGGCGATATGGTTGGCGTTCACCTGCAGAGCCGAAACGGACATCGCCTTTGCGGAGAGATGATTCCTGATGCGCCCGATCGCTTCGTCTGTGATCGTGGTTGTATCCAGTCCCGCCGTGCCGGCCCCGGCGGAGAGGATCATGTTGTTGAATCCCTCCTGCAGTGCGAAGTCTACGTTCGCTTCGGTGTATTTGCCCAGGATGCCGAGCCGCGGTTTCCACTCCGGGGCGCGCGCTCCAGCTTTGGGCAACGCCGCCAGGACAGCTGCGACGGTTGCGGTGCCAAGCAGGGTACGACGAGTCATGTTGCCGTTCGGCCGAGTGCAGGTTTTGTGGGATGCCACAGTTCCCTCCCCCAAGAGAATACGCCACTAGCGTCTCGTGTCTTTGCCCTTCCTTGTAGAAAGGCAGTCAGAAGCCGAGCGCCGCCAGGGGTCGATGTCCCAACCCGCATTTGCAACCACTTCCACGTTGGCCGCCTTGGAGTAGAATCCGCAGTCGCCGTCTGCTTGCTCGCGAGCGGCGAAGCAGCGGATCGCTCCGCAGATATTGGACCATGGGTCGCAAGTGAAGGAATCGCAGGCAAAGCGGCTTTCATTTTCCTGCGTGTCATTACCATCGTTGGTCCGGCTCCAGGCGTTCATCGTTCTTCTTGCGATCACCATGGGTGCGACAATCTGCTCTCCAGAGCTCAAGACTATCGACAGCTTGCCTACTGCCGTCAGCTCGAGTGCAGCTCGGCACAACGGCGATCCTCCAACTGTCCGGAGACAGTCGTGGTGAGAAATCCGGGCTAGGCCAAAAAAAAGGGCGCCGCATCTGTCTCCTGGACGCGGCACCCTATACAACCTTCTCCGCCCACTAGAACATGTAGCGGAGACTGAACTGGAACTGGCGCTCGGATGCGTACGTTGTTCCCTTCGCGGTGACGCGTCCGAACGTGCCGCTGGTGGGACCGACGTCCGGATTGTCGAGGTTGGGATGATTGAGGTAATTGAAAGCCTCCGCGCGGAAGACGATCTCATGATTGTCGTGGTTCGGGATGATGTGCATCGACTTCTGCAAAGCCGCACTGTAGCTCTGAAAGCCAGGGCCATAGATGTAGTTACGATTGCCGCGCGGCGCAAAGGTGCCGGCCGCCGGACGAACAAAGACGGTGGGATCAAACCATTGGTTTGTAGTCTTGCCACCGGCGAACCCATGGGGTAGCGCGGCATTGCCGGTACGCGCCCACAGCTGATTGCCAGAGCCTGGGCCAACACCGGCGTAGTCATTGCTTTGCTGAACGTTGAGCGGACGCCCGGATTGCAGCTGAACCAACCCGGAGAACTGCCAATTGCCGAGCGCGCTACGCACCAGGCCATTGCCTGAGTGGGTTCCGTAGGGGATATTCCACACATAGTTGATGACCAGCACATGGCGGGTGTCGAAGTCGCTTGGGCCCCAGTAGATTGACTTGTCGTAGATGTTGGGCAAACTGGTGCCGTTCGAAGAACCGAAGTCGAGGCTCTTGGACCACGTATATGCCACGCCGAACAGCAATCCCCTCACCAGCCGCCGCTGCACGTTCGCCTGCAACGAGTGGTAAATCGAAGAACCGGCATCTTCCGATTCGATGATCGTCGAGTAGCCCTGGTATGGGCGCAGTGCGTCTGGAGACTTGATCGTTGGATTGGCCTGAATCGTGCCGGGCCGCAACTGGTTGATGTTGGCCAACTGCTCCAGGTGCAGACCACGCCGGCCGACATAGGCGAGGCTCAGCGTGCCAATGTCGTGTATCTCCTGCTCAAAGGTAAGGTTCCAACCATACGCGCCCGGGCTGGGGTAGTGATACGCGTGAGAGGTAAAGGAAAGTGGAGTGCTGTTGGTGCCGATGCCGCCAGGATCGTTGACCTGTCCATTCGTCACCGTGGAAGACGGCTGAAACGGCGCGTTGCCGCCGACCTGCACGTTGTCGCTAATGCCAAGCCGCTGGATGTAGCGGCCGGCGCCGCCGCGAATCACCATCGTGGGTTGAATCTGGTAAGCGAAGCCAATGCGAGGCTGGACATCCGTGTAGACGGTAGGGTTATAGCCACGATTCGTGCCGTGGAAATTCGCCGCGTAGCCATTGGCGAGAATGGCGTCCGGCACATGTCCCTTGGCAACGCTTGGGAAACCGCTGCCCGGAATGACTACCCCGTTCAACGGCACGCCACCGGTAACGAAACCAGTCGTGGGACTCACCGTGGGTGCATTCGCCGGATTGTAGTAAGCGGGATCAAAGAAAGACTGATTGCCCCAGATAGCGTAATAGGGGGTGTTGACCGTGTAGCGCACACCGAACTGCAGCACCAGTTTCGAAGTAGTCCGCCAGTCATCCTGCGCGAAGCCAGAGAACATGTTGCTGCGGAAAAGGGTGTAGGAGCGCTGTCCAATTTCTCCGTATGTATCGAAAAGGCCGAGCGCTGCATTCGCGACGGCAGCATCAGAAGTCTGCGCACTTCCATTGCGTGTGTCGGTGAAAACGAACAGCCCGTTCTGATTGTTGGTAGATCCGGGGATGGTGCTACTCACGTTGATCTGGTCGAAGTTGTTCTCGCCCGAGTATTCCCATAGGCCGCCAACTTTCACCGTGTGATTGCCGAACACCTTCGTGATGTTGTCAGCCACGTCATAGACGATGCCACCGGAGCGGGATGGATAGGGGCCGCCGTCCAGCGTGCCGAAGTTCGCAATGTTGATCGTCGGTATCTTGTTCGGCAAGACCTTGGCGGAACCGTCGTAAAGATATGGGTAGTTAATTCCGTACTGCGTCCGGTCATAGCGGCCAAGCGAGGTATCGATGCCGATGTTCACATGGTCAGCGGCTGCGGAGACGATCAGTTCATTTACCGTCGATGCGTTGATGGCCCAGCTGTAGTGAAAGACGCCAATCTGGTTCGGCCGCTTGAAAATGCGGGGGTTGCGATTGAAGTTTCCGTAGTGAGGTTCGTAATCGTTGTAGTTGTAATTGAGCAGGCTGAAGCGAAAATGGTGAGCTTCGAAAGGGATGTAGTCGACCACGATCGAATCCTTGCGCTGTGCCTCCGTGTACAGAGCCGAATCGATCCAGTTGTAACCCGGAGCATTCGTGTTGGCGGTGGGATAAGCGTTGAGCAGGCCAAGCCCATTGGCGCTGAGCGCCGCCTGGGGGATTATATTCCCGGGATACGGGGCGCCGGTCGCCGGATCTACAATCTGCACCGGCTTGCTGTAGAAGATATTTGGGCCCAGCAATTCGCTGAAGTTCCCCGCACGCATGAGATCCGTAGGCGTCTTCTGGGTAGCGAGATCGTCATGGTTGTAGCGCACGTACTCCTGGCCGAGCAGGAAAAACAGCGTCTTGCGGTCTTTGTTGAAATGCCCCGGGATGTAAACCGGGCCGTTGAAGTTCCAGCCAAACTGGTTGTAGCGAAAGGCGGCGCGTGGCAGACCAGAGAAGTTGCGACTCCACGTATTCGCGTTGAGCACGTTGTTGCGAAAGTACTCGAACGCGCTGCCGTGGAAATCACTGGTGCCACTCCTGGGGACGATACGGATCTGGCCGCCGGAGGTGCGCCCATACTCAGCCGGGTAGCTGGTGGTCAGAATCTGCACCTGCGAGGTAGTATCAACATCCGCAACGCCGACGCTGGTGCCATTGGACCGGGTGCGCACCATAGGCGCGCCATCGAACGTAAGAAGGCTCTCCTGCGAGCGGGCCCCGTTGACGTTGATGCCATTATCTAAACCGAACGCAAAGGCCGCCATGGAGTTCCCACGGACCACGCCTGGCTCGAGTTGTGAAAGGTACAACGGATTGCGGCCATTCAGCTGGATACTCCTGACCTGATCCTGGGTGACGAGCTGACCGACCGCTGCGC
Source organism: uncultured Acetobacteraceae bacterium (assembly GCA_964657465.1). Classification (GTDB taxonomy): domain Bacteria; phylum Acidobacteriota; class Terriglobia; order Terriglobales; family Acidobacteriaceae; genus PALSA-350. The sequence goes on along the minus strand of CAZZVD010000066.1, from coordinate 13,398 downwards.
TCTCCGTCTGGATGGCATTCACCCCTGCCTCAACGGTGACTACCGTTTTGGCATCGCCGACGTGCATGGAAATATCCACCCGACGGCCGATGCTGGGATCAACGTGCACGTTGTCCAGCGTGGTGGTCTGGAAGCCGCTCGAATCGACACGGATGCTGTAGTCGCCAGGCGCAAGATTGGGGATGTTGAAGCTGCCTTCGGAGTTGGTGGCTGCGTCGCGATCGGTACGCGTGGCGGCATTGTGCACAACAACTTTAGCGTTGGGTACAACAGCTCCGCTTGTATCTGTGACTGTGCCGGAGAGCGAGGAACTGTCAGACTGGGCGAAAGCTGGCAGGCCCATGACGGCGATGCACAGGCCAACAACAAGAGACACGACACGGCGAGTGAGATGGCTGCGGTTCAAAACATCCTCCTGAAGGGTGGAACAAGTGCTGCAGATTTTCGGTCAGCTTTTACCACTGCTGATTTTTACAAAGGTGAAGGTACTCCGTTTTTTGAAACCTGGAAATAGAAAGTTACGTCGAGGGCCAGAAATTATTCTTCCTGTGACTTCCGATCGTGGCTCTAAGACGAGCGCACGGTCCGCCGCGCGCCACCCCGAATGCAAGCGTTTCTAATCCGGTTGTCAGAGCGCCTTCTTCGCGCGTGCGAGCCCAGGCACATCAACCACTGCGGGTTTGACAACCGCATCGCATTTTTCTTGCGTGGGGCATCCAATATGGAGGTTTTTGCTCCCCATACCCGGGGTTAAAAAAGCTCTGTGGTTGAGAGGGTCAGGTTCTGTGACGATCACCAGCATCTATCCGTTGTTTGCCATGGTGGCGCTATTTGTCGTTACCGCTTCTTTGCTGAGCAAGGTGCCGCCCTACCGCGACTTCCTTGCTGGATTGACGGCAAAGCCATCATTCAATCTCGAGCTTGAGGGATTGCGCGGACTGCTGGCGATTTCGGTGGTGATCCACCATGCGGTCGTCTGGTACCTCTTGCTCTACTACGGCTCTCCTGAGATCCCCGGGCCGAACGGAAATATGTATAGTCAGCTCGGCGGAGCCGCCGTCACCGTGTTTTTCTTCATCACGGGATTTCTTTTTTGGTCCAGGTTAATCGTCAAGCCACAACCAGACTTCATGAATTTTATGGCGTCCCGGCTGCGCCGTCTCGGTCCCGCCTACCTGGGAGCCGTGGCTTTTCTGCTTATCCTGGTGGCTGCGCTCACGCACTTCCGCCTGCTCACCACGCCTGCGACTCTGGTCCACAATCTGCTTGAAATTCTCTGGGGCGATACACCTTTGTTGAACAACCTGGCTTACACCCCCTGGCTCTGGGGAGTCACCTGGACCCTTCGCTTCGAGTGCTTGTTCTACCTGATCATTCCATTTTTGGGCTGGTTCGCCGGCACTCCTCGCAAGTCGGCTTTGTTCGTGGCGGGCTGCGGTGTTCTCTACGGGGTCAATCGCGCAGCGCGCATGGCGCACATCGCTCCGCCCTCTGTCTACGAGGGATTTGTGCGACATCTTTTCTTCACCTTCAGCATCGGCATCGCCACAGCGCACCTGGTGCGCATACCCCGACTCAAACAGTTCTGCCGTTCCACATGGGCCGCTTCCCTCGCCCTACTGCTGCTGTTGGCAAACTTCTACCTGGTGCCGGCCAGGTATGGACTACCGGAGTCTCTCTCGCTGGCGTTTCCTTTCCTCGCCGTGGCTGCCGGTTGTTCCTTTTGGGGCGCACTGCGGACTCGTCCCGTACTCTTTATGGGCCAGATCAGCTATAGCGTCTACCTGCTGCACCCATTGATCCTCGGTGCCATCCTCATACCCCTTTACCGCACCCTGGGCTCACTGATGCAGTCCCCTCTCGTTTATTGGACTATCTTTCTCTGTATGGCGCCCCTCATCCTCGCCGTGGCCGCCCTGTGGCACCGCACATTTGAACTGCCGTACCTGCAGCGGAAGGCAGCGCCCAGCTCGTCCGAAGAACACGAGGGCAGGGCTGGTGACGTGGGACCAGACCAGGGGCGAGAAGTAACATCTGGGTACGGCCGAGGTGGCAGACGCAGTTCTCACCAATACTGATTGGTGCGACAGGTTGAAGGGAGCGGTGAGCCTGTTGCTGTGTTTTGGCTTGCGGTCTTGCGCGTTTGGTCAATTTTCTGTGCGACGACATGTTTTGCGGGCTAACTAGACTGCACTGCACACACGATAGATTCGGTCACAGCACTCAAAGAAGTCGAGACGGTCCAACCCTTGCAGGCAAGCCGCTGCGAATGGACCGTATGCAGGGGTGCACCCATCAGGACGGGCCTGGAGCAGAAACAGTAACGCCGGGGCTGCGGCTTCCCGCGAACCCCGGCGACTGGCGCCACAAGTGGTTAGAGGTTAGAAGTTGATGCGCGCACCAAACTGCAGTTGACGCATGTAGGGCTGCCCACTGCCCGCAATCGAGCTGTCGACACCGGTGATCAGCCCGGCGTTGCCTGTCGTGCAGTCCACACAACGGGCGTTTGTACCGCTCGGCAGACCGAGCGGTACGTGGTTGAATACGTTAAACGCCTGGAACTGAAACTGGCCTTTGACCCGCTCCGTGATGCTGAAGTTCTTGAATAACGTTGCATCCGCGAAGTAATCCGACGGGCCACGGAACGCATTGCGTCCAATGTTGCCGATCGTTCCAAACGCAGGGCGGAGGAAGGGTCCGGATTGGGTGCCATTACTGGTGAGCGGCGCAACCGGAGTAAATATCCTGCGGCTGTGCGTGGCAGGATCAAACGAAGAAGCACTGGTGACGAACGCCCGTTGTTCTCCGCTGTTGACTTTGTTCGCGCGGCAATCGCTTGAGGATCCAGGACCGCTATAGTTGGTGTCCACATCCTGGTCGGCCCCGCACTCAGCATAGGTCGGCGTGAAGGGCAGGCCACTCTCCCATGTCGTTGTGCCGGCAAGCTGCCAGCCACCGATTGCGTAGTTCATCCAGCGATTGCTGGTGTCGGCAAACAACTTCCCCTTGCCGAACGGCAATTCATACAGGCCGCTCAGTACGAACACCTGGTTGCGATTGGTATCGCTTGGCCCCTTTTCTACCCTGGGATCATTGGCGAAGTAGGTCTGGCCGTAGTTGAGCGCGCGCGACCAGGTGTAGTTAGCCAGTAATTGAAAGCCGTGCGCGAAACGCTGCTCAACGGAGGTCTGCAGAGCGTTGTAAGTCTCGCGGGCCGAGGGCGCGACCGAGTTGATGTCCTGCGAGCAACACACCTGTACCGCACCGTTGTACACGCCGGAGAACCGGTTGTAGTAGGGTCGGCGCTGGTTCTGTTGCGAGAGCTCGAGCGTCTGCTGGGCAGGGGTGGTTGTCGGCGCGGGCAGGAACTGGCGATTCAAATCATACCCTTCCGTTTCACCCGGATAGACTCGCTCACCGATGTTGCCAATGTAACCGATGGTGAACGTCATTTCCCTGGTGACCGCCTGCTGCATGGTCAGGTTGAATTGGTCGACCTTGGGCAGAATGAGCGTGTGCGGACGAACGTTATAGTTAATGCCGTCCAGAATTGGAATCAGCCCGTTTGCCGGAATCGGCTTCTGCGCAGCCTGGAGCGGGATCGTTGCATACGAATACACCGGCGCGGTGCCACTGGCGCTGCCAACACTTTCGGCGTTCACGACAGGAACGTTCTGCGCCAGGGCCGTACCGAAGACAGTTCCGAAGAAGCCCACATCGTCGTACACCTGGCCGATCGCGCCGCGCACCACCGTGCCGTTGCGCACCTGGTAAGCAAAGCCGAAACGCCCTGCAAGGTTTGTGAGGTCGACATTTTCGTTGCCGTTGGTCCCAATGCCGCCCACGCCGGCGACCCGAATCGTGCCCCCACTGAGGTCGGTGAAGCCACCATTTCCGGGATGGTTCACAGTTTCCGGAAAAACGATGTCCCAGCGGACGCCATAGTTCACGGTAAGCTTCGGTGTTACGCGCCAGCTGTCTTCAGCGTAGAAAGCTCCACGCTTCTGACGCGTCGAGGCGCTTCCATTGTAAACATCGAAACGCTGAAATTGGGCTATCTGTCCTTCGAGCACAGCCGCGATACCAGAACCCGCGCCGGTGCTGTTGCTGAACGTGAGTTGACCTGCACGATTGTAGTCACTCGCATCGCGAAGATTGAGGGCGTACCGAATGTCCCCACCGAAACGAACGGAATGATTGCCGAAAATCTTCGTCCAGTTGTTGTTGATCTGGAACACCTGTTCGCTTTCGCGCAACGGGCAATTGCAGCCCTGGGTGCCGAAGTTGCTCACCGTACCATCGTTCACATTGAAGGTCGGAGAGCCATTCGCTTCCAGCAGACCCGTATCCAGATTGGGAATGCCAATAGCCGTAGCTGGTGCGGTGCCTGCGTCGATCTTGTTCTCACGTACGTGATACGAGAGGAAGCCGAAACGGAAGTCGGTCAGCAGGCCTGGATTGAAGGCATAATCGAAACCCGCGGCTGCACTCTGGTTCTGTACGGTATCGGTGCCGGTCGTATTGCCAAGACCAAAACCAAGCCCGCCCGCCGCACCGAAGACCGGTTCGCCCAGAAGCCTGAAACGCGAGTAGTCATAACGGGCAAAACTGTGAATGTTCGCCGTAGTCTGATTATCCAGGCGAATGTCTGCCTGGTCGCCATTGTTGTTGCCATTCCCGGAAGCGGTGTAGTTGTTGGTAATGGCGCCCGCGGTGCCGGCGTTGGGTGCGGGGAGTGCGCTTAACAGGGCGCGGCCCTGAGGAGTGACCAGCGCGCTCGGAATCACTGCTCCTCCATATTGCGTCAGGTCGCAAGTGGCGCTACTCGCATTCAGGCAGGTACTACGAACCAACGCCGTCGGTACGTTCTGCTGCAGACTGGTGCCGATCTTCTGCCGCGTTCCCTGGTAATCACCAAAGAAGAACAGCTTGTCTTTGATGATGGGTCCGCCGATCGAGCCGCCGAACTGGTTGTATAGAGAGTCGGGGATGTATTTGCCCGTGACCGCATCCGGCTGGAACTGAGTAAATGGGTCCCGTGCTTGCAGGGCCGCGCTGCGACGGAATTCGAATACGTCCCCATGAAGGTCATTTCCGCCGGACCGGGTTTGCGCGGAAACAGTACCGGCGATGGCGCCGCCGAATTCTGCCGGATAGTTTTCTGTGTCTACCCTGCTTTCGCTAATCGAATCGAGGGTCGGGTTGATGACGATGATGCCAAGGACCGGCTCGCGATTGTCCGACCCGTCCAGGTAGTAGCCGAGCGAACCGTAGTTGGCCCCGTTCACTTCCAGTGATTGCGTACCCTGGGGGTTCTCGGTCGAGGCGATATTGAACGAGCCGCGCTGCACGCCCGGCGTTAACAAGGCGAAGCTGCTGAAGTTTCGATTCAAATTCGGAAGCGTTTGCAGTTGCCGATTATCGATCACTGTGCCGACGTCAGCGCGATCCGTCTGTAGGGGGGCTGCTTCTGCCGTTACTGTCACTGTCTGGCTGCCGCCAGCGGCCTGCAACACCAGGTTCACCTGGGGGGATGTGTCGGCAGCGACGACCACGTTGTCAGCCTGCGCCGGCGAGAAGCTGGGCGCTGTCGCCTTCAACGAATAGGTATCCGGGATGAGTCGCGAGACTGTGTAGTTTCCGCTCGCGTTTGACTGAACGGTCTGTGTCGTTCCTTTGTTGACATCAGTGATCACGATGGTGACATTCGGAACGGCTGCGCCTGTAGGGTCATTCACAGTCCCGACGATGCTGCCGAATACGGCCTGCGCTTGCAGGCGTGCCGGGGAAATCGCTGTTAAGCAAGCAAGAATGAATGCGAATTTGAGGGAGTTGCTGACTGTCAGCAGGGTACGAGCATGAAGGGGGGAACGGCGGTAAATCACTGCGGTGGTGCCTCCGGGTAATTCTCGCTTTTAGGTACATAAATTGCAGTTCATCCGTTATCAGCGAGAGAGTGCGCGCGAGCAGACGCACCTCTGCACAGACCTATAAAGGCATGACGGGCATTCACAGTCGATCCCGTCATTGCTATCAAAAAACATTGCTGGAAGAAAGCTGCGCAGACGCGCCCTTGCCCGGATCGGGAAAGATGCCTTCTCCTGGAAGGTGAGATGCCGTGCAGATGGCAGAGAAAAGCAGCGGTTGCGGAAGGGGGGGGCGGTTTGACAGCAAATGGCGCCAATAAAAAGGCAGGCAGAGTTGTGATTTTGGTCACCTCAAAAGAGAGGCGGCGAATTCAGTTTATAGCGGAAGTGAAGGCGCCGATCTACCGCATCGGCAGCAAGCGCAACGACGCAAAGTCACCCGTCTCATCGAAAGAACCCAGGCCTACCTGACCATGATCGAACGTATGGTCGACGACAGAGAATCGAGGCGCCGTCTCGTTGTCCATAAACACCTGTATCAAACCTGACGGGACATTCCGAACAACTTTCACATCGTGCCAGGCCTGATCTGGCAAAGCAGGCCTGGAGCCCGCACCGGCGATGCGCCGCCGTGCACCGCCATCCACAATAAACAGTCCATTGTGCGGCAAAGAGTCGCTTCCGGCATCGACTGACAGGTGTGCATAGTAGAAGTGCAGGGTATCCACGTAATCGAACACCACGATCATCGACTTCTGCGCGCGCCGGACCCGCACCTGCATCTGGAAGCTCTCGACCTGCACATTTCGCAACCGGGCGAACTGCAGCGGGCGCCTTGGCACACCCGGTTCTCCCGCTCGCTTCATATGGAGATAGCCGAGATCTCCGTATCGCAGAATGTCCCAGTCCTCGGGATGGTCCATTTGCCACGCGTTCAGATCTGCCGCGGTAGAAAAATCATCCGTGACGGTCTGAGTGGCGAATCCACCCAATGCAGGCAGGCACAGGCAGAAAAGAACAAGAAGCAGGACTGAGGACTGCCATTGTTTGCCGAGCAATCAGGTTCACTACCTTTCCAGAGGTTCTAACATACAGTGTTCCGGCACAGGCGTGATATGACGCGGGCGCCTATGCACCTCCAGAGCATCCTACTCTCCCATGGCGTGTCAGGAATTCATGCGATTAGAAGAGCAGTACCAGTCCGCGATTCGGCTATGGGCGCAGTACGCTTCGCCGCAGACGCTCGTAGCGGCTGGAAAAGATCAGTTATACCGTGCTACCTCCCTCAGGCAAGAAGCTTTAGCGGTGCGAAATGCCGCCGCCACTACGTTATACGTGCATCGGATATCCTGTGCAGTCTGCAAAAAAGATGGGATGAAGGGCCTGAGTAAGAGCCGCATCCCCACAGGACCCGCCGAAGGCAACAGCAGTAAGCCGTAATTGCGTTGCTAATTTATTCCCCCACTCCGCAACCAATTCGGGGGTCCCATATCTCTTGACCTTATGCAGCCGGGAGCTGTGGGAATTCACAGCCGTTCATCGGCAACTGTTTCCTGCCGTACCACCCTTACCCTCTTCTTCCCAGAACAATAAAAAGACCCCCGCAGAGAGTTACCTGGGGAGTCCTGTGAATCCCCACATCTCCCGGCTGGAAAGCGCGGTCCGTGGTGGTTGGAGCAAAACGGAATTGCTACTCGTGGTGAGCGGGGACTTTCCACTGCAGCTCAGCCGGGTTCCAGGTGGTCACCTGCGCGGCCATTAAACCATCGTGGGTTTCATAGGCATCTGCTCCCCGGTAGGGTTTTTTCAGCAGCGGCGAATCAGCCCGCCACTGCACATTGATCACGTCTCCGACGGCGAAGGTGTGCTCGGCGACAATGTGCAATCCACAGGTACCGCCCTGGGCTGGGGGCTTCACTACCTGCGCAAACATCTCTCCTAATGCCGTTTTGCCGCGCACTACCTGACCATTCGGCCCGAAGAATTCCACGTTTTCGGGAAACTGGGCCATGAGACGCGACCAGTCACAGCTGGAAAATGCGGCCATGTGCTCCTCGACCACCTTCGCTGGTGTGGGCTGCCGCTTCAGGGGCGGCATGGTCTGGGCAGAGACTGGAAGGCTCACCAGCGGCCAAAGCAGGCAACCAGCGATCAGGAGAGAAGAGCACCGAAATGGCTTATCCATATCAGCCACGATAACGCACTCGCGGGCCCTGCCTGGGCGCGTGCCATAATCTTTTCATTGATGAACGAGACACTATTGATTCATTTTTCTGGCCGGGACCGTCCCGGGCTTACGGCGGAGCTCACGGCGATTTTGGCCAGCTACGATGCGTGCGTCCTCGACATCGGGCAATCGGTCGTGCACGAGAGCCTTTCGTTCGGGCTGTTAGTGCAAATACCGGCGAGCGACCAGATGCGGGAATTTCAGGAGGCACTCGCGGCCCGGGCACAGGCCTTAGGGTTGCAGGTGACGCTCACACCGATTGCCGCGGGCGATCTTGCTCAATGGATTTCGGCGCAGGGCCGTGACCAGTTCATTGTGACCGTCCTCGGCCGGGCTATCTCGGCCAGGCATTTAGCGCGGGTGACTTCGATCATTGCGCAACATTGCTTGAATGTAGACCGGGTAGAGCGGCTGTCCGGCCGGTTCTCACTGGCCGTGCACACTCCCGACGCAAACGCGTGTGTTGAGTTCACCGTGAGCGGAAAAGCGTGCTCGGAACAGCAGATGCACGCAGATTTCCTCGAAGCCGCGCATGAGTTGAAAATCGATATTGCTTTCCAACGGGAGAGCATTTTCCGTCGCAACCGGCGTTTGTTTGCCTTTGACATGGATTCGACTCTGATCGAAGGTGAAGTGATCGACGAATTGGCGAAATTGGCCGGAGTGGCTGACCAGGTCGTAAGGATCACTGAGTCCGCCATGCGCGGGGAAATCGAGTTTCAGGAAAGCTTTCGCCGCCGTGTAGCGCTGCTGCGTGGCTTGCCAGAGGCACGCGTGCGCACCCTGCTGCACACCATCCCCCTGGTCGAAGGCGCGGAGCAGCTTATCAGCACGCTGAAGATGTTGGGCTACAAGACCGCCATTCTTTCGGGCGGGTTTCTCTTTTTTGCGCAACACTTGCAGGCACGTTTAGGCATCGACTACGTGTATGCGAATGATCTCGACATGCCAGACGGCCTGGTGAGCGGAGAGGTGCGTACGCCGATCGTTGATGGTGCCCGGAAGGCGGAGTTGCTGCGCTCCATCGCCCGTCAGGAAAATATCTCGCTCGACCAGGTCGTTGCTGTCGGAGATGGCGCAAACGATTTGCCGATGCTGTCCATTGCCGGCATGGGTATCGCCTTTCGCGCAAAACCAGTGGTGCGGCAAAGCGCCAGCCACGCAGTCTCCTTCCTTGGTCTGGACAGTCTGCTATACCTGATTGGCGTGCGCGACCGGGATTTAGCCGGAAACTCAGCCGCTGGGTAAGTTTGATCCTGGGGTTGACGATCCTGGGGTTGACGTACGGCAAGTCGAGATCGCCCCTACGCTAATCAGAGGCGGCTTGGATGGACCACCCGGGCTCCTGGTGGGCTCCCCAGCTGATTGTCGCTACGCTGTGCTTTGAAGCATCCGCCTTGTTTATCGAGCGCTTCTCCAGATACACTGCATCACCATGCCTTTGACGATGACCCTGCAACACGGCATACCTCTGTGGTTCCTTGTGCTTAGCCTGTTCCTGCCCAGAGTCTCTCTGTTCATTGGCTGGCTCCACATGTGGTGGTTCTTCGTCCCGCAGCCGTGGGCTGGCGTGCTTTGGGTGGTGCTTCCCCGGGTACTCGTCCTGATTTTCATTCACGCACACCTGGGGTTTACGCTTTGGTTCTGGGTTCACCTGGCAGCGGCCTTGCTTGTTTGGGGTGGGTCCTCATCGAAAGCCTCGCGCCGCTAGTTGCTGTCGCCAGATTGCCAGTGTCGGCTGGTTCGATTCCTGCTCACCTCATGCAAGCTGCCGATGCAGTCAGGCACTGCTTGCATCGCCGCCATGCATAGAAGGAAGATAAAAACAGGGCTTGATTGGTATGTCTGAAGCTTCTGGCGGGATCAGCGAACCGCTGCTGCTGCAAATACCGGGCGGCTGGTTCTCCATGGGGTCTCTCGATGGTCTGGACGTGGAGCAACCGGTCCGTCGGGTTTGGGTGGATGCTTTTCTGATGGCTGCAACGCAGGTCACAGTCGAGGAATATCGACGCTTTCTCGAGGAAACGAACACGGCTCCTCCCCCATCCTGGGGGGCAATCCACCTGTCTCACCCACGCCAGCCGGCCGTAGCTGTCTCGTGGTTTGCCGCCAGCGCCTATTGCGGATGGCTTTCCGGGAGAACCGGTGCGCTCTATCGCCTGCCGACTGAGGCCGAGTGGGAACGCGCCGCGCGCGGAGATCTTGAAGGCATGCCGTTCCCGTGGGGCAAGGACGCTCCCGCCAGCCGGCCGGGGTATGGCGGCCGCTGGGCAACTGGACCGGAGCCGGTAGCCCAATCCGAGGCGAATGGCTACGGCCTGTTTGAGATGTGCGAGAACGTGCATGAGTGGTGTCAGGACTGGTTTGACGCCGGCTACTATGCCATCGCTCCGGAACGCAATCCTCAGGGCCCTGCAACTGGAACGAGGAAGTCATCGCGTGGGGGATCGTGGCGGCACCACATCAAGATCTCTCGCTGCTCGGCGCGCTCGAGCATCCCGCCGGAACTTCAGTACGATGACTATGGTTTCCGTGTCGTGCGGGATAGGCGTACAGCGGAGTCACCAGAATCATAAGAAGCTCGGCTGCCGGTTGTGTTCCCTCTGCTCCGATAGCCACTCGAGCGACGGAGACCGTGCCCCACAGTTCACGCGCTTTCTAGTCGCGTCATGTTGGCGCGCGATTATCCGTTTGCTCAACGGCGCCTCACGGGCGAACACATCATCGACCAGGTTACGATCCTCCGCACCGGCCTTGGCTGGTTTCCTCTCTATTCCTTTGGGAGGGGCTACTGATCCAAGTCACCGCCCCTCCTTTGTCATCCCGAGCGCAGCCGAGGGATCTGCTGTGCGCCTTTCTCCCGTCAAGTATCTTCACATGAGCTCCAGCATCGGATACGCAGAGGAACCATTCTTTTCAGCAGGAATTGCAGCAGAGTTAACTCCCAGCAGCGAAGCGGTTGCTAATCGAGACCACGTTCCTCTGCCCATCCGATGCTGGAGCTCTGTAGAAATCCTGGCAGGGGAAAGGCGCGCACCAGATCCCTCGACTGCGCTCGGGATGACAAAAAAGGGGCGGTGGAAGGAAAAGTCAAGGAACGGAAAACAGCAGGAAGAAAAGGCAACGAACTAGTGACGGAAGTCACTTGCTTACCGGTCGTTCCTTCACGGTTACAAAGCCAGGAGTATCCCAGAAAAGGCGTATGGCGCGGGTGCAGACGTGCAGTGAAATATAGCCGTCGGGAGGAAAACCGAGTCCCCGCGCTACTGGCCAGGAGCTGTACACGGTCAGATGACGAGCGAGCTTTCGGATACATCGTTAAGCCTGCCTGAAAAGTTTCTTTGGTAACTGGATGCAATAGCAAGGAGAAAGATGAAACGCAAGCTAATCACATATTCCCTGGGAGCCCTGTCGCTTCTATTGAGCACCGTTGCTTACGGCCAATCGAGCCAGGCAAATGTCCCTTTTGCCTTTACTGCGGCGAACACTGAGCTACCAGCGGGCAACTACTTCATTCAGCAGAAAGCTGACAGCAAGTTCATCTCCATCGTGGACAGTAAGACGGGGAAGGCGGTGTTCGCATTTGCTTCTGAGCAACAGCCGCTGCCCTACAACGCGCCGGCTAAGCTGATTTTCCATCGCTATGGTAACCAGCATTTTCTGGCAGAGGTTTGGCCGGGTGATGGCGGCACAGCAGCAACGTTTTCCTCCACTGCACTCGAGAGACAGTCACGTGCCCACCTGGTAGCCACCAATCCGAAAGACAACACGATCCAGCAAATGGCCGCGATGAAGTAGTGGTGGCCGCTCTTGCAACGGGCGGGGCCGTGTGCCTTTCGGCCCCGTTGCACAACCCTCAGTTTTTCGCCTTCCTGCTCTCTCCCATCTTGCAAAGAAAATACCCTGAACACCGCCAGATCACTATGTGGCTACGCATCTGCTTAACTTCAGCTAAGCTCGATGCAGCATCCATCGCGTGTTCGCCGCTTTTGGGCTGCCCGGCTGCCCTTGCGCCTTCGGATCGAAAGGATTTCTCTGCTAGTGTCGGGCTTGCCGTTTTTACGCCGGGTGTTTCGCGCGTTTCGCCATCGAGATTTTCGGTTGATGTGGTTCGGTGCTTGTGTTTCCACCACCGGCACATTTGTGCAGCAGTTTGCGCAAAGCTGGCTGGTGTACGACCTCACCAAGAACCCTTTTTACCTGGGCCTGGACCTCTTCCTGGGCCAGCTGCCCATCATGATGTTCTCCCTGTTCGGCGGCGTGTTCGCGGATCGGATGGATCGCAGAAAGATGCTGCTGTACTCGCAATACATCCAGATGACCTGCGCCTTTGTGTTGGCAGCTCTGTTCTTCAGCCACACGGTAAAGATCTGGGAAATCCTCACCTTGTCATTCCTGGTTGGGTGCGGTCAGTCGTTTGGCGGGCCGGCTTACTCGGCGCTGCTGCCGACGCTGGTCAAAGGCGAGGACCTTTCCAACGCGATCGCCATGAACTCGATCCAGTTCAACCTGGCGCGCGTACTGGGGCCGGCGCTCGGCGGCCTGGCCTACACAACCCTCGGAGCTACCTGGTGCTTTACCCTGAACGGCATCTCGTATATCGCGGTGATCATTTCGCTGTTCATGATCCGGGTAAAATTCGTGCCGCCACCAGCGCAGGTTTCGGTCATGAAGAGTATGGGCGAGGGCATCCAGTTCATCCGCCAGCGAGAAGGATTGGGTCCCCTGGTCGTGCTCGCGTTTCTAACGACTCTGCTTGGCTTTTCGCTCACCGGATTCCTGCCGGTCATTGTGCAAACCATTTTTCACCGCGGTCCGGAGACGTATCAGTTACTGCTGATTTGCTCTGGCGCCGGGTCGATTACCGGTGCATTGATGGTGGCGGCCATGGAGCGCCTGAAAGGCCAGGGTCATATCGCGCTGCTGACCTTGTTGTTGTTGGGGGCTGCAACGGCCGGGTTCGCCGTTTCTCATTGGCTGCCGCTTTCGTGCGCGCTCATCTTTCTGGCTGGGGCGGCTATTATGGGCTCGGCGTCGCTGATGATTTCGCTGGTGCAGTTGATTGTGTCAGACCAGATGCGCGGGCGGGTGTTAAGCGTCTATAACCTGGCTTTCCGCGCGGGCATTCCCCTGGGAAGTCTCGCCATCGGCAAGCTGATCCCGTGGATCGGTGTTTCCTGGTCACTGGCGGGGTCTGGCGGCATCCTTATCGGCCTGTCGCTCTATTATCTGATCGTGATGCGGAACATTTCGACTTTCCAGCGTTCGCCCGCCGTCGACGCGGCCTAGCCTAGGCCTAGCCTA
>CAZZVD010000065.1:0-21182 GCA_964657465.1 uncultured Acetobacteraceae bacterium | reverse complement strand
TGGGGTGCCCCATATCTCACGACGTTTTCCAGTCGGGAGATGTGGGAATTCACGGCTCTCCACCCGAAACTCTTACGCAACCACGACACTGCAAGGGAGTAGTACCCCTGTAAGGCCAACGGAAACCAGTTAAACCGGCTGTTTTCACGACAGATGTAGTCCCGGTACACTAAACATATGCACGTTCATGGTGGCGGAACCGAGAAGACCAAGCGCATCCTGCGCATCTCGCTGATCGCTACCCTCGCCTACGTCGTGCTTACCTTCATCGCGGGTGTCCGTGCACACTCGTTGGCACTGATCTCCGAGGCGGGCCACAACGTCTCCGACGCCCTGGCGCTGTTGCTTTCGTTTGTCGCCGTGTACTTTCAAACCCGGCCGCCGACCGATCAGAAAACGTTTGGCTATCAACGGGCAGGCGTCCTGGCCGCGTTTCTCAACGCACTGACCCTCGTGCTGATCGCCATCTGGATCGCCATCGCCGCCATCCATCGTTTGAGCGCACCAGTCGAGGTGCAGCCAAAACTGATGATGATTGTTGCGGCAGCCGGCGTGGTGATGAACGGCATCATCGCTGCGTTGCTTTGGACCGCGTCCCGCGACGTGAACATCCGCAGCACGTTCATCCACATGCTGGGCGACACGCTCTCAACCGCAGCTGTGATCCTGGGCGGCGCTGCCATCCTGTTCACGGGCCACAACTGGATTGACCCGGTCCTCTCCATCCTGATCGCCGCCCTGATCCTTTGGAGTTCGCTCTCGATTGTGCGCGAGACGCTCAACATCCTGCTCGAAGGCACGCCCCGTGGGTGCTCGCTGGCGGACATGCGGGCGACCCTGCAAGCCATTGAGGGAGTAGAGGATGTGCATGACCTGCACGTTTGGAGCCTGGGGTCCCAGACGCATGCCCTGGCCACCCACATCACGATCGCCGATATTCCTCCCTCGGAGAGTTCGCGGATCTTGGCCAAGGTGAACGGTATGTTGCGGCAGAAGTTCCGTATCTACCACACCACCATTCAATTTGAGTGTGTGGAGTGTGAGGTCGCCCACGGCTGCGCTCCGCCGCCCGAAGTGGATGACCATGCCGGTCACAATCACTCGCACGCACACTCGCACTAGCAGGGTGCCGGCTGGGACTCTCCGTCATGCCTCGGTCGCGGTTACTCCGCTTTTCCCGGGTCCTGGCCCGGAACCTGGCTCGGAACCTCATCCACCGGCTTATCCGGTTGCGACCGGTAGATTTCCTCGACCCGCTCCAGGGTGTCGATCTCGCTGACCGGTTTGTCGTCGCGGATGCGCAGGATTCGCGGGAAGCGCAGGGCGAACCCGCTCTCGTGCCGATCGGAGCGCATCACGTTGTTAAACGCCACTTCGAACACCATCAGCGGTTCGACTGACCGCACGTAGCCGAAATCTTCCAGCGTATGTTCCAGAAAGAACTGGGTTAGCCGGGCAATCTCCGCATCCGTGACCCCGGAGTAGGCCTTGCCCACATTGCGCAGCGCCTCTCCATCGCGGACGGCAAAGGTGTAGTCACTCAGCCAGCCGGCGCGGCGCCCGTGACCGTACTCAGCCGCGGTGACCACCACATCCAGCGTGGCCAATTGGCGCTTGAGCTTGAGCCATGCCAGGCCGCGCCGGCCTGGCTGGTAGAGGCTGTGCCGGGCCTTCAGCATCACGCCTTCATTTCCCCGCGCCCGGGCGTCGACGTACGCCTGCTCCAGTTGCTCCACGCTCTCCAGCTGGATGGCCGGCGACAACACCAGTCGAGGAAAAGCAGATGCATCGGCTACAGCGACTGGCTCAAACTGCATGTGGGTTTGCTGCCCCTCCGCGACCACCGCCGCAGGGTGTGCGCCGACCCGGGTGCGTGCCTGCTCCTGGTCCACCAGGGCCTCGAGCGCTTGTCGCCGCTCCGTGAGTGGACGCTCCATCATCATTTCGCCGTCAATATAAAGCACGTCGAACGCCATGAATGCCACCGGGACGGATTCCCGCATGGCTTCCGTGACCCGTTTACGCCCGAGGCGTCCCTGCAGCGAGGAGAAGGGCAGCGCCCGGTCCGCTTTCCAGGCGAGGATTTCGCCATCCAGCACCAGTGGCCGATCAAAGCCGGCAAAGGCTTCCACAATCTCCGGAAAAGAAGCTGTCATGTCGTCGCGGGATCGGGAAAAGATCGCGACCCGGCCTGGATCCTCGGGCGACCCGCAATGGATCTGCGCCCGCACCCCGTCGTATTTGTCTTCCAGCTGCGCTTCTTTAATGACGGGGCCAGGCGGCGGCGCGTCCACTCCCATCGATTTGGCCTCTGCCGCCACTTCTGTGGAGAAACGCTTCAGGGCCTCTTCTACGGTTTCGACCGGGCTGGCAAGCATAAAGCCGAGCGGGTGGAAGAGCTTCATGCGCGCGTCGTTCAGGCGGTTGGTAGCGGCCAATGCCAGCACTTCGGGCAGATTGCCGTTCAGCATCCTGGCCCGGCGAACCTCACCAATGGGCGCGCTGTATGCCGCGGCGATCGCTTCCTCCACCAGGCTCACCTGGATGCCGGTGCGCATGTCGCTCAGGACGATCTTGATCAGGTATTTGGCCTCGCTGGGGGTGGCTTTCTCCAGCAAAGCAAGCGTAAGTTGCTGCCGGGCAGCGGGCTTAGGGGCGGCCGCCATGGCGGCAAACGCCGCAGCCACCTCCGCCAGGGTGAGCGTGGGGGCTACGTTGCGGTTGCTGAGCAGCTCTTCTGCCGCACCGCCCAGATCGCCGTGCCGCAGGTAGGCAGCATGCATGGCGGGTTGGCCCGCAGCCGAAAGCTGCTCCAGCACACGGCTGAGCAGGGCGCCGCCAATATTGAGTTCGCGCCGGTCCGTCTCAGGAAAGGGCGTGCCGGAGAGATACAGTGCGGCCTGACCCGCTTCGGCCGGCTGCAATTCGCGCAGGTAGGCGGCCATAAGCGCCCGCTTTTCCAGCTTGCTGCCGGTGGCTGCCAGCTGCTGACATAATTCCACGAATTGAGCGAAGCCGGCCGAGGCCATTTGTCGGTTCCCTTTGGTTTCCTCTGAGATGCCCGCCCGGAGAGATTCAGTAGGCCGATGAGCAGACCTGATAAAATCGTTGTTGATGGTTTATCGCGTCGCCAACACGGTCCCTGTCCGGCACGCTCTTTCCTAGCGGCTCTCCGCCGATTTGCGTCTCTCTCGTTTCCCTTTGAAATGAAAAGTTGACCCCGTGCCTGAGCACGGAAAGGACCCCTCCCATGTTGGACCGTCTGGAACAAATCGACAACCGTTACGAAGAGCTTGGCCGTCAGCTCGCCGACCCGGCGCTGGTGAAGGATCAGGATAAATACCACAAGACGGCCAAGGCTCATCGCGACCTGGAAGCGACGGTGGGCAAGTACCGGGAGCTGAAGCAGGTGCAGCAAGGCATCGCGGAGGCGCGCGGCATGTTGGGCGAGGGTGACCCCGAGTTGGCGGCCATGGCCCAGGAAGAGCTGAGCCGGCTGGAGCCCGAGGCGACCGCGCTCGAAGATGAAATCAAGCTCATGCTGCTGCCCAAAGATCCCAACGACGAGAAAAACGTTGTGCTGGAGATACGCGCGGGCACGGGCGGCGACGAAGCTTCCCTTTTCGTGGCCGAGATTTTCCGCATGTACTCGCGTTTTGCCGAGCAACATCGTTGGAAGGTTGAAATTCTTTCCCAGTCTGAGTCGGGTATCGGCGGCTTGAAGGAAGTGATCGCCATCATCGAAGGCAAGCGGGTGTACTCGCAATTGAAATACGAAAGCGGTGTGCACCGGGTGCAGCGCGTACCGGCTACTGAAACACAGGGCCGGGTGCATACCTCGGCAATCACTGTCGCCGTGCTGCCGGAAGCAGAAGAAGTCGACGTAAAGATCGAAGCGAAAGACATTCGCATCGATACGTTCTGCTCTTCGGGACCTGGCGGACAGTCGGTAAACACGACGTACTCCGCTGTGCGCATCACGCACCTGCCGACCAGCACCGTGGTCAGTTGCCAGGACGAAAAATCGCAAATCAAGAACCGCGAGAAGGCGATGCGTGTTCTGCGTGCCCGGCTCTACGAAGTCGAGATGGACCGGCAGCAGCAAGCGCTCGCGAAAGAACGCAAGCAACAGGTGGGCAGTGGTGATCGCAGCGAGAAGATTCGTACCTATAACTTTCCGCAGAACCGGCTGACCGACCACCGCATTGGCTTGACCAATCACCAGCTCGCTGAAGTGATGGAAGGCCGCTTGCAGCCAACCATCGATGCGCTCACCGCCCATTACCAGGCCGAACGCCTTAAGGCGGAAACAGCGGCAGTGGCGTAATATGCCCGTGAGCGCCGGCCAGGCGCTACTGGCGGCGCGAGCGCGGCTTGTGGCAAGCTCGCAGAATCCACGCAGAGACGCTGCCTTGCTGCTGGCGCACGTGTTGGGTTGTGACCAGACTGCGCTGCTGGCCTATCCCGAACGGTTGCTCTCTGCAACCGAACAAGCTGAGTACGAGCGCTTCATCGAGCGGCGGCTGGCTTCCGAGCCGATTCAGTACATCACCGGCACACAGGAGTTTTTCGGCCTGACGTTTTCGGTATCTCCGTCTGTTCTGATTCCCCGGCCGGAGACAGAGCACCTGGTTGAAGCCGCATTGGCCCATGTTTCGCGTGAGGCAAGGATAGACATTCTCGACGTGGGCACCGGGTCGGGAGCGATCGCTATTTCGCTAGCCCACGCGTTACCGCTGGCACACGTAACTGCGGTAGATCTTTCTCCGGCTGCGCTTGCCGTGGCACGAGACAACGCGCGCCGGCACGAGGTAGAGGCCCGCATCACGTTTGTGCAATCTGATCTGCTCGAGGCGATTTCCGACGCTCGATTCGATCTGGTGGTTTCCAATCCGCCGTACATTGCTGATTCAGAGGTATTGGAGGATCAGGTTGCCCGCTACGAACCGCGGAGTGCGCTTTACGCGGGCCCCAGTGGTTTAGAGATTTACCGGCGGCTCATTCCCCAGGCCCACACCGCACTCAAGTCTGATGGGTGGCTGCTGCTTGAAATCGGCCAGGGCCAGCAAGCGGCGATTCGAACTTTGCTGGAGAATTGGCGCGCGCTTAGTTTCGGGAATGATCTGCGGGGCATTTCACGAGTGGCCATCGCACAAAAGTGAGCGAAACGGTCTTTGCCACCCCAAACGACCGTCGAGGCGTGTCCCACCAATCCGGGATGCGACCACAATGCCCTACTCCCTGGACGGGTGCCCCATGCTCGCCGACTCCGGCGTGCGTGGGGCACCCGTCCAGGGGTGAAGGCTTTGTCACGTCGGTGGACGGTGATTGGTGAGACACACGTCCAAGGTTAGGGTCTGTCACTTCGGTAGACGGTCAGCAGTGATAAACCCGTCCAGGGCTTAGGGCTTTGTCACGTCGGTGGACGATCGGTGGTGAGAAACACGTCCAGGGGTGAAGGGTCTGTCACTTCGGAAGGCGGTGAGTAATTCGAAACGCGTTCGCGGCCCACCTACTCAGATTTGCTGGTCGATGCCCCCGCGGCTGCTGGAGCCGCCGTGCTCTCCGTCTTCGGCGCGGCTGTCTTTTCCGAGGAACCCGAGGCAGCCGGGCTGCTTTCAGAGCTACTGGACCCTGAACCGGACGGCTTTGTGCCGTAGTCGGTGGAGTAGAACCCAGACCCCTTGAAGTGCGCGCGTGCCGGCGTGGAGATCAGCCGCTCCACGGGTCCGTGGCAGACCGGGCACTCCTTCGGGTCTTCAGCAGAGAAGCTTTGGATCAGTTCGAAGCGGTGCCCGCACTGTTTGCATTTGTACTCGTATAGCGGCATGCGGTACTCCTTTTACGTTTGCAGAGGATCATTCACTGGCTGCAGGTGCAGGCTGGCGATCGGCCAACTCGATGAGGCGAACCTCGGTAATGGCTTCTGTCGCCTGCAGTGCAGTCAATACCGCAGGACTGACCTTGCCGTCAATCTGCACCACCGCCAGCGCATTGTGCTGAGCGGTTCGATGGCTCCGTCCCAGGGCGAAGTTGGCGATATTCATTTTATGCTCACCCAGGATAGTGCCGATGCGGCCGATCACGCCGGGCACGTCGCGGTTGCGGATGAACAGCAACGTTCCATGCAGCGGCGCTTCGATATCAATGCCGTCACAAGAGAGCAGCCGTGGCGAACTGCCGTGGAGCACGGTGGCGCTTGCGGTCGTATCGCCCGAAGCGGCGTGCAGGGTTAACTTGAGCACGGTGCCCGCGCCGCCGGAGCCTTCTTCCTTCTTTTCTTCGTGCACCCGGATGCCGCGCTCGGTAGCCACCGAAAGCGCGTTAATACGGTTGACGACCTCGGAGTGAGCCAATACACCCTGGATGGCAGCGTTGCGCACCAGGTCGGTCTTGCCCTGCGCTACCTTGCCGCTATAGGAGATGTGAATGCTCTCGAGATTGCCGGCCGCGAGCGGCGACAGAAATGCTCCCAAACGCTCAGCCATGAGGATGTAAGGCGCAAGCTCCTGATATTCGTGGAACGTCATGGAAGGCAGGTTGACCGCGTTCTGCACTACGCCGAACTTGAGATAGTCCTTCACCTGCATGGCGATTTGCACGCCCACTGCTTCCTGCGCCTCTCCGGTAGACCCCGCGATGTGCGGTGTCAGAATCACATTGTCCATGCCGAAGTAAGGCGAATCCTTGAGCGGCTCCTGGCTGAAAACATCGAGTGCGGCTCCTGCGACCTTGCCGGCCTGGATGGCCGCGATCAAAGCAGCATCGTCGATCAACTCGCCACGGGCGCAGTTCACAATGCGGATATTCTTCTTCATGGTCGCCAGCGTGCGTGCATTGATAATGCCGGCCGTTTGCGCGGTGAGCCCTACGTGCAAGGTGAGGTAGTCGGCTTCCCGGAATAGCTCTTCCACCGTGCAAAGACGAACGCCGTTTTCGCGTGCGACTGCGGGCGCAACAAACGGGTCGTGGCCCAACAGTTCCATGCCGAACGCTTTCGCACGCCGAGCGACTTCCAGTCCAACGCGGCCCAGGCCAAGAATGCCCAACTGCTTGCCGCGCAACTCGGTGCCCTGCAGTGATTTCTTTTCCCATTTGCCGGCATGCAACAGCGCGTTGGCGCGGGGTAGCTGGCGGCCTAGCGCCAGCATCAGGCCGATCGTGAGTTCGGCCACGGCGATTGCGTTGGCGCCGGGTGTATTCATCACCACGATGCCGCGCCGCGTCGCGGCATCGGCATCAATGTTATCGACCCCCACACCAGCGCGGCCAATCACCCGCAGCTTAGGCGCCGATTCCAACAGAGCGTCATCTGCCTGCACCGCGGAACGGACTACCAACCCATCGGCATCCGCCAGTTCTGCGGCCAAACCGTTCTTGATCTGATCGTGGGTCACGATCTGCCAACCAGCCTCATCTTCAAAAACGGCGAGGGTGGCGGGCGAAACTTTTTCTGCCAGTACGATCTTCATGGCACTCCTAAAGGTTTCAGGTCACTCGGTACGGCAGCAGCGGCTGCCGTACACGGGGACGCGTTTGAGCGCATTGTTCAGGAATTGCGTTGGGGAGCTACCGCGCGGACACAGCAGCCATCGCACAGTGTCCCACCGGGCGGCCGCACGCACACTCGCGCCTGGCTGCTTCGTCGGCTGGGCGGGAAGCATAGACCTTCTGAGCTGCGGTGAGTGCCTTGCCAAATGCGAACCCGGGAAATTTAAGCCCGTCAGCAATCTGTTCCAGCGCTCCCACCAGGGCGATGGTGTCCATGTAGTCGAAGAACCCGAGATGGGCGATGCGAAAGATCTGTCCCTTCATCTCGCCCTGACCGTTGGTGATGACCGCGGCAAAGCGATTCTTCAACTCCTTGACGATGGCGCCAGAATCCATACCCGCGGGCGGCAACACCGCGGTGCACGCAGCGGAAGGCGCTTCGGGCGCGAACAGCTTGAGTCCGAGTGCTTCCACGGCGGCCCGGGTCATGGCTGCACAGGTTTCTGCGTTCTCCACCAGCATGGCGCGCCCCTTGGCGAGATCACCATCACCCTGGCCCGCGATGTAGTCAAACGCTGCACCCAGGGCGGCGATCAACGAGACTGCCGGGGTGTAGGCAGACTCGCCCTTAGCCGCGTTCTTCCGTTCCTTGCGCAGGTCAAAGTAGTAGCGGGGGTTGAGCGAGATCTCCATCGACTCCCACGCGCGATCGCTGACCGCCAGGTACGAGAGGCCCGGCGGAATCATGACTGCTTTTTGCGACCCGCCGATCAGGACGTCAACACCCCATCCATCCATATCGATGTGGGTCGTGCCCAGGCCGGTGATAGCGTCCACCACCAACATGGCGTCCTTGCCGCTTTGCTTCAAGACTTCGGCCACACCAGGCACGCAGTGGCGCACGCCGGTCGAGGTTTCCGTGGCCTGCATGAACACGGCACGGGTCTCGATTTTGAGAGCTTTGCGTACTTCTTCCAGGTCGAAAGTCTGCCCGTAGGGCGCGCTGACCACGTCGACATCGCAGCCGAAGGCCTTGGCCAGGCTGGTCCAGCGCTCGCCGAACTTACCGGCAGAGAGCACCAGCACGCGGTCGCCGGGCGAGGTGAGGTTGGAGACGGCGGCTTCCATCGCGCCGGTACCGGAAGAGGCGAGCAGGATCACGTCGTTCTTGGTGCCAACGAATGTCTTTAGATCCTTCAGCACCTTCATGTAGAGGGCGCGGAACTCGGCCGTCCGGTGATGAATGTCGGCGGCGGCCATGGCGAACTGGGCTGCGGGCAGAAGGGGCGTCGGTCCTGGGGTAAAAAGCCGGGTCTTACGAATCATTCGTTTGTCCTTGAACCCATTGTAATAAAGTCGCCGGAACAAAGGTTTCTATAATGAGCTTTGTGGGTACGGGAGGAATATGAGCCTGGCTGAAAAGCTCCATCAGGACATGGTGACTGCCATGAAGCAGAAGGCGGTGGATCGCCTGTCGACCCTGCGCATGGTCGTGACTGCTGTGAAAAACAAAGAGATAGACCAGCGCTCGCCGGTAACGGACGCGCAGGCGGGGCAGATTCTTACCACGCTGATCAAGCAGCGGAAAGACTCGATCGAGCAATTTACCAAAGGGAACCGGCCCGAGCTGGCGGCAAAGGAAGCGGCCGAGATCGTCGTCATCGAGGAGTACATGCCGAAGGCCGCCGGGGAGGAAGAGCTGCGGGTGCTGGTGACCACGACGGTGGCGGACCTGCGTGCCCAGGGCGCTCTTGGTCCGAAAGACATGGGAACGGTCATGAAAGAGGTGCAGAGGAAGATTCAGGCCACAGGGCTACGGGCGGATGGGCGCCTGGTCAGTGAGCTGGTGAAGGCCGCCCTCGCGCCCTAGCCTTCTTGCCTGCGTCCTTGAAGGGATAAGTTCCCGAAACCTCATCCGGCTACTCGAGAATGATTTTCACAACGTCGCCTTGGGCAAGATGCCTGTATAATCTTGGCAGATTGCCAGGGGGTGGCATCATGGCTCAGGTTGAGGAAGTTCGTCCTAAGAGGGAGCCGGCGACATTCTATCGCCGCATTGAAGTTAAGCTCGGCGTCACGCCAGTGCGGTCTGACCGTGATCTTGCTCGTCTGGTAGATGACCGTTTACCCCTCACTTCGGTCGAGTCTCTTTCTCACCATGGAATGAGCGATGAGGAGATCTATAGCTTCATCGTTCCACGCCGGACGCTGCTACACCGCAAGACCCGCCGGGAGCCACTGACGCACGATGAATCTGACCGTGCCGTTCGGATCGCCCGTATCACCTCCCTGGCCGAAGAGGTTTTTGGGGACGACGCAAAAGCCTCACGTTGGCTCCGCAAGGCGAAGACTCGGTTTGAGGGGCGCACCCCGCTGGAGGTACTCCGGACAGAGGCCGGCGCGCGCCTGGTGGAAGAGATGCTGTTGCAACTCGATTATGGGTTCGCCGCATAGATATTCCTCGTCTGCCCAGGGCGAACGGTTTCTCTTCACATGATCCTATGGCGAATCAGCAATCACGAAACCCTGGATGGCGTGGGTGGCTTACTCGTATCCGCACGCTGGCACACGAAGGGTCACTCCGTCGTCTACTGCACCCTGAACCCTGCCACGGCCCTGCTCGAAACGCTCGTCCACATGGAGATCGACTCCGAGGATCGCCCGGAGCGTTTCCACATTTTAAAAATCGAAGATCCCCATCCGCCCTCTGACTCGCTTTCTATTGAGAAGATCGAAGTCAGTTCGTTATCTCCTGACTGGGCAGAGAACTTGAACGTGACGCAAGCGGTAGGAGATCGCTGGCTCTCGGAACAGCGTTCCTTACTGTTGGAAGTCCCCAGCGTGCTTGCGCCGGAGACATGGAACGTGCTGGTGAACCCGCAGCACCTGGAATCCAGGCTTCTCAAGATTACGGCGATCCTTGAGCACCCTTTTGACTCCCGTCTATTCTGATCGACATGCGCCGCAGGGACAGCGGGAAGGGCTTTGTGGCCCAGCTGAGCCGTCGTTGCGCTACTCGGGGATGACCTTCACGAACACGCCATCGGGGAGTTCACCGCCCAGGATGTGGACAACCCCGCCTTTCACGAAGCCGCGAAGCATGACGTTCCTGGCTGCCGGTGGTGGGGGCGGTGCCGGCTTCGGCGCGGATGTGACAGCAACCCGGGCAGCAGGCGCCTCCTCCGGCGCTCTCCCCATCCCGCGATCCATGGCTACATTGGCCAGCCGGTCGGCGTGACGGTTCTTCTCCCGCAACACATGCTGAATCTGAAAACGCTTGAGCTGCGCAATGCGGCGCTTGGCTTCCTCGTAAAGGGGACGCAGTTCCGGGCTATTTACGCGGTATTGCCCCTTGATCTGCTTTACCATCAGCTCTGAATCGGAGATCACCCGCAGGCTGGGGTGGCCCTGGGTGATGGCAAAATCGAGCGACGCGAGCAGCGCCGAGTACTCAGCGAAATTGTTGGTGCGTTTGCCCAGATATTGGCTTAATTCGGCCAGCACACCGCCGGCCGAGTCCTGAATGTAGACGCCGAAACCGGCAGGGCCAGGGTTGCCACGAGAACCTCCGTCGCAGTAGGCGACGATGCTCTCGTCAGAGTCAGGAAAAAGGGATGACATGGGGTTGAGTCTACCGAACTTTTCTGCTCACGAAACGACCGGAGATTCGTCTTAAGGGGGCAGTGTTGTACTGCTTACTGGAGCGATGAATGACGGCAAACGCGCTTCGATTTAACGCGCAAAGACCAGCCAAGGCTGGCAGCTCTGCCTGGATCCCTCAGCGGACGATACAATCTTCCCAAGGCATGGCAAGCGAAGCGTGGGGCCGAGCCACCGAAACGGAGCTGATCCGTGAAGCGCAAAAAGGCTCGCGTACCGCCTTTGAGGCCCTTGTGCGCCAGTATGACCAGCCTGTGTTGCGGCTGGCGCTCCGCCTGACCGGCTCGGAGCAGGACGCCCAGGATATCCACCAGGAAGCCTTCCTCAAGGCTTACCGCTACCTGGCGAACTTCCGCTTTGAATGTTCCTTCTACACCTGGATCTACCGCATCGTCACCAATCTTTGCCTGGACCACCTGCGGCGGCGCAAGTCGCGCCGTGAAGAGCAGTCGGTCGTGGTGGACTCGAGTGGCGGAGAAATGGATTTGCTCAGTAATATTTCCGACGAGCGCTCCATGGCGAATCCCGAGCGCGAGCTGGAGCGCAAACTACTCGGCGAGCGCATCCAGGAAGCGCTGGGGCGTCTGACTCCCCGCGAACGCATGGTTTTTGAACTAAAGCACTACCAGGGCCTGAGATTACGTACGATCGGTGAAATGTTGAACACCACGGAAGAGACCGCCAAGAATACGCTCTTCCGGGCGACTAGAAAACTAAGAACAAATTTGGCGACTTTACGGTGAGGCGAGGTTACAAATGGAATGCGAGCTGGCGCAACAGAAGATAGCTCTCTTTGCTTACGGAGAACTTCCTGACGATCAGTGCCATATGCTGGAAAGCCATCTGGCTTTCTGCAAGCGCTGTCAGGAAGAGTTTGCGGCCGTGCAGGCCCTGCAACAGGCAATGGCGCTGGCTCCGGCACTGGAGCCCTCGGCCAACCTGCTAGCCCAGGCAAGATTGCAGTTGGAAGAAGCGCTGGACAATATGCCGCGCGGCAGTTGGCTCATGCGCGCCAGCCAATCGTTTATTCGCGGCGCCAGTATGTTGGGCCGGGCCCCTGTCGCCGCCTCGGCGCTGCTGGTTCTGGGTTTGTCTTTTGGCGGCTGGGCCGGCTATCAGTCTGCACTCCGCTCGCATCGGCCCCCGGCTGAGCTCCCGGTGGCGATCGGCGGCACCGGGTCGATCGCCAACGTCAGCAGCATCGTGCGAGAGCCAAATACCGACAACGTGGTCGTCCACTTCAATCGGCTGGTCCCGGAAAAGACCCAGGGATCGCTCGACGATCCGCAGATTCGCAAACTGCTGGTGGTGGGCGCTCAAAGCCAACTGACCCCAGTGGTGCAGGATTCAGTCAGCCTGCTTGCCGATGAATGTAAGGCCGGGCATCAATGCACCGACGGCCCCATCCGCAATGCCTTGTTGGTGGCCCTGCGCTATGACAAGAATGCGCGCGTGCGGCTTCGCGCGTTGAACGGACTCACTCCTTACGTAGCAGAGGACATGCGGGTGCGGGACGGCGTGCTGGAAGCACTGATGAGCGATCATGACGCCACGGTGCGCGCTCGCGCCATTGAGATCCTGCAGCCGGTGGAAGCCGATAGCAGTGTGCGGGAGGTATTGCATACTGTGGCATCGGAGGACGACAATCCTCACATTCGCACTGTCTCCCGCGAAGTGCTGAATGCTTCCACGCAGATCCAGTAAATTAGTGTTGCGTCTGGCCCCGTACCGGCCCTAACAGGAGTTCTCCGATGAAGCGCTTTCCGCTAATGGGTTCGCTGGCCATGGTCTTGTGCGGCCTGGTTACAGCGCGGGTTTGCCTCGCGTCTGGAGACGCGCTCACGCTGCCCCCAACGCTTGGCCCGGAACTCCTGCTGTTCAACGGACAGGGTTATCTCGGGGTGAACCTGGGCGAGGTCGACACGGAACGTGCAAATGCGCTGCACCTCCCTGACACCCACGGCGCCGAAGTGACCATGGTGGACCACGACGCGCCCGCCGGTAAGTCGGGATTGAAAGTTCACGACGTCATTCTTCAGCTGGATGGCCAGACGTTCGAGACGGTGGAAGTATTACGCCGGCGGCTGCATGAAATGCCTTCCGGCCGTAAAGTGTCGCTCCTGGTAAGCCGTGATGGCAAAAGCATGAACATGACCGTGCAGCTCTGTGACCGGTCCAAACTGCAGCAGCAGGCGTGGCTTGAGCACATCACCGTTCCCGATCCCTCGTCGCCCGGTTCACACTCGCCGGCGCAGAGTTTTCTGGGCAAGCCAGCGTCCGCCGGGCCTGCTTTCCTTGCCAGTGTGCTGCCGAAGTCGTTGTTTGTCGGAGCCGATGTAAACCCGGTACGTACGCAACTGGCCGACTACTTCGGGGTGACCAGCGGCACTGGCTTGCTGGTAGAGAACGTGGCTGCCCAGAGCCCGGCGGCCCGCGCCGGCATGAAGGCCGGGGATGTCATCGTGCGGGTTGAGTCTGAGCCGATGAAGAGGACCAGCGACTGGGAAAAGGCAATGCGCAAACATCGCGGCCAGCCGGTGCAGGTGACTGTGATGCGCAACAAGCAGGAGCTGACCCTGACCGTCAGCGCCGGCAAACCCAAAAAAGGCTAGCCACTTCCGCCCAGCCTGGCTGCCACTCAGGCGTCGATACCTGCCATTCCCTCCCCGCTGACTCCCCGCCTTGGGGAGCCTGTGATTGAATATAAGTGGATGCAACAGAAGAAAACATTCAGGGGCAGGACCCTGGCCGCCAGGCGCAAGCTGCGCGAGCTGGCCCTGGTCGGACATGCCCTGGCCTCGACCCGCCACGTAGTCATGGCCCAGATCGTACCCATGCGGTTTTGTAATCTCTCCTGCGCGTACTGCAACGAGTATGACAAAGTCTCGAAGCCGGTGCCTATCGATGAAATGATCCGCCGCATCGATCACCTGGCCAGCCTGGGCACCAGCATTATCACCATCTCGGGCGGCGAACCGCTCACCCACCCGGACCTGGATCAGGTCGTCGCGCGCATCCGCCATCACGGACGGGTGGCGGGCATGATCACCAACGGTTACCTGTTGATGCCGGACCGCATTGAGCGCCTGAACCGCGCCGGGCTCGACCACATGCAGATCTCGATCGACAACATCGAGCCGGATGAGATCTCGAAGAAGAGTCTCAAGGTCCTGGATAAGAAGCTCGAGTTCTTGTCGCAGTATGCCGAGTTCCACGTGAACATCAACTCCGTGGTGGGCGGGGGTATCCGCAACCCTCAGGATGCGCTGGTGATCGGCAGGCGGGCCCTGGGATTGGGCTTTACCTCCACCATCGGCATCATCCATGACGGCGATGGCCAGTTGAAAGCACTGAAAGACGAAGAGCGGCGGGTGTATTACGAGATGGCCGGCATGGCCAAGAAGAACTACTCGCGCTTTAACAAGTTTCAGGAAGCGATTGCGAATGCAGAGCCGAATGACTGGCGGTGCCGTGCAGGTTCGCGTTTCCTGTACGTCTGCGAGGACGGGCTGGTGCACTACTGCTCACAGCAGCGCGGGTACCCCGGTGTTCCGCTGGCGCAATATACCAAGGCAGATGTGGAGCGGGAGTACCTGACGGAGAAGGGGTGCGCGCCGCATTGCACCGTCTCCTGCGTCCACCAGATTTCCTACATCGACCACTGGCGCTCGCCGCAAACTCGGCAGACGACGCCGGGGGATCTGGTCAATATCCAGACCTAGCCAGCCCCGTCTGCACCCGAGGCGTCGGGATGTAGCGGGGAAACACTTACGATGGGGTGCAGTGAATTCCCACATCTCCCGACTGAAAAACGTCGTGAGATATGGGGCACCCGATCCGGTGGCCCGACCAATTGTGCCCGGATACTCACCAACCAGACTGTCTGATTCCCCAACGAACATGGGTGCCCCATATCTCACGGCGCTTTCCAGCCGGGAGATGTGGGAATTCACTGCACCCCATCAGTAACTTTCCCGCGGCACTTCAGGTAGTGGATGCAGAGCCGACCTGCTTAGCGTCCGGTACCGCGGTGAGCAGGCGCGGCCTGGCCCTTAGTGTCGGCCAGCGCCTGATCGATGATCTGGTACAGCTTCTGACGGTCAACCACTTCAACAAATGGAACCCCATTGGTCTTGTTCGTCACCACCCAGATGGTTGGAGTGTGCTCGATGCCAATGCGCTTGCCCAGGTCGAGATCGGCCTGCACCTCAGCCGCTAACTTCTTCTGCGGATCAACGACAAACGGCAAAGCGACGCCATGCTCCTGGGCGAATTTCTCAGCGAAATTATGGATAGCAGCCGCAGATGCCGTGGTGGGACCGGCAGGCGTTTCAGGAGAAGTTTCCCCTGCAGCATCAATCAACTGCTGGTTGGCAAACACCTGGTCGCGGAAGTCATCGCCCATTTTCTTCGACTTGGTATCGAACCAGCGCGCGTACACCGCCGCATCAAAACTCCAGGCGTGGAAGGGCAGCGGGAAATCATGCCGCACCCACGGGATGTGGTATTGATTGGCCGCGTTCAGCAACAAAGGATTGGCGCGCGCGCAATCAGGGCACTCCATATCCTCAAACTCGACAATCGCGACGCGGGCGCCAGGCGGCGGTTTCAGCGCAGCGGCGTCATGCACCGGCGTCGTTTGTGCGCCGGCGAACGGCATCAATGCTGTTGCGGCGCTCAAAAGCAACAGCGTGCGAAACCCGGTCTTCGGCGTAACTGCATCAGCTTGCATGTTGGTTGCCCTTCACTGGTTAGACCTTGAAACAAACTCAATTGTAATGGGTCGACCCCTGGGTGGAGGGGATGCGATATGATGCAGGCTTCCGGTGGGGGATGGGACGTTCTACGCTCAAGATCGTACTCAGCCTGGCAGGGGCGGCCGCAGCCGGGTGCCTGGTCTTCCTGTTACTCGAGGCCGCGCTGCCGGGCGGCCATCCGTCCAGCCCAGGAGCCGTGCTCTTTCGCTTTCAACTAAGTTCCATGATCGCGATGGCCACCTTTGCCGGCATCGCGATCATTTTTTACGTGCGCTTGTCGCGCGGCGCACGCAATGCCGAATCCCAACACTGGCAAGCCGGCCGAGGCAGGCCGAGGAAGAGATGAAATGAAAACCCGTACTGATTTGTTGACCTTTGGCGTGTTCATCGTTGCTGTTCTGGGGGCGCTTGGGCTCCTGCTACGCCATGGTGGCGTGCACGGCCAGTCCGCAGCCCTGGCGATCGCCTTATTGGTCATTCTGCTGGTACGAGTCGGCATCTTCATTTGGAATCTGCGGCGGCAACGCGCGGAATTGGAACGTAGATGAATTTTGCATTTCCCCGGAAGTAAGCGCGATGAAGTCTGTGCTACTATCGGGTCCCGCAAAGAAGCAGACCGCTCGCGTGCAGAGAATTTTGGTCTGCGATCAGCACTCCAGAAGCTTCGCCTGGGCTGGTACGCATGAATCGTTCATTAAAGGTCTATCAAGGGCCCGACATTCGTAACGTTGCTCTGGTGGGGCATGCCCACTGCGGCAAAACCACCTTGCTCTCCGCTCTTCTGCAAGCCGCAAAAATGACTGAGCGCCTGGGGCGCGTCGATGATGGCAGCGCGGTCACTGCCTACGATGAAGAAGACGTGGCCCGCCGCACCACCATGCAAAACGCACTCGCCTTCGCCGAGTGGCACGACGTAAAAATCAACTTCGTCGATACCCCCGGCTTCCCCATGTTTGTGCACGAAGCGCGCGCTGCCCTGCTCCCAGTCGAGGCCGCGCTGCTGGTGGTCAACGCAACGTGCGGAGTCGAAGCCATGACGCGGCGAGTGTGGCACTTCGCCGAAGAATTCGACTTGCCGCGCGCCATCGTCGTTAATCAAATGGATCATTCGCGAGCCGACCGCGCGCGCACGCTCGCAGCCTTACGCGAAAGCTTCGGACGGCAAGTCGTCCCGGTGCAGCTGCCAATCGTCGATGGTCACGGCCAACATACGAACTTCCGCGGCGTCGTCGATCTGGTCACGATGGAAGCCTTCGTCTACGAACCGGATGGAACAGGCCGCGGACGGTTGTCAGAAATTCCGGTACGCATGCGCGAAGAGGCGGTGGCCGCTCATCAGGAGCTGGTGGAATTGGTGGCCGAAGGTAAAGACGAGTTGATGGAAGAGTTTTTCCGCGAAGGAACCATTCCCGACAAACACCTCATCGTCGCGCTGCACGATGCCATTCGCGAGGATCGTATCTTTCCCGTACTGTTTGCCAGCGGATTGCGCAATATCGGGAGCGACCACCTGCTGAATTTTCTACAGCTGTATGCGCCGTCGCCGGTGGAGCGCATGCCAGTCGCGGCGCGCGGCGCCATGGCAACCGCTGGCATCGATGCCAGAGATGGAGCCAACGGCCACGCACCGTTGCTCGCGAGTATAGCCACCGATGACGAAATTACGCCGGTGAACGAGATGGTCCTGCGCAAAGTGGACGACCGGGAACCGCTGTCGCTCTATGTGTTCAAGACCATGTCCGACCCATTCACCGGCCGCATTTCCTTCTTTAAGGTCTTCTCCGGTGTAGGCAGGACAGATGCCGTGCTGACCAACTACACGCATCGCAGCCCGGAGCGGCTGGCGCACCTGGTGGTCATGCAAGGCCGAACCGCCACCCCGGTGGCAGAGCTGCATGCCGGGGACATCGGCGCGGTGGCCAAGCTGCGCGAGACCTTCACCGGGGACACGCTGGGCGATGCCGGACATGAGATCTATTTCGATCCAGTGACCATGCCAGAGCCGGCTGTCACCTATGCCATCGAACCGAAAACCCGTGCCGATGAAGAAAAGCTGGCGCCGGCAGTCCACAAACTGATGGAAGAAGATCTGATGGTCCGGTTCTATCGCGATGAGGCGACCCACGAGTTCCTCCTCGCCGGCTCGGGTCAGCCGCATATCGAGTCGATCGTGCATCGGCTGCATCGCCGCTACCACACCGATGTCACGCTCAAAGCGCCGAAAGTTCCTTACCGCGAAACCATCCGGGCAACGGCAGAAGCCCAGGGGCGACACAAGAAACAAAGCGGGGGGCACGGGCAGTTTGGCGATTGCTCGATCCGCCTGGAGCCGCTCCCGCTGGGGGCGGGCTTCGAGTTCGTCAACCAAATCTCTGGCGGCGCCATTCCCCGCCCCTTCATCCCGGCAGTCGAGAAAGGTATTCAGGAAGCGGCGGCGCGGGGGTGGCTGGCCGGCTTCCCCATCGTGGACTTCCGGGTCGTGTTGTACGACGGCAGCTACCACGATGTGGACTCGAATGAGCTTTCCTTCCGCCTGGCGGGGCGGCTGGCGTTTCGCAGCTGCATGGAAACGGCGCGACCCGTTTTGCTGGAGCCCCTGATGCGCGTGGAGATTGAAGCGCCTGAAGCCTGTACCGGTGTCCTGACAGCGGACCTCACAGCCCGCCGGGGACGCATTCAGGGGATGGAAAGTGGCCGCGGAACCACTACCATCCGGGCGGAAGTCCCAATGGCAGAGATGCTTAGCTATGGCACGACGCTCACGTCGTTGACCCAGGGCCTGGGCAGCTTTCACATGGAAGCGGCTCGCTACGATGTGGTCCCGCCGCTGGCCGCCGAGAAGGTCATCGCCGCCGCCCAAAAGCACGTGCATCCTGATGCCGAGTAAGCGGGACGAGTAGGATGAAAGGAGGCGGCAACTTTAGGCAACCTGAGGCCACTCAGGCGATCTAAAGAGCAGAACGGAGAGGAACGACCCCGCATAATGACCATCTCATCGCGGCGCGTGTGGGCAGTCTGCGCAGCAGGTTTACTGTTCTCTGCTATGTCATCCGCGCAATCAGCGAATCAAAGTTCTGCCCAGAGCCCCTATTACGGCAGCGTGTCTACCCTGCCGCCAGTCGACGGGGTCAAGCCGTTGACGCTCAACCAGGCGATTGCCATGGGCATCGAGCACAATCTGGCGCTGGTGGAAGCAAAGGCGCAGGAACGCAGCGCGCAGGCGCGGACCCTGCAGCAACTGCAACCCCTGTTGCCCACCATCACCGCCCAGGCTGATTCCGGCGCGCACCAGATCAACCTGGCGGCGATTGGCTTTTCACCCAACCTCCTGAGCAGAATTGCCCCACTCTTTCCTGGCCTCGATTTCACGGGATTTTCCACCGTGGTCAAGGTCAACGTCACCGACGCCCTGGTGAACTACTCGCAGACCCTCTTCAGTCTTAACAATATTGATCTGTACCGGGCAGCCAGGGAAAGTGAGCGCGCCGCTTACTACAGCAAGCAGTCGTCCCGCGGGTTGGTGGTTTTGACCGTTGGCAACGCCTATCTGCAGGCGATTGCGCTGGGCGCCCAGGTAGAAAACGCACGAGCCCTTCTGCGGGCAGACCAGCTGCTGCTGGATCAAACGGTGGCCGCGCACCAGGCGGGCATAGCCGCCAATCTGGATGAACTGCGGGCGCGGGTGCAACAGCAAACGCAGCAGCAAAGCGTGATCACCGCCGAAGTGAACTTCAGGAAGGCCAAGATCGCGCTGAACCGCGAAATCGGCTTACCGGCCGAACAGGACATCCAGTTAACTGACACGGCGCCCTACGCCGATTTGGCGACCATGAACATTGACGAAGCCAAGCGGATGGCCTACCAGAACCGGCAGGATTATCAGGGCTTGCAGGCGCAGATCCGGGCGGCCCAGTTGCAGCGCAAGGCAGCGAAGTGGGAAAGGCTGCCCACGTTAAGCGTCAACGGCAACTACGGGGTGACCGGCGTGACCGGTGGCCTTTACCACGGCACGTTTGTGGCCGCCGGCTCGCTCAATGTACCGATATTCCAGGAAGCCAAATTTCGCGGCGATCGCGACGTCGCAGCCGCCAATCTCAACAGCTTGAATCAACAACTCGCTGGGCTAAAGGAACAAATCAACCAGCAGTTGCGGGACAGCATCCTCGATGTACAGTCAGCGACCGAGTTGGTGCACGTGGCGCAAAGCAACGTGGATCTGGCGCGCAAGGCATTGGAACAGGTGACGGATCGGTTCGCGGCTGGCGTGGAAGACAACTTGCCGGTGGTGCAGGCACAGGCGACCCTGGCGAATGCCGAGACAACCCTGGTAAACACCACCAGCCAGCACAATCAGGCCAAGTTAGGCCTGGCCCGTAATCTCGGGATTGTCGACAAGCAATACTCCACCTACGTTCACGGAAACTAGCTAACCCCTGGACGGGTTCTTATCCCCAGGTGAATGCGTCACTGGCCCGCACTTCTCACTGCCTGTCCCGTAACGCCCGTAACAAATGATGGGTGCCCCACATCTCGCTCGTTTTTCGCGAGATGTGGGATTCCACGACCCTCTGCCCCTAGCCCATACCCCTAGCCCGCATTTCTCACCACAACCCTCAGCTTCCGACCACAATGCCGTAATCCCTGGACGGGTGCCCCATGTTCCCCGGATTTCCTGTTGAGTCTGGTGGCGTTGACAAGCTCCATGCGGTTTTCCTCAATGAAAACCGCACACCGGGGTGTGTCCGGTGTTGCGGAACAGGAAATCCGGTCGCACCAGCGTACGTGGGCTGAACAGAACGGGGCGAAGCGCCATCCAAAGTTCTTACTAAATACGTAAAATCATTCGAATAACACCATATTCAGCCCACGTACGCCGGTCGGCGAACCTGGGGCACCCGTCCAGGGGTGGGGGCATTGTGGTTGTCTCTGGACAGTCGTGGCGAGAAATCCGGGCTAGTGGACGGTGCATACGACCGTCGTTCAAAACCTGTTTCCAGGGGAGAGTAGCCGGTGGACAGCTGTGGAATCCCACATCTCGCGAAAAACGAGCGAGATGTGGGGCACCCGTCATTCGTAACGGGACAGACTGCGCGAAATGCGGGCTAACAGCCCCCAGCGTGCACCAAGTCGGACGCCCAATATCTCACGACGTTTTCCAGTCGGGAGATGTGGGAATTCACCGCGTCCGCCCAACCAGTCAGTCCTGCAGCAGAGTGACGGCCCCGGTGAGGATGTCGAAGTGGCCGGCGGTGATTTTCAGCTTTCCTGCGTCGA